>JAPLSZ010000162.1:5567-6465 GCA_026398385.1 Kiritimatiellota bacterium | reverse complement strand
GCAGCAACCACATGAATAGGGGACATTTCTAATGAGTCCAGACTGGGGACATTTCTAACGAGTCTTGACAGTTCGATCTGCCGCTCCTCGTTAAAGCACGGCACGACCACCGCGATGGATTTGTTCAGCAGCATGCGTTCCGTTCCGGCGGCATGGTTCAAAAACCCGGGGGAGATGTCAAGGCTGCGCGCACAGACAAATAAGGCCGCACCAGCCGCTGCAGCACCTAACCCGGCTTATTCATGAAGCATGAACAAGCCGCCCTGCGGGCTTCGACTCCGGCCCGCAACCCCGGGCCTGCGCTCAGGGTTAGCCCTGAGCCGTTCGACAGGCTCACGGTCCCAGGCCCGCAGCGGTGGGGCCAAGGTCCCGAGCTTGTCGAGGGACAAGGTGCGAAGCACCGCGTCGAAGCCTGATGGGAGGCCTTCAGGCCACCCATCAGGCGGATTATGAATGCATGCGTAGCGTTCATGAATAATCCGGGCTAAACGGTGCCGGACTTGCTCCACCTCGCCCCTTCGCAACCTCACGCTGGGCTATCCGGCCGGATTGTCCAGTGTGATGTTGCGAAGGAGTGCTGCGGAACGAATTTTACCATTCAGCGGCTGTAAAAAGCTGGTGGAAAACATAATAACACAACATCCATTCAGCCCCAGCCCCACCAGAGACCTAACAATAAAGCATCCGGCCGGAACATTTAATGTTAGGTCATGGATAAGGGGTGAGCCTTCCCCACCGTCCGTCAGGGCCGGAGCTTCCAATTCCCCTGCGTCAGTTCCCGGGCGGCGAATTCCCAGATCAGGATCCGCTTGCCTTGGAGGCGGTCGTGGTCGGCGGCCAGTTGGCGGGCCAGGTCCTGGCGCGTGGCGTAGGCGCCGTTGTCGTTGATGGTGAGGCG
>JAPLSZ010000162.1:0-5550 GCA_026398385.1 Kiritimatiellota bacterium | reverse complement strand
CACGGGGCGCTGGAGGGCATACGACAACTGTTCCACGAAACCGGCGGACGAACCCCAGCCCAGGCTGGGGAGCGAAAAGATATTGGCAAAACTGTCGCCCAGCACGATGACGTCGGCGGTGGCCGAGCGGGTCCAGAGGCTTCCGTCCAGTGCGAGAACCGGTTGCAGGGTCACAGGCTCGAGCGGATAAAGCGTTTGCGTCTCCGGCAGCTTGAGTAACGCCACCAAGTCCCCGCGGCCGGCCAGGGCCACCGCTGCGCGCCGGTATTTGACCGGCGCCTGATCCGGCAGCAGCCGGGCGCGGCGCATCCAGGCGGCGAGCTGTTCCGCCACCAGGGCGGCCGTTTCGGGGCGCCAGTGCGTGTCCCGGGCGAGGTAGGCGGGCAACTTCGTTTTTCGTTGGGTCCGGACCAGCAGATCGCCGCAGTCAAACACCAGGATGTCCTGTCGGCTCAGTTGCTCCACAAAGGCGCGCAAGGATGGATTCTGAACGGCCGTGTCGCGCGTGCTGGATCCGCCGGTCAGTTCCGCGGATTGGACGGAGGGCTTGACCGGCACTGGCATGACGATCAGCCGGATGCCCATGGCTTTTAACTGCCGGTTGAAGTCAACGATGGCGGCGACGGGGTCCGGTTGCAGGGGACCGTCTTTGGCCGCCTGCGCCTTGATCCGGCCTTTTTGCTGGTGCGGGTCGAGAAAGCCTTTGCCGGTCACATACTCAACGTCCGGCCGGTAGAACAGCCAGTCGCGTTGACCCCGAACGACTTTTTCATTTCCCACTCCGAACCACCGGGTCATCACTTGCTGTGCGGGCGGCAGCCAGAGCCGCGTCAGCCACGAGGCGTCTTCCAGCGCCTTTTCGTAGCGTGTCATGGCCGCGATCAGGGCGCGATTGGCGGTAAGCACCCGGTGCGGAAGGGAACCCGCGGAGGAGGCCCACGCCTGGGCGGGTTGCGCGAGCAGCGGGGCGAGGTCGCAACAGGTCGGCAGGCGCGTGGCGCGCAGGCCGAGGGAGGCTTGGTGCTCCTCGTCGGCGATCTGGAGGACGGGGACCGCCGTCACGATGGCCAGAAATAACCCCAGCATAACGCCGGCGAGCACGCGGGATACCTGGGTCCGGCGCATCTCTTCCCGGGCCTCGTCTTCCCGTGTCATAGGTTGTGGTGTCGTTGGCATGGGTGTCCTTAGAAAATGAAATAGATGAACGGATTAAACGCCTGCATGTTCAGCATCAGGATCGCCAGCCCGAGCAAGCCGAACACGATTAGTATCTTGAGCAGGGTCAGCCGGCGGGTCCAGTCCCAGGTCTGGGGCGCCAGCCAGACGATACCGGCGGCGGCCACAAAGGTGAGCAGGTAGTAGGGTTGGGTCACAATGGTTCGGATCAGCCGTGTTCCGGGCTCAACCGCGCCGAGGCCCAGCATCCGGCCGCAATAGGCCCAGGCCGCCGACACATCGCTGGCGCGAAAGAACACCCAGGTGAAGAGCACCAGAACAAAGGTGATCATGATTTGAAGTTGCGGCGGGACGCGCTCGTAGAGGCTGTGCCGGCCGCGCAGCCGCTCGGCAAGCAGCAGGAGCCCGTGCAAGGCGCCCCAGGCGACGAAATTCCAGGCGGCGCCGTGCCACAATCCGCCGAGCAGCATGGTCAGCATGAGATTGACCAGCGTACGCGCCTCGCCGCCCCGGTTCCCGCCCAGCGGGATATAGAGGTAATCCTTCAGCCAGGACGAGAGCGAGATGTGCCAGCGACGCCAGAACTCCGTGAGCGAGCGTGAGCGGTAGGGCGCATCGAAGTTCTTGGGGAAAATGAAGCCCAGCATCAGGCCCAGGCCGATGGCCATGTCCGAATAGCCGCTGAAATCGAAATAGATCTGGAAAGCATAGGCGCACACGCCGTACCACGCGTCGAGGCAGGCGCCGGCCCCGCCATTGAACACCGTATCGGCAATCTTGCCGCAGGGATTGGCCAGCAGGATTTTTTTCGCGAAACCGATCGCGAAGAAGGCCACGCCCCGGCCAAAGATCTCCAGCGTGACGGTGCGCTGGCTCAACTGGGCGGCCACCTCGGTAAAGCGAATAATCGGACCGGCGACGAGCTGGGGGAACATGGATACGAAACAGGCGTAATCCGTGAAGTTGCGCAGGGCGGTCGCCCGGCCCCAGTACACGTCGATGATGTAACTCATGGATTGAAAGGTATAGAAGCTGATGCCGAGCGGGAGCGTTACGCGGAGGGCGGTCTCCAGATGCCAGCCGGACAGACCCAGCCAGGCGATGACCGTATTGTAGCTGTCGGCGGCAAAATTGAAATATTTGAAGAACCCGAGGAGCAGCAGGTTGGACAGCAGGCTGGTGACCAGGGCCGCCTTGTGCCGGCGCGTGCGGGGCCCGCCCTCCGGCAGCGTGGCGATGGCGCCGGTGCTGGTGGTGGCCATGACAAGGCCGGCGAGATAATCCACCAGCGTTGAGAACAACAGGAGCACGACAAACAGGGGATTGGCCCACCCGTAGAAGAAGTAACTCACCAGGGTCAGCAGCAGATTGCGTACGCGGACGGGCGCCAGGTAGTACAGGGCCAGGACCATGGGCAGGAAGTAAAAGAGGAACAAATGTGAACTAAAAACCATCTACTTGTGCTCCACGGCGTAATAGAGGGGATGTTTGTAGTCCTTGATATCCATGACCACCCGCTCGCCCTCCAACTCCTTGCGGCGGGCGTAGGGTTCCAGTTTCAATTCATAGAGTTCGCCTGTGCGCTGGTCCAGCCGTTTTTCCTTGCCGTGCACAAGGCCCCAGTGGGCCACCAGGATCTGCCGGGCTGGCTCCGTGCCGGCGAGAATGGTCTCCACGGTGTAGCGATAAACCACCAGCGCCTGGCGGTAAGGCGCAATGGCGTCCAGCGATGGCGTGGCCGTTTTTTCCATGAGCCTGGCCCGCACGACCAGCGGCGCCACGGGGTTACCGTCCGGCAGGGTGTCGCGAACGCGCAGGGCCGACTTCTTCCAAGCCAGGAAGGCGGCGGAGGGCGAGTCCACCCAGACATCCGGATACACATCCAGCTTCTTGTTGTTGGTCACCCGGACCCACGACTCCACCGACTGCAGCTTGTCATCCAAGCGGCCCAAGTGGATTTCCACGCCGGCGCCGCCCGCGCGAATCTGGTTTGAGCCGGAACCGGCGCGGTAGGGGCCGGACATGCAGAAGAAGCGAATATGGTTGCTCCAGCGGGGATGGTAGACTTCGCTGCCCGCGATGCCGGGGGCGTCGTTGATCTTCACGGTCCAACTGGTCTTGCCGTCGGGAGTATGAATGCTGACATTGCGGTGGGCGCCGTCAAATATCCACAGCAGGTAACTGTTGTCCGGGGCCAGTGATGGCCAGCAGCCCCGCCCCAACTCGCGCCAGGTGAGCGTGGCCGGGTTCGCCACCCCGCCCAGGGGCCACGGGAAAAGCGCGCCCAGGCAGGTTCCGTCGGCGGAAAGGCGGATGTTGTCGGTCGTGACCGGCGTGAGGTCCCACACGGTTTCCTTGCGGAACGGATTATCAAGGCGGAATCGAATGAGCGGCTGGCCGGCGCCGTCCGCGTTCACGTTGCCCGTGCTAAATGCATAGACCCATTCGGTCCGGTCCCCGGGATCCATCCAGAGCGCCACGGCCCGGCCCGGGCCCAGGTCGCGCAGGCAGGCGCCGTTCCAGTTGATGACGCGGATGGTTCCGGCGATGAGATCGCTGAACACAATGCGCTCGCCTTCCGGGGTGATCATGGGTTTGTGGACATTGCCCAGCGTTCCGAGAATCGGGTGAATGCCGAGCCGGTCATCGGTGTCCAGGCCCATGAGCCTGAGCTGGGCGCCGTTGGCGCCCACGTCGCGCCCGTCGCCCTCCGCTTGCTCGCACCAGACGAGGCGGGTGTGCACACCGGTGGTTTGGCGAACCTGAACGGACACGTCGTCGCGCAGGAGGCCCAGCCCCGCGCCGAGGGCCGCCCAGGCGAGCGGGATGCAGAGCGCAACGCCCATAACGAGCAGAGCTCTTCTTACAGGTTGTTTCATGCTCACATCTTCAATCGACATGGATCATGTTGTAACGCGGGCCGCGTACAACCAGCGCGCGGCTGTCGGCGCGGATTAATTCAGCAGCAAGCGATGCGCCCGGCGGCATGGTCATAGATTCCGGGGGGAATATCAAGGCTGCGCCCCTGGGCCCTGATCCTCGCGTAAGCACATCGCTCATTGCGAGGCATGTTGCAAACACCCTTGCGTCAGCGGCTCCGCCGGAGGCGTCGCCCTACCCAGAGCGACATACAATTTGTATAGGTTCCCTGGTAGGGCGAGGCGTCCCTGCCGAGCCGCAAAAACAAAGGACGCACAGGGCCCGCCAGAGAGTCCGTCTTCCTTAGGCGAGGATTTGGGTCTGGGCGTCGCCCCTGGGCCGGCCGGCTGTGGCGCTGGATCCGCGCATCCGCGGCCGGCCCGCCAGCGAGGGCCGGATCTGATTGGACGGCGGCGAGTGAAGCGGGCGCGGCCCGTCCTCTGCGGCGCCCTGCTCTGCGTGCGCTTCGCAGCAGGGCGGCTCCATTTCTAATTAACGTAATGGGGCAGTGACGTAGGGGCGCAGGCTTGCTGCGCCCGCCGGCGTTGCCTTTCGCCGGGTCGGAGACCCGGCCTACAATAATCTTATCGCCAGCGGCGTCTCTATGTGACTGACCCATTACTAATTAACGTAAATAATTGTTGCAAGGTCTAATTTAGACAGCATAATCCTCTGGGTGAGCCGCTGACGTACTCCAAGTAAGAAAAGGTTCCCGGGAACGGGCCGGCCCGTTTGTCAAAATCAACGCCTGAGCATTACAGAAGGTGTTACGATGATGATGGATAGACAGAGTCGAGTGGCAAGCCGTGACCAGTTGAGAGCGTGGAGCCGGAGCCCGGGGGCGCGCCTGATTGCAGGGCTGTTGCTGGCCGTGAGCATCCTGTTTCTCTGTGCCACGGGACTGGTGATGGTGCAAGGCGGGACCTGGACCCGCGTATTTTGCCTCCCTTGTCCGCGGCGGTACCTGGCGGGCAGCCTTGGCGCGTGGTTTGGCTGGTATTTTATTCTCCGCGGGGTCCACAATACGGCGCAGGAATGGGGGCTCTTTTTCAAGCGGGCTGTGCTGGTGGTCCTTAGCGTCGGCATGACGCTCCTGACCATGGAGATATCCCTGCGCGTCATGCTGGCGCGGCAGGAGCGCATGAACTCCATCGAGAATCTGATGGCTGTCTGCAAGGCGCGCAAGCCGTCCCGTGTGATAGGCTCCCATCAGTTGTTGTCCATCATCGCCCCCAGCGACGACCCGTTCTTGATGTTCGAACTACAGAAGAATATGGACAAGGAGTTTGGCGGGTATCGCGTGCGCACCAACGCGGAAGGCCTGCGCAGCAACCGGGAATACCCCAAGGCCAAGGGCGCCCATACGGTGCGCATCGTCGGCGTCGGGGATTCCGGCCTGTGGGGCTGGGATGTCGAGCAGGGCCAGGACACTTTGACCGTGCTGGAATCGAACCT
>JAPLSZ010000267.1:12628-13293 GCA_026398385.1 Kiritimatiellota bacterium | reverse complement strand
TCGAGAACTCTGGTCCTCCGCTATCCGATCCAGCCCTTTAACCGACTTCATGTCACAGACACCCACCCACACGAACCCCCTTAAAAACAACCCGCACCTCGATACCGCCCTTTTCTACTGCACGGCATGAGATCCCAAGAGCCCAAACTCCAGAGCGAAGGAGGCCTTCGCTGACTTCGCAGCACAAGCCTGCGCCCCTACGTCACTGACCCATTAACTTCGGTCTTCAGCGTCAGGACGCCTCGGGGCCCAGGGTTTCCCGGAGGAAGTCCGTCAGGGCGCGCCGGTATGCGGCGCTGGCCGCCCAGCCGGCGTCGTTATGGCCGCCGCTCAGGGCGCAAAACCGTTTGGGCGGCGCGGCGGCGTCAAAGATTTGCCGGCCCTGCGCGTACGGAATCATTTCATCCTGCGTGCTGTGGGCCAGGAGCTTGGGGCAGGCGATCCGGCACACTTTGTCCAGGGTGTCGAACCGGGCGGCACAGAGCAGGCGCGCGGGCAGCCAGGGATACAGTTGGCGGGCCATGTCGGGAACGGACGTAAAGACGCTTTCCAGCACGAGTCCGCGGACGGGTTTGTCGAGCGCGAGCTGGGCCGCCACGGCGCCGCCGAGGGACTGGCCATGCAGGACGATGGGCGGGTTTTCGACGTCGCCATACTGGACGCGC
>JAPLSZ010000267.1:0-12530 GCA_026398385.1 Kiritimatiellota bacterium | reverse complement strand
GTTGACGCCGAGCCGGTGCAGGTCGGCGGCGAGTTCGAGGCGGTGGCTGATGTTGCCCGCGTTGCCGTGACAGTGCAGCACGGTGCCGCGGGCGTGTTCGTGCGGCAGCCACCAGCCATGGAGCGCCACGCCATCCTCGGCGACGAAGGCGATGTCCTCGAATTTCAGGTTGAACAGGGCCGGCGTGGCCTCCAGCTCGCGGGCGGGGAAGTACAGGCTTTTCCACTCCACCAGGCGGACGCACAGCACCGCCAGCACCAGCACCCCCAGCACCTGCAGCGCACGGGTGATCAAGAGGCTGACATTCAGCGGCATCTAATCACACCTCCCGGGGAACCTGGCAGGGCGCGAGATAACGCCAGCCGCGGCGCGTCACCAGGATGGTATCCTCCCGGCGGATGCCGCCGAGGCCGGGGTAATACAGCCCGGGCTCCACGGTAACGATCTGGCCGGCTTTCAAGCGGCCCGGCACCGCGGCCAGCGTCGGCGCTTCGTGGATCTCCAGACCAACCCCGTGCCCGGTGCCATGGATGAAGCCGCGGGGCACGGGGCCGCGCAAGTCGGTGGCATAGCCCCGTCGTCGAAAGACCGCCTCGGCCGCCCGATGCACGGTGGCCACGGCCACACCGGCCTTGACCCGGCCCAGCGCCGCTTTTTGCGCCGCGTCGACCGCCTGGTGTGCGCGGCGCAGCGCCGGCGCCGCGCGGCCTTTGACCACCGTGCGCGTCAGATCGCCCCAGTACCCGGTGGTGGCATGCCGCGGAAAGATATCCATGACGATCGGCTGGCCGGCTTGCAGCGGGCCGGCGCCGCAGGCATGCGGATTGACCGCCTGCTCGCCGCAGGCCGCAATGATGTCGCCGGGTTGACAACCCTGCCGCAGCAATTCCATACCGATCTCCAACTGCAGCGCCTCCGAAGTCAGAACCCGGCCGTGCCACAGCAGCCGGCGGTCCGGCGCAATCCGCGCGGCGCGGAGGCAGCGGATCGCCCGGCGCAGGGCGGCCACCGCGGCGCGCTGCACGGCGCTGATTTTTTCGATCTCCCGGGAGGACTTGATTTCCCGCTCCGGGAAAACCGCGCCCGCCAGCACGCGCAGGCGGAGGCCCCTGCGTTCCAACCGGCGGGCGGTGCCCACCGGAAAGGACGGGGTCACGCACACGCGGCGGCAGCGCAGCCTGGCCAGGAGCGCCAGCATCCACGCGCCCACGTCCCGGCGCGCTGTCTTGGACAGCGCCAGATCCAGCGGCGATAAAACGGTGACACCGCTGGTGGCGGCGCGCGCCCGACTGATTTCGAGCACGGGCACCACCAACCACTGCCGCCGTTTCCAGCGCAGATAGACCACGGCGTCCGGCGCGGAAAATCCGGTGGCATAGCGGATCGAGGCGGCGTCGGCCCCCGATCCCAACAGCAGCAAAGGGCCTGTTAACTTGTGCATTTTCCGGGCTCCTTCATGGGCTCAACGGGGTTTCAGGGCTGTTGACAACGGTCTGTTCCCAAGGGCCAGCAGGTCATGCCATCCGGTTTTCACCAGCGCTGAATTCCTAGCACCATCATAATGCAACCATCCAGATATGGTGCTTTTAATAGAAGGAACTACCATACGTTGTGGGCATAAAAAAAAATCGTGCATTTGCCCTTTTCCGCTTGTTCCCTTTCGTGATCTTGAGTATTCAAGCTTTGGCGTTGTTGGCTCCAAGAGAAGACAGGGGTGTTGATAAGCTGTTGATAAGTCGGTGGCGGCAGCGGCATGGTTTTCATAACTGACTGAAAAAACATCGGTAATGAAACTCGCCGGATGCTGAGCCTTTGTCAAGCTGGAAATCGGGAGAGAATTTTTTAGGGATGAAGGATTGTTGTTTTAGGAAAAGAGGTTTGCACCGTGGAAAAAAATTGCGCTCGCATCTGGGCCCAGGCCTGCGGGTATCTGGCCGAGAAACTTCCCAAGGATGTTTTTGATCGGTGGATCGCGGTCATTGACGCGCGGGCCTTGGAGGCGAACACGCTGATCCTGACCGTAGCCAATGATTTTTATCAATCCTGGCTGGAGGAAAACTATCTGCCCTTGATCCGCCAGGCCATGGCCAGCGTCTGCAGCCAGGAGCTCAACATCGTTTTCCGCGTGGATGCCGCCCGCACCACACCCGCCGCCGCGCGGCCCGCGGCCGGCGCGGAGGAACGTCCGGCGCTCAAGTCCAAGACGGAGCCGGCGTTCAATGCCAAGTACACGTTCGATAGTTTTGTCGTCGGTCCGTCCAACAGCTTCGCCCATGCGGCTTCCCTGGCTGTCGCCCAGTCGCCCGCCATGGCGTACAACCCGCTGTTCCTGTATGGCGGCAGCGGCCTGGGCAAGACCCACCTCATGCAGGCCATCGGCCAGTATGTGTCGCAACAGCAAACCCGCGCGCGCGTGGCCTACACCTCCTGCGAAGCGTTCTTCAACGATTACGTCGAATCGCTGCAGCGCAAAACCTCCATACAGTTCCGCCGAAAGTACCGCACCATGGACGTCCTCCTGATTGACGACGTGCATTTTCTGGCCGGCAAGGAAGGCATGCAGGAGGAGTTTTTCCACACGTTCAACGCGTTGTATGAAAATCGCAAGCAGATCGTCATGACCTGCGACCGGCCGGTCAACGAGATCCCGGGGTTGGAACAGCGCCTCCTGACGCGTTTCCAGTGGGGCCAGATGACGCAACTCGAACAGCCGGACATGGAAACGCGCATGGCCATTCTCTGCAAGAAACAGGAGGAAATGAAGGTCAAGCTGCCCAACGAGGTGCTGCTGTTCATCGCCGAGCACATCCGCTCCAACATCCGCAGCCTGGAGGGCGCGCTGATCCGCGTGACATCCTATGCCTCGCTGCTGGGTCACATTCCCAGCATTGAGATCGTGGAAAACCAGCTGCGCGACATTCTGGATCAGGAGCAACAGCGGGCCATCACCATGGAAAGCATTCAGCGCGCCGTGGCGGAACAGTACGACATCCGCCTGGGGGACATGACCAGCAAACAACGGCCGCAGGCCATCGCCTTCCCCCGGCAGGTGGCCATGTACCTGTGTCGGGATTTGACCGATCACTCGCTGCCCGCCATCGGCGAAGCTTTTGGCCGCAACCATGCCACCGTGCTGCACGCCTGTTCGCTCATTAACACCCGGATGAAAACCGATCCGGACCTGCGGCAGACGCTGGCCGTGTTGCGGCAGCGCCTGGGCCGTTGACCGCCGCGCCGCCTTTTTAAAAAGCAGGGATAAACCTGTGCAGCACCTGGTAAAAAAATCGATTTTCAATGTTATAAACAACTTCAAGCCCCTGGGCTGGGTTGTGCCCGGTTTTATCAACACCTCCGCGGAGGATTTTCCGCTGTCCGCAAGGACTGTTGATACTTATTGATTCTGTGAACAACCTATAATAATATTCCTTTGTTCGATGACTGATTTATTCCAGCCAGTATGATTGTTCATAACCGGGAGGGCGCATCATGAAGCTCAAGGTCAGCAAAGAAAAAATGCTCGAGAGCCTGCAAAAGGTCCAAGCGGTCGTCAGCACCCGATCTACGCTGCCCATCTTGTCCAACGTGCTGATCCGGGGCGAGAAAGACCGGCTCTGGCTGACGACGACGGATTTGGACGTCAGCGTTTGTGCCAGCGTCGAAGCGCAAATCAGCCGGGCGGGGGCCACCACGCTGCCGGCGCGCCGCTTGTTTAATATTTTCCGCGAGTTGGCGGGCAATGACATTGAAATTGACGTGGATGATAAAAACGTGGCGTCCATACGGGCGGGCTCGTCCTTTTTCAAAATTGTCGGCCTGGCGGAGGATGACTTCCCTCCGTTGCCAAAATTCGAGGCCGCCAAGACGTATTCCTTGAAGCAGGATGTGTTTCGGGACATGCTGCATGCGACCAAGTATGCGGTCTCCCGTGATGAATCCCGCTACGTGTTGAATGGCGTCTTGTTGAGTTTCAAAGGGGAGAAACTCGCCGTGGTGGCCACCGATGGACGCCGGATGGCGCTGTATGAACAGGAAGTGGAATTTCCCAAAGGGGCGGAAGGGGACATGATCCTGCCCTACAAGACGGTGGAAGAGCTGGCCGCCACGCTGCACGGCGAGGGGCCGCTGCGCATCAAGGCCACGCAAAACCAGATTGCCTTTGAATTCGACGAGCTCCTGATTGTCTCCAAACTGATTGACGGCACCTACCCGAATTTCCGGCAGGTGATCCCGGCCCAGTCCGAGGAGCACATCGCCTTGGACCGCGAGGCCTTGCTGAATGCCTTGCGGCTGGTTTCGCTCGTGGTGACCGACGAAACCACGTCGGCCAAACTGACCTTCGGCAAAAACAAGCTGGATATTTCCATAACCACGGAAGTGGGCGAAGCTTCCGAAACCGTGCCGATGAAATACGCCGGAAAGACCATCAGCGCGGCCTTCAACCCCGATTTCCTCATGGATCCCCTGCGTAATCTGACGGCCGATGAAATCATGTTTGAATTGACCGACGACCTGAGCCCGAGCGTGATCAAATGCAACGTGCCTTTTCTCTATGTGCTCATGCCGATGCGGATCAGTTGATGAGACCATGAATTTCGGCATAGACCTGCTCAGTTTCCAGACGTCGCAGTATTATCTCGATTTACGGACGCTGGCGCAGGCGCGCGGGGAGGAGCCGGAAAAGTTCTACCAGGGATTGGGCCAGGAAAAAATGGCGGTGCCCCCGCCGGACGAAGATATCGTCACCTTGGGCGCCGGCGCGGCGAAGGCGCTGTTGGATCAGGAGGGCTCACAGGACATCGAGCTGCTGCTATTCTGCACGGAGAGCGGCGTGGACCAATCCAAAGCCGCCGGCCTGTTTGTGCACGGCCTGTTGAACCTGCCGGCGCGCTGCCGGGTGGTTGAAATCAAGGAAGCCTGCTATGCGGCCACGGCGGGCCTGCAACTGGCGCTGGCGGTCGTCCGGCGGAATCCCCGCAAAAAGGCGCTGGTCATCGGCGCGGATGTCGCCCGCTACGATCTGGGCAGCCCCGGCGAGCCGACCCAGGGCTGCGGCGCCGTAGCCCTGCTCATTACCGCCCAACCCCGGCTGCTGGCGGTGGATGAGGAGGCGGGTTTTCACGCCGCGAACGTCATGGATTTCTGGCGCCCGAATTACCGGACCGAGGCGCTGGTGGACGGCAAATATTCCACCCTAGTGTATCTTTCCACCCTCGTCCAGGCGTGGCGGCAGTACCGCGAGCTTACAGGCCGCAAGCTGACGGATCTGGCGCGCTGCTGTTTCCACCTGCCGTTCACCCGGTTGGCGGCGAAGGCGTACATCCGGTTATGCCGCGAGGAACAACTTCCGCCGCCCTCCGCCGAGGAACTCCAGCATAAACTTGGGCCGGCGCTGGTATACAACCGCTTGACCGGGAACACCTACGCCGCCTCGCTGTACGAGAGCCTGACAGCCCTGCTCGAAAACGATACGGAGGATCTCGACGACCGGCGGATCAGCCTCTTCAGCTACGGCTCCGGGTGCATGGCGGAGTTTTTCAGCGGCATCGTGCAACCAGGATACCGGCAACATCTTATGGCGGAACGCCACCGGAATATGCTGGCCAACCGGGTGGAATTGACTTACCGTCAATACGAAGACATCTTCCGCTACCAGGTTCCGGAAGACGAGGGCGACCATGTTTTTGCGCCCTACCGCACCGGATTTTATCGCTTGCAAGTCATCAATAAACATGTAAGATGTTATCAGGCAACTGCATGAAAGCGATCGCGCCAGGAAAAATTATTTTAAGCGGTGAACACGCCGTGCTCTATGGCCGCCCCGCGCTCGCCATGGCGGTTAATCGCCATGCCGAGACCGTGATCGCGCCCGAGATCCTGGAAGAAATCAGCTTTGACCTGACCGACATGCAGGAGAGCGAGCGCTTCACGATCCGCGCCCTGCGGGAGCTGAAAAGCCGCGTGCTGAAGAATTATCTGCTGTTTCTCGACGGCCAGCTTGGTATCCGCGAGGTGCTGCGCAAGCCGGTGGAGCTGTTCGAGTTCGCGTTCATCAACCTGCTCGACGGCCTGCATCTCAAAATCGAGGAAAAGGGCCTGAACATCAAGCTCCACTCCACCATCCCCATCGGCTGCGGCATGGGTTCGTCGGCCGCGACGATTCTCTGCGTCCTGCGCGCCATCGGCCACTATTTCCGCGTGGACTTCCGGCCTGACTGGTACCTGACCTATAGCATCGAGGCCGAAAAACTCCAGCATGGTCAGTCCAGCGGCGTGGATCCCTACATCTCGCTCCATGGCGGCTGCGCCCGGTTCCAGAACGGCCAAGCCGAGCAGCTCGCCCTGCCGCGCACCCCCATGTACCTCGTCCAGACCGGCCGGCCGTTGACCACCACCGGCGAATGCGTCAGTCAGGTGCGCGCGCGCATCGGTGAACAGTCGGCGCTTTGGAACGACTTCGAGGCGGTCACCCGCGCCATGGAAACCGCGCTGGCCGTCAACGATGCGCGGGAGATCCGCCGCGTGGTTCGCGAAAATCACCTGCTGCTGACCCAACTCGGCGTGGTGCCGGACCAGGTCCAGGGCTTCATCCGCGAACTCGAAGCCCAGGGCGCCGCCGCCAAGATTTGCGGCGCCGGCGCGATCGCCGGCGACCAGGGCGGCATGGTGCTGGTCTTCGCCGACCGCGTCCCCGCCGACCTCTGCCGGAAATACGGCTACCCGACCATGACCGTCCATGGCGACCCCCTCGGCGTGCGGATGGTGTGACCTGCCCGCGCCGCCGCGGGTAGGGCGCGACCAACCTGTCGCGCCGCGGCCGGACTGGCTCGTGCTTCGCGCTTTCGTAAGAACTCCAGTGGGCACCACCTTCTTGTGGGCGGGGCTTCCAGCCCCGCGCTGGAGTTTGGTTTTATTATTAAGCTTATCTGACAGCACAAAACCGGGCATTTCCCATACCTCGGACGCATTTCTCCAACTTCACGTCATAAAGGCTCCGTACACGAAGCCTCAGAAACTATTTGGAGTGCGCTGGGTTGGATGAGCTTTCGCTTCTCCTGCCGCTCGCGGTCAGCGCAGCAAACCGCGCGGCGGGCCGGGGCGCGCCGGCGGCTGGCCGCGGGCCGGGTGCGGCGACGGAATCCGGCGCGGGGGGCGGGCGGCGGCCAGCGGCGGCGCTGTGACTTCGCGTGAGCCGAGCGATGCGGCACAAACCGTGCACCGATACTCGTACAGCTCGGCATGCGGCAGCACCAGCAACAAACGCTCGCGCACCGGCTGCGACTGGTGGCAGCGCGGACAGTACAGCTCCGACGCTTTGAAATGTTCAAACTGTTGCATGCACGCGGATTCCGAACCCGCCGGGCGCGGGGAGCTCTGTGTCCTACACGACGGCTTGACCCAGCGCCGTTAATCCGGTGTGGTTTCACCGACGGTGACGGGCGCGCCGCCGGCGACCGCGAAGCCGCCGGCCACCGCCACCTCGTGCGCCTTGACCTTGATCCGCTCGACCAGCTTCTGCTGGAGCGCGGGATCGTCCTTGAGGTTGTCGCGCGCGGCGTCGCGGCCCTGGCCGAGCTGCTGGCCCTCGAAAGACAGCCACGTGCCGCGTTTTTCCAGCAGGCCGAGCAGCGTCGCCGCGTCAACGATCGAGCCCGACCAGGAGATGCCTTCGGCGTAGAGAATGTCGAACTCCGCCTCCGTGAAGGGCGGCGCGACCTTGTTTTTCACCACTTTGACCTTCACGTGGTTGCCGTAGACGCGGCCCGTGGCGTCCTTGAGGTTCGCCAGCTTGCGGATGTCCATGCGCACGGAGGCGTAGAACTTGAGCGCCCGCCCGCCCGGCGTGGTTTCCGGGCTGCCGAACATGACGCCGATCTTTTCGCGGATCTGGTTGGTGAAGATGCAGCAGGTCTTGGACCGGTTGATCGCCGCGGTCAGCTTGCGCAGCGCCTGGCTCATCAGCCGCGCCTGCAGGCCCACGTGGCTGTCGCCCATGGCGCCCTCCAGCTCGGCGCGCGGCGCCAGGGCGGCGACGGAATCAATGATCACGACGTCCAGCGCGTTGCTGCGGATCAGGTTGTCGGCAATGTTCATCGCCTCCTCGCCGGAGTCGGGTTGACTGACGAGCAGATCGTTGAGGTTGACGCCGATTTTCTTGGCGTAGGCCGGGTCGAGCGCGTGCTCGGCGTCAATAAACGCCGCCAGGCCGCCGGTCTTCTGGGCGTTGGCGATGATGTGCAGCATGAGCGTGGTCTTGCCGGACGATTCCGGGCCGAAAATTTCGATTACACGGCCGCGCGGCACGCCGCCGATGCCCAGCGCGATGTCCAGCGTCAACGCGCCGGTGGGAATGCAAGGCACTTTGACGCGGGCCTGCTCGTCGCCCAGGCGCATGATGGCGCCGTCCCCGAATTCCTTCTGAATTTGGGCCAGCACGGCGCTGAGCGCCGCCGGCAGCTCCCTTTTATCCTTTTCCTTGTCCGCTGCGGGCGTCTGGGCTTTAGCCATGGTGGGCTCCTTTCAAAAAGGTATTGTTAGCCTGCTCCCAGTCCGATGTCAACGTTGCCGTTCCGGGCGCGGCATGCTAGTATTTTGCCTACGGCGAAAGGCCGGGCGTATTGGCGCAAGGCTGCGGGACAGGAGCGCCACCGGACGGATTGATCCGCACCGGAAGATAGTGGCAACAGTACCAAGAAAGGAAGAACCGTGAAAAAAATGAACTACCGGGGATTGCTGCTGGCGTGGCTGGTCACGCTGGGCGTGACGGCCAAAGCCTCCACATGGGAAACGGACTTTGCGAAGGCCTCGACCGACGCGCGCAAGGCCGGTTCGTACCTGCTGCTCGATTTCAGCGGGTCCGACTGGTGCGGCTGGTGCGTGAAGCTTGAGAAAGAAGTGTTCAGCCAAGCCGAGTTCAAAGCGTATGCCAAAACAAACCTGGTCTGCGTCCTGCTGGATTTTCCCCGCCAGAAGTTCCAGTCCAAAAAGATCAAGGAACAGAACGCCGCGCTGGCCAAGGCCTATGGGATTCGGGGGTATCCTTCTGTCATTATCCTGTCACCGGATGGCGAGGTGGTCGGCCAAACGGGCTATCGCGAGGGCGGGCCCAAAAAATACGTCGAATACCTGAAGCAATTGATCGACAAGGACAAGCTGCAGCGTCCAAAGAATCCTGACAAAAAGGGACCGGCGGTCACCCCGCCGGCAACGGGCGGCAGCACCTAGCCGCGCCCGCCAGGCCAGCCGCGGCGCGAGGAGCTTGTGACGCCTGCCGGCGGTACATCGTGGTTGTTGGTTGCGGCGCAAGTCGCGCTGGCGGTGACGGTGTTGGTGCCCGGGGGGTCTTTTAGCTGGCAGCCTGCAGGCGTGGGCCTTGTGGTTGGCGGCGGCTTACTTGGGCTGTGGGCTCTGACGGTCAACCGGCCAGGTAACTTTCGCATCGTGCCGGACCTCAAGCCGGGCGCGCACCTGGTGCAAACCGGGCCTTATCGCTGGATACGCCACCCGATGTACACAGCGGTGCTGCTGCTGACGCTCGGCGGCCTGCTGTGTCAATGGGCTCCGTTGCGCATGCTGGC
The DNA here is from genome assembly GCA_026398385.1 of Kiritimatiellota bacterium. Taxonomy (GTDB): domain Bacteria; phylum Verrucomicrobiota; class Kiritimatiellia; order CAIQIC01; family CAIQIC01; genus CAIQIC01. The sequence goes on along the minus strand of JAPLSZ010000267.1, from coordinate 2,955 downwards.
GTGGCTGGCGCTGGGCGCCGTGCTGTACGCCAAGGCCGCGAGGGAAGAGCGGTTGCTGACGGCCCGGTTCCCCGGCTATGCCGCTTATCAGGCCCGCACACGTCGTTTTCTGCCGGGCGGCCCACGCTCTTGAAAACCGCATAACAGGCTTGCAAACCAAGGAGCGCGTGGTAGTTTCGCCGCCGTCCGCGGATCTGGAACCATCATCCCGATCCGTCGGCCAGAACGGAGAACACGTCCTTATGCACAACCACATGCTCAGAACATTAACCGTCGGTGCGGCCCTGCTGACCGCGGCGTCCACGACACCCGCCGCGGCCGGCCTGACGCCCGAACAAACCAGCGCGGCGCAGAAGATCGTGGTCGGCAAGTGCGCCGAATGCCACACGCTGGGCAAGGCGGTCAAAAAGGATCCGGCCCAGATGCAGGCGCACATGAAAAAGAAAGCCAAGCTCTCCGATCAGGAACTTCAGCTCGTGGTGCCCTTCCTGACCGCCCAGCGCAACGGGGGCACGAACCTGACATCCAAGGCGATCGCGTCCCCGGACGCGGCTGCCGCGGGTCGGAAGCACGGCCAGCGGAAGCACAAGGAAGAGGACCATGAATAAAGCGGTGCCGGGCCGCTTCCGCCCGCTCCGCGGTCCGGGATAATCAAGATCCGGACTCCGACCTACCGCGGACCGGCGGTTTCCGCGACCAGGTCGCCAACCAGGCGCAGGGTGACGCGGCCGGCGAGCTGGAGGCTGGCGGGGCTAAGCTTATCGAGCCGGTCGGCGGCGGTATGCCAGTAGTCGTTCAGGCCCGGCGCGCTGCCGTATTGGAAATCAATCAGGTCCACGGCCGGCATGCCGGCGTCGATAAACGCCACGTGGTCGTCGCCCACGCTGTCGGCCAGGAGCGCTATTTTTTCGCGTACGCCCTCGCGCGCCGCGGCGTTCAAGACCTTCACCGCCAGGTCCGGCGTGACGTTGTGCGGGAGCGTGAGGCGCACATCGCGCTGGCCGACCATGTCCAGCAGGACCATGGCGAGCACCTCGCGGGCGCGGCCGTCGGTCACCAGTTGCCGCGCCAACTGCCGGCTGCCATGAAAACCGTCGTGGGGCCCATAACGCACGCGGCATTCCTCGCCGTCGAAAAACACCAGCCAGATTTCGGGCAAGGTCAGCGCCGCCTGGCGGCGGGCGCGGCGCACCGCGTCCCGCCAGGGCCCGGCGGCTACACGCGCGATTTCCAGCAGCACGCCGGTGCTGGAGCCGCCGTCGTTCGCGCCCTGAAAGTCCGGCCCGAGGCCGGCCTTCGTGTCGTAGTGCGAGCCAAGAATGATCAGCCCGCCGCCGGCGCCCGGGAGCTTGCCGAGCACGTTGCGGAAGATGACCGCGCCGCCGGGAGCGGCGTCGTGGAAGGCGGCGACGGTGGCTTCCACGCCGAGTTCGCGGAGCCGGCCCTGCAGGTAATCGGCCGCGCGGGCGGCGCCGGGCGTTCCGGCGTCGCGCGGTCCGAGCGCAACCAGCCGCCGGACCTCATCCAGCGCGCGCTGGCCATCGAACGCCGTCGCGTCCCAGACCGGGACCGTCGCGGCTGGCGGCGCCGCCGTTTTCCGGCCGCAGCCGGCCAGCGCCACAACGGCGCAACAGAGCGCCAGCCAGCCTGCGTGCGTTGGCGTACAGCGGACGGGGCGGACGACCGCGCCCGGGCCGCACCTCTTCCGGCGGAGCGCATCCATGAGCATGCCGGGCATCCTAGGCGCTGCGACGGCCCGATTCAACCGCGATTTCCATTTTGCTTGGTTATTTTCCCGCGCTTGGAGTAACATGAGCGTCTGAATTCAGGAGGGCTGGTTATGGAGCGAGGCAATCTGTTCGGCGTGCCGCCGCCGATTCCGGGACGGGGCCGACCCCTGCCTGGTTTCGGACGCGGCCTGGCCTTGTCCGCGGGCGTCGTCATCGCCGCGGCGATCGTCATCGTGCTGCTGCCGCTGTGGTTCTGGTTCTTCTGCCGGATCGAACCGGGCCAGGACGAGATTGCGATCCTGATCCGCAAGACGGGGCAGAACCTGCCGTCGGGCCAGATCATGGCGGCGACGCCGGAGCAGAAGGGCCTCCAGCTCGACGTGCTGTCGGAAGGCCGGTATTTCAAAAATCCGTACACGTGGGGCTGGGAGATCAAGCAAATCACGGACATCCCGGCGGGTCAGTTGGGTGTGCTGACGCGGCTGTATGGTCAGGATCGGCCGCCGGGCCAGATCATCGCTCCGGAAGGTTGCCGGGGCATTGTCGAGCAGGTCCTGGGACCGGGCAAACACCGCATCAATCCGTATGCCTACCAGGTGCAGGTGGTGAATGCGATCACCATCCGGCCCGGCTGCGTGGGGGTGCAGACCGCGCTGGTGGGTCAGGACACCATGCTCAATGGCATCCCGGCGGAGCAACGCAATACCTTCGTCGTCGCGCCCGGCATGAAGGGCGTGCAGGCGGAGGTGCTCGACCCGGGCACGTATTATCTCAACCCGTGGGTGGTGAACGTGGTCGAAGTCAACCTGCAAAGTCAGCGCTTCGAGCTGAGCGGCGAGGACGCCATCAGCTTCCTGACGATGGACGGCTTCACGATCGTTGTCGAGGGCACTATCGAGTTCGCCCTGCTGCGCGACAAAGCCGCGCTGCTGACGCACCAGGTGGGCATCATGGACGAAATCCTGAAGAAGATCATCCTGCCGCGCGCCCGCGGGTTCAGCCGCATCGAGGGCAGCAAGAACCCCGCCCTGAATTACATCGTCGGCGAGAGGCGGCAGAAATTCCAGGACAGCCTGGAAACGCACTTGCGCGCGCAATGCCTGGATTGGGGCGTGGCGATCAAGTCGGTGCTGATCCGCAACATCACGGTGCCGGACCAGATTGCCAGCGTCATCCGCGACCGCGAGCTGGCGGTGCAGAACGCGAAGATGTACGACCAGCAGAT
>JAPLSZ010000055.1 GCA_026398385.1 Kiritimatiellota bacterium | reverse complement strand
GCCATCACCGTCATCCGTCGTCGCTCCCTGCTGCTCATTTCGATCATCTCCATGGGGCCTCCTTGCTTCAGCGCAGGAGACCACCCATGGGGACATTTCTAAAGAGTTACAAGGGGACATTTTCAAAGAGTCGCGACACACAATGGTTCGACGGGGGCGCGGGCATGAAACCTGAAACGTGGGTTTCGCTGGCGGAAATAGCTGAGCACCTGAAGGTGAGCACGGATTCGATCCACCGGTGGATTCGGGCGCGGAAGATCCCGGTGCACAGGGTCGGGCGGTTCTGGCGGTTCCGGGTGTCTGAGGTGGATGCCTGGGTCGTGGCCGGGAAAGCCGGGACGGGCCGGGATGTCCGGAATGGCGGGAAACCGGGATGAACGAAGCCGATACATGCCGGCTGCTGGTGGTCCCTAAGCTGCAGGCGGCCGGGTGGGACAAGGAGCCGGCCCGCATTTGCGAACAGGTGACCTTCACGGATGGCCGGATCGTGGTCGCAGGCCAGAAGGGTCGGCGGCGGCCAGGGAAGCGGGCGGATTTCATCCTGCGTTATCGCCCCGACATGCCGCTGGCGACGGTGGAGGCGAAGCCGGACGATGCGCCCGCCGGCGAGGGCATGCAGCAGTCGAAGGATTACGCGGAAATCCTGGGCGTGAAGTTCGCCTACGCGACGAACGGGAACGAAATTCTGGAGTTCGACTACCTGACCGGCGTGGAGCGGCCACTGACGGCGTACCCAACGCCGGATGAACTTTGGGCACGGTTGCAGGGGGCGGCGCCGTTGCCGGTGGAATCCGCGGAGCGGCTGTTGACGCCATCGTATCACCTGAGCGGGAAGTCACCGCGGTACTATCAGGAAATCGCGATCAACCGGACCGTGGAGGTGGTGCTCCGGGGCAGGAAGCGCATTCTGCTGACGATGGCGACTGGCACCGGGAAGACGGTGGTGGCGTTCCAGATTTGCTGGAAGCTGTGGTCGTCGCGATGGAACCGGGAGGGCGCGTTCCGGCGTCCACGGATCTTGTACCTTTCCGACCGGAGCATCCTGATTGACGATCCGAAGGACAAGATTTTCGCGCCGTTTGGGGATGCCCGATGGAAGATCGAGAACGGGGTGGTGAATAAATCGAGGGATATGTACTTCGCCATCTATCAGGCGATCGCGCGTGACGCGGTTAGGCCGGGTCTGTACCGGGAGTACGATCCGGGGTTCTTCGATTTGATCGTGGTGGATGAGTGCCACCGCGGCAGTGCGAACGATCTTAGCAATTGGCGGGAGATCCTGGAGTACTTCAAGCCAGCTTTTCAAGTGGGCATGACCGCAACGCCGTTGCGGGAGGACAACCGGGACACGTACCGGTACTTTGGGAAACCGATCTACACGTACAGCCTGCGGCAAGGGATTGATGACGGGTTCCTGGCGCCCTACAGGGTCCATCGGGTCGTCACGGAATGGGACGCGGCCGGGTGGCGGCCGAGTCAAGGCGACCTGGATCGGTATGGGCGAGAGATTCCGGATGAGGAGTACCAGACGGCGGACTTCGAGCGGGTGGTAGCTCTACGGGCGCGCACGGAGGCCGTGGCGAAGCATTTGACGGCGTTCCTGAAAGGGACGGACCGATTCGCGAAGACCATCGTGTTCTGCGTGGATCAGGAGCACGCGGACGAGATGCGGCGGGCACTATCGAATCTGAATGCGGATTTGGTTCAGCAGTATCCCGACTACGTTTGCCGGGTGACCTCGGATGAGGGCGACATTGGCCGCGGGCATCTGAGCAAGTTTCAGGATGTGGAACGGGATACACCTGTGATCCTGACCACTTCTCAGTTGCTCACGACGGGCGTTGACGCACCGACCTGCAAGAACATCGTGCTCGTGCGGGTGATCAACTCCATGACGGAGTTCAAGCAGATCATCGGCCGTGGGACCCGGGTCCGTGACGATTACGGGAAGCTCTTCTTCAGCATCCTGGACTACACGGGAACGGCGACGCGGATGTTTTCCGACCCGGACTTCGATGGAGATCCCATCGAGATCGAGGAGGGACCAATTGATGAACCTCCCATCGTGAAGGAAGGCCCCGAAGATTATGTGGCTCCGCCGAAGGTCCCGGTTGACCCGCCGCCCGACGCGCGGCGGAAATTCTTCTTTGACGGCGGGCAGGTCCAGATTGCGGCGCACCTGGTATACGAACTGGACCCGGACGGGAAGCAGTTGCGGGTGATGAGGTTCACGGACTACACCGGCGAGAAGGTGCGGATACTCTGGCGCAATGCTGCGGAATTGCGGAAGCAGTGGGCCGATCCGGCGCAACGCGCCGAGATCATCGAGCGGTTGGCGGAACGGGGCATTGACTTCGATGAGGTCGCGAAGGCGGCGGAGCAGCCGGACGCCGACCCGTTGGACCTGATTTGTCATCTGGCATTCAACGCACCACTGCGGACGCGGCGGGAACGGGCGCAGCGGCTGAAGGCAGACCGGAAAGACTTCTTCGACCAGTTCGGACCGGCGGCGCGGCTGGTTTTGGACGAACTGCTGGAAAAGTATACGGAACACGGGACGGCGCAATTCGTCATTCCGGACGTGTTGCAGTTGCCGCCGATCAACCGGCATGGGAACATCATCGAGATAGCGGCTCTGTTTGGCGGGCCGGAGAAACTCCGGGCCGTGATGAATGAATTGCAGACGCTGCTCTATGCAGCGTAGAAGGGTGAACATGGGCACAATCAATATCAAGCGCGTTGGTGAGATCATGCACGCGGTTTTATCTGAGCAGGCCAAGCAGAACGACCCATTGCGTTTGAAGGACTTGTTGGCGGCTGTGGCGTCGAAGTTTAACTTCACCGACTACGAAAAGGAAATTCTGGCGAAATCCAGGTTCATCCGGTGGCACACCGTCGTACATTATTACTCAATAGACTGCGTTAAGGCCGGTTACATTCAGAAGGCAGGTGGAAGATGGAGTATTACCAAGCAGGGAAAGAAGGCGCTTGCGTTGTCGCCAGAAGCGTTCATCCGGTCTGCGATGGTCAAGTACCGCGACTGGAAGAAGAGCCAAAAGAGCGCGGTTAGTATTGCGCACGATGGCGGGGACGAGGCGGGTGGCGACAAGGGACTCCAGCAGACGGCCTACGATCAGGCTCTTGAGCAGGCGCGAACCGAGATTGAAGAGCATATAGATAAATTGAACGCTTACGACTTCCAGAAGTTGGTGGCAGAGTTGCTACGTGCCATGACTTACCATGTTCCCTATGTTGCGCCACCTGGAGCGGATGGCGGAATCGATCTCGTGGCCTACAAGGATCCTTTGGGGACAAGCACACCGCGGTTGCGTGTCCAGGTGAAACACAGGGATAATAAGGTGGACGTGAAGGAAGTACGCGAGTTAGAGGGATTACTTCGCAAGGAGGGGGATATGGGATTGATAGTATCCTCTGGTGGATTCACCTCCGCAGCGATGCGAGAGATCCAGGTATCTTCCAAGCACATCGAGACTATGGACTTAAATCGTCTGATCACTCTTTGGCAGGAACATTATGATCATGTTCGTGAACCCGGAGTCATGCTTCTACCTCTGGTGAAGATGTTCTTCCTTGCCCCGACGGAGGAATAGTCCATGGTACGAATGAAGAAGCATGCGCAGGCCCAGCCGCAGACCACGGCGCAGCAGATCGGGAGTCTAATTTCCTCCGCACGGAAGATCATGCGGAAGGATAAAGGACTTTCGACGGATCTGGACCGTCTGCCCCTCCTTACGTGGGTGATGTTCCTCAAGTTCCTCGATGATATGGAGCAGATTGAGGAATCCAAGGCTGCGATGCGGGGGGAGAAGTACCGGACGGCCATTGAACCACCCTACCGATGGCGGGACTGGGCAGCGAAAGAAACCGGCATATCGGGGCCGGAGTTGCTGGCGTTCATCAATCAGGATGAAGCCATGCGGTCTGACGAGAAGCGCGGCGCCGGTTTGCTCAAGTACCTGCGGGACCTCCAGGGCGGTAACGGCGCGGCCCGGCGGCGGCGAGTGATTGCGACCGTCTTCAAGGACATCACGTGCCGGATACAGAGCGGGTACTTGCTGCGTGATGTGATCAACAAGGTGAACGGAATCCACTTCCTGGCGAAGGAGGAAGTGTTCACCCTGGGGCACCTGTACGAGACGATGCTTCGCGAGATGCGGGACGCGGCGGGGGAGAACGGCGAGTTTTACACACCGCGGGCGGTGGTGCGGTTTATGGTTGAGGCCGTGCATCCCAGGCTTGGCGAAACGATCCTGGACCCAGCGTGCGGGACCGGGGGATTCCTGGTGGAGGCGTACTCGCACCTTGAGAAGCAGTGCAAGACCGTGGCGGATCGGCGCATGTTGCAGGACAAGAGTCTCTGCGGTGGCGAAGCGAAGCCGTTGCCCTATCTGCTGTGCCAGATGAATCTGCTGCTGCACGGCCTGGAGGCCCCGGCGATCGAACCGGGGAACAGTCTGGGTGTGAAGATCACGGAGCTGGGCGGGAAGGACCGGGTGGACGTGATCCTGACGAACCCGCCGTTTGGCGGAGAGGAAGAGGCGGGGATCAAGGGGAACTTCCCGGCGGACAAGCAGACGGCGGAGACGGCGCTCCTCTTCCTGCAACTGATCATGCGAAAACTGCGGAAGAGGGGTTCCGGGTCCGGCAAGGGTGGTCGCGCGGCGGTGGTCGTGCCGAACGGCGTGCTTTTTGGGGATGGTGTTTGTGGGCGGATCAAGCAAGAGTTGCTGACGGAGTACAACTTGCACACCATTGTCCGGCTGCCGAATGGGGTATTCGCGCCGTACACCGCGATCCCCACAAACATTTTGTTCTTCGACCGGGCGGGAACGACGGGGGAAGTCTGGTTCTACGAGCATCCGTTGCCAGAGGGACGGAAGAATTACACCAAAACAATGCCGATTCAGGCCGATGAGTTCCTGCCGTGCCTGGCGTGGTGGAAGAAGCGCGAAGAGGGTGAGCGCGCTTGGAAGTGGGATTTCCGGCATGATCACGAGGCAGCCCTGGGCAAGGCGAAGCCGCACTGGGCCGACGCAGAAGAGGCATGGCAGAAGGCGGCGGACCTGAACCGGGAAGCCAAGGAGTTGGCGGCCCGGATCTCGGATTTTCGAGAGGCCGGCAAGGCGGCGGATGTGATCGAGCGTTTGACCAGTGAGCGGCAGCGGGTACTGGGGGAAGCGGCCATTGCCGATCAGCAAGCGAAAGAGGCACAGGCGGCCGGCGACGCACTGTACTGGCCGATCTTCAACTTGGACCGGAAGAATCCACGGGTGAAAGATGACATAACGCATCTTCCGCCGGACAAGATCGCCGCGAGCATGGCGGGCAAGGTTCTACTGTTGGGTGAGATCGTTGACCGGGTTCGGGGATTGGTTGGGAAGCGTACCTCATGACGAACGTTTGGCCAACGGTGCGGCTTGGGGATGTGCTTCACGAATGTGACAGGGCGGTTCCTTCCTCTGATCTTGACAAGGTGAATCTCGCTGGGGTCTACAGTTTTGGCCGGGGGCTTTTCAAACGCGGGCCGATGTCGCCAGGGGAAACGAGTTACACGACTTACAATCGCCTGTTCACGGACGATTTCGTTATCAGCCAACCTAAGGCATGGGAGGGTGCACTTGCGCGTGTGACGCCGGAGTTCGAGGGCTGGTTTCTATCGCCCGTCTTCCCGACGTTCCGTTCCGATGCGGCCCGGCTTGATGTCTGCTTCCTTGAGTGGTTCTGCAAGCGTGAATCGGTGTGGACCGAGTTGCAGGGGAAGTCGCGCGGCATCGGGGCTCGACGAGAGTCGGTTCTCCCATCGCAATTCCTTTCGATGGAAATCCCTCTGCCTCCTCTGGCGAAGCAACGGCTGATTGTAGGGCGGATCGAGGAATTGGCCGGGGAGATCGCGACGGCGCAGCGGTTGCGGGCGGAGGTGGCGGAAGAGGCGGAGGCGTTGCTCGTAGTGCTCGCACACCGCGGGGATCTGACCGACAGAGACAAAGAGTTGGCGGGATGGCGACGGCTGCCGCTACGCAGCGTTGTCCGCCACGTTGATGATTCCCATCGGGTTGATGGTGCGCGTTCATATCCAAACCTAGGTATCTACAGTTACGGGCGGGGGCTCTTTCCGAAGCCAGACATTGAAGGGGCTTCTACTAGTGCGCCTTTCCTTCGGCGGGTCCATCGTGGGCAGTTCATCTACAGTAGGCTTTTCGCTTTCGAGGGTGCGTACGGAGTTGTTAGCGATGAGTTCGATGAGCGCTTCGTTTCCAATGAGTACCCGACCTTCGACTGCGACGGAGATGCGGTTCTCCCTGAATTCCTTGGGGCCTATTTCAAGGCCCCGTCTGTTTGGCGTGCTGTTGCAGTGGGTAGCAAAGGCATTGGCCATCGGCGGCAGCGTGTGCAGCTCGAGCAGTTGCTGAGTCATGAGCTTTGGGTGCCGCCTATGGACTTGCAGCGGCAGTTGGCAGTCGTCGTGGGGGAGATCGCCGCCTTCAACGCTTCTCAAGGCGAGGTGGGTTCGGAGTTGGATGCGTTCATGCCGGCGGTTCTGGATCGGGCGTTCAAGGGTGAGTTGTGATGAAGAATATCTTGATGCTGGGGCAGCTTGCGTCATTTACAGATCTGGAAGTTCTGGCATTTGATTTCGAGAGGGTTTTGAAAAAACATGGTGTGAAGATCTCAAACGGGACCGAACTTGAAAGTGCTGTATTGGCTGTGATTGATCTTTTGGGGAAGGGTTTATATCCGGGTTTGCGCGACCCGCTTCAAGATATTCGGCCTTACTTCAGCGATATACTTGGGCTTTGGACCTTCATGACGAAGATTGTGCGGTTACAAAACCATAAAGACTTTAAGCAATTGGTGCCTCATCTGGAATTGCTGAACAATGGTAAAGTTGTACAGAACCAAAAATCCTTAGTGAGTGATGATGCATGCAATAAGTTGTTCGAGTTGCTACTTGCTCTGATTTGCATGGATGTGGGAATTGATTTGAGGATGGACGGTCCACAAAAGTCAGTCGGGGATAACCCGGACGTGATATGCACTATCGAAGGGCGCAGATGGGGTTTCGCCTGCAAGGTGCCTTTCCGTGAGACGCCAAAGTCGTTGTTTGACAACCTCAGGAAGGGTATCGATCAGATTGAAGTTTCGCCTGCGAAGATTGGGTGTGTTGTCTTCAACTACCGGAATCTGATCGATCACGCAGGTGCTTGGCCTATTCTAAACGAAGCGGACTTGGCGAATGGCGCCGAACCTGTGTTCGGGTGCCATCATAATCCTATGGCGGTGGCTGCGGATATCCAGAAACTTGTCGATGCACAGCAGATGGCGATGGACGCTGAAGTCGGTCGGAATAACGTTGAGGCTCTTTTTGTAAGTAAGAAGAGTATCCCGGCTTTCTTGGTTTTCGGTCAGACTACGACTGGTGTAACGAGTCCGCGTGGGCCTGCGCCCTCGCTTATCGGAACTTTTTCAATTTGTCCATACACGGATTGCAATGTGTACATGCCGGTATTGAGGCGGTTGAATGACGCGATGCACGAGTTCCCGGGAGGGCATGGGCCGGGTTTGCTGGTGCATAGGAACCCCGGCGTGGCGGTGAACGGAGACGTGTGAATGGGTCACGTCAGATTAGGTCAATTGTTAAAGACACGACCTTGGATCAAGGTCGTTGAATTGATCTCCACCGGCGCTGACGTGTCGAAGGTGGCAGAAGCCACCATGCTGGCATCCGATAAAGCTTTGAAGTTTGTGCAGCAGGACGCTGGGTTCCGGGAATCGGTTTATTTGCTTGCGCAAATTGGGATTGCAGCGTCGAAAACGGATCCGGTTGCGCATCTGGCGAGCGTGGGCATAGTCCTGCCGAAAAACGCTACCGTTGTGGACATGGCTCTGGCGATCAGCCAGGGCTTGGAGCGAAACATCAACGAAACGGGCCGGCGTTCCGACTTTGGGGAGAAGGCTCGTGGTGCGCTTGTGGGCGCGATGACGGATCATCTTCAGAATCGGCTGGGCGGGTTGTTCATTCCAAGTGGTGACGAGGTGATGTCTGCCTTCAAAGGTTTACACACATCGAATGCATTTGGGGAGTTCGGTCGGTCGTTCTTCGCCAAATTGACGAACGGTTGTATGGAATATTTTCTGACGAAGACGCTGGGAACGCATCTCGGCGAGGGGCGCGCGTTCCGAACTATGAACCAAATGAGCGAATTCCAGAGGGCGATGGACACCCATTGCTGGGAGTCCTCCAAGATCGTTGAGGGATACTGCGGGGACTGGTTCTCAAAGCATCGTTACGAAGGAGGCGGTGATATTTCCAAAAAGTCGGCGGAAGGATTTGGTTGGTTTGCACTCGAGAAGATGCGGAAGGAAATCACGTTTGAGTCGGACGGAGCAAAAGGCGATGGCAAGTAAACACGTCATCGTTTGTGGCGGAATCAAGTCGGTGGGTGTTGATACCCTTGGCGCAGTTGTTTTACGTCTCAATCTATGGGGGAAAGGCGCTACGGCAAATGTAAGCCTGCACATTGAGGATATTCACGCGAAACTATTGCGTGACGTGCCGGAGGCTTTCGAGGATTTCGCGGAGATAGCGACTTATGTGTACTGTGCTGATCAGGCTATAGGCCGCGGCGGAAAGGATGTGGACACATTCGGCTCCCACTGGCGGCGGGATTTGGAGTTTCATATTCCGGTTCGATGTCTTGAGTTCTGGCGCAGTAAGGAAGTGCTCGCCGCGTTGTGTGATACCGTGACATTTTTAACAGATGACTTCTATTCCTTTGCATTTTACCCGGCACAAGATCCGCCTCGATTCCAGCAGTACCTTACGATGCCGATCGCGGATGGACCGAAAGGCGACCCAGAGCAGGTGATGATGTTTTCGGGTGGTTTGGATTCACTGGCTGGCGCGATTCAGGAGGCGGTGGTCGAGAAAAAGCGGGTTCTGTTGGTGAATCATCGGTCCACGGACAAGTTGAACCGGAAGCACGCGGAGTTGCTGTTGAAGTTGGAGCAGAAAGCGGGCATTTTCATGCCGGGACATTTGCGCGTGCGGGTGAACAAGGATAGTGGTCTGACGAAGGACTATCATCAACGTTCGCGATCCTTACTCTATGCGGCGCTGGGTGGGACGGTCGCGCGCTTGGTGGGGCTGAAGTCCTTGCGTTTCTACGAGAACGGTGTCGTGGGATTGAATTTGCCGGTTTGTGCCCAGGTCGTGGGGTCGCGTGCGACACGGACGGCACATCCGCGCGTTTTAGCTGGTTTTCAGAGGATCCTTTCGCTCGTTGCTGGGGAACGTTTTGAGGTGAGTAATCCATTTCAGTGGTCGACTCGGGGTGAAGCAATCCGAAAGATTCTGGATGCCGGGTGCGGGGAACTTGTGGGGCCGTCCATGAGTTGTGCTCATACCTGGGAGATTTCCAATGAAAAGACACACTGCGGAATGTGTTCGCAATGCATTGACCGTCGTTTTGGGATGATCGTGGCTAACGGTGAGCAGTATGATCCGATTGGGCATTATAAAGGGGATGTATTCACGCAATCGCTGCCTAACGATATGGATAAAATGATGGTGGCGACGTTCCTGGAACGCGCAAACAGCGTGAAAGGAATTACTAACGAGGTGCAGTTTATTTCTCGTTTCCCCGAGGTTTTAGACAGTCTGCCCTATCTGGACGGCGATGCCAGCAGCGCCTTGGCGCGGGTTCTGGACCTGTACAAGCGACACGCAGGGGAAGTAAACAAGGGCGTGGATACGATGATGGGGCGGCATTCGCGTGCTATACGGGAAAGGACGTTGCCGGGGGATTGCCTGTTGAGGATCGTTTATGAATCAGCGAGCGTTACCTCGGTGCCGGCCGATGGAGCGGAATCCGGTGCTGGCCGCCAGCCGGCTGGCGCTGGCGAGAGGGATGCGAAGATTGATGCAATTCATGCGGACTTGCAGCAGCTCATGGATATCACGGGCCCGTTGCCCGAGGCTGTCGCAAAGGTTGGAGCTGGCGTGGAGACCGTGCAACAGCATGTGCGTGGAGTCCCGATTCTACAGGCCGAACTTACTGAGGCGCGTGTCGCGCCGGAGGCGATGGCGCTTGAGATCCAGAACCGGATCGCCGACATCTTGACGCCGCAGCAACAGGAGATCTGGCGGGCAGTCCGCAATGCCGGAGGCAGTCAGAAAGATGCCCTCCCACTGCTTCGGAAGTCTGGCGTCGTCAAGAGCGCGCCCACCCTCAGCCGGCGCGTAGGCGAGATCAACGCGAAGCTGATCAAGAACGGCCTGAGGCCCTGTGACGCCTCAAGTCCACCAAGCCGGTACTCGAAGAGCGGCGGCTACGAGAACGATGACGGGAAGACATCGCCGGAAGAACTTTCCCCAATTGAACGCGACTGGGCCGATGACCCCAATGACCGCGATACCACGATTCAGGAGTACTTGACCGCCAGTCCCGAGAACAAGGTGTTATTCCAGCAGATAAAACCAGGAATCGAGGAAGAGTCCCAGAAATACCTGAAACGCCATCCGATGAAATCCGGCTGAAATCGCTGAAATCGGTTTAATGTCAAGGGGTTGCGAGTAATCGCAACCCCTTTTTTGTTGCCTTTTGAAATCCGGCGCTCCGACCACACGGCGGGATGAACTCGCCAGTGGAATAATAGGAGTACGCAACATGGCAACCAGTAGCAGACGGAAGACGGCACATACGCCAGAGAAACCGAAGCGCGACGAGTGGTTCGAGCAGAACTTGGCCTTGGCCCGTGAGGGAAACGAAGCGGCCATTCACATCCTCTGGGTCGAGTATCAGTACGACTACGCCAAAGAGGGCCACGGCAATGGGTGACCTCACGGCTGATTTGTTGGCGGCCGTAGTGGCGGCCACGCAAGCGCGGAAGGAAGCGGCCTTGCGCGTGTTGCGGGGGGAACTGACGGAGGCAGCCGCTCGGCCGGCGACCGGGCCGCTGCTGCTGGGCATGAGCGCCGGGGCGCGGTTCCTGGGCGTTTCACGGTCCACCCTTTGGCGAAGCCTCCAGGCCGGCACTATCAAGAAAATCGAGCTTTTCCCGGGGGCGTTCCGTGTACAGAGGGTTGATCTGGAGGATCTGGCGGCTGGGAAATACGTTTCTACCGCGAACCCGTCGCGGCGGGGGGTGCATCTACGTGGGAAGGGTCGGCAGGCGTGGGCGGGAAGGGGGCGGGCCGAAGAGGGAGAACGAGGTCAGAAGTCAGAGGTCAGCGGTCAGTTGGAGGACAGTTTACAGAAGTCAGCGGTCAGTGGTCCGGCGTCAGTCCGAGTAGACGGAAGGTAGAAGTCAGAGTCGGTACGCGAAAGCGAGAAAGCGAGGTGCGTGTGACGGAGAAACAAACGGAGATGATTGGAAGGCTGGTGCTGTCGGCGATGGTTTGCGTCCTGGGCGGTGTGGCCATGTACCTGTCAGCAGGTGCGACGGGAATCGGTTGGGCGATCCTCGGATTGGCGCTGATCTGGGGGCATGTGTGAAATCGGGTAACGCAAAAAACAAAACAGAAAGGTTGGTGTGACATGGCAGTTCTACAACAGCCGGTGGTGAGTGGAAACGTGTTCGCGGATCAGATCGGGGATGACCTGGCGCCGGCCGGGACATTCGTGGCTACGGTGATCGACATTCGCGATGAATTCGGAGTTCAGCGGCAGAAGTACCAGAGCACGGAAATCGAGACGGTTGACTTGACGACCTTCTTGTTTGGTTTCCGTGATGCCCAGGGTGGTGAGCACCGGGTATCGAGTCGGCGGATGAAGATCAGCGGGAACGAGAAGTCGACGCTTTTCGGCTTCCTGAAGGGCCTGCTGGGGCATGCGCCGCAGTATGGCAAGGATTACATGGAACTGCGGGGCGCGCAATGCCGCCTGACGGTGGAGCATATCCAGCGGCGGGATGGGACGGGCGTGTTCGCGGGGATCGCGGCGTTGAGCCCGGTGCCGACCGGCTTTAGCCCTGGCGGGACTTCGCAGGGACAGGTGCTGGGGGCGGCAGTGGCGGCTCCTGCGACGTTAAAGCCTGTGGTACGGCCGGTGGGTCCTGTGTCGGGTCGGCCGGCGGCCCATTCGTTGGGCTCAGGGCAGGCAAGGCCGGGAGCGCCGAGCCCTGCGCCTGCAGGGGATCCGATCCCGTTCTGATGGTGAAATGGCGGCCCTGCGTCGCTCTTTGGCGGCGCAGGCGCCGCCGAGCTATGCAGGGCGATTCTGCTGCGCTGAATCGGAGGTTATTAACATGGCTGTTTTGACAAAGAATCAGATCAAGGCTGGACATTGGTATCAACCGGATGGCACGCCGGCCCACAGGATGGTTACGAACGATGGGGCGGGCGAACGCGTAACGACGATCAAAGACGCGAAGCGGCTGGGGTTGTACCCAAGCGTGACGAGCATCCTGGGCATCCTGGCTAAGCCTGGGCTGGAGACGTGGAAGTTGAATCAGGTGGCGCTGGCGACACTGCGGGCGCCACGCCAGGAGAACGAAGGCGAGGCGTTTTGGTGTAACCGGGTCCGCAACACGGCTTTTGAGCAGGTCGAGCTGGCGGCGGACCTGGGCACGATGATCCACGGGGCGCTGGAGGCGGCTATGGCCGGTAACGACTTCGACCCTGCGATGGCGGTGTACGTCGATCCGGTGCTGGCATGGAAACGCGAGACGGGGATCCTCATCGTCGAGCGTGAAATCCGGCTGGTGAATACGGCGCATGGGTTTGCCGGCACGGCGGACGTGATGTTCCGGTACGGGGATAACGGTATCGGCATCCTGGACTACAAGACCCGGAAGACGGAGCCGGGTAAGCCGGTTGGCGCGTATGAGGACCAGGCGATGCAGCTCGCGGCATATGCCGCGACGTACTGGGGCGAGGAAAACGTCGGCCGGGTGCTGGCGGCGAACGTGTTCATCAGTACGACGGAGCCGGGGCGCATGGAGGTGGTGAAGCATGCGAATCCCGAGAGGGATTGGCAGGCGTTCAAGATGGTGGCGGGGGTGTGGCGGTATGTGAAGGGGTACGATCCTCGCCCTGCCACGCGGGCGGCATAGGACAGAAGGGAAGCATGCGACTGCCGCAGCCAAAGCGTGTGACGGTCAAGGAATGGGTGACGGCGCCGGTTCCCGGCGTCGTCGGCCTAGACTTCGAGACTTTTTATACGTCGGCGTATTCGGTCAGTCAGATGGGCAACTGGGCGTATGTCCATGACCGGCGGTTCAACGCGTGGGCGGTGAGCGTTTCGGACGGCGAGCGGACCTGCGTGTGCCCGCCGGCGGAGTTCCCCTGGGGAATGATCGCCGGGCGGGAGTGGGTGAGCCACAACCGGGAATTTGATGAGGCGGTGTTCCTGAGGCTCGGGGATCTTGGGGTCATACCGCGCGATGCGCGGCCAGTCCGTTGGTTTTGTTCCGCGGCGCTGTGCGCCTTCCTGCAATTGCCTCGTGATCTGGCCGGAGCCGCTAAGGCGGTGTTTGGCGTGGATTTGGACAAGACCATCCGCGCTGGCATGAAGGGGCGCGACTTGAGTGCCGATTTGCCGGGCATGATCCAGGAAGAAACGGACTATGCCGCGTGCGATGCTGAGATGGCCTTGGCTCTGTGGAATACTCTTTCGGGGCACTGGCCGGCGCACGAGCGCCGCCTGTACGAACAGACGGTTGCGATGGGCCGGCGGGGCCTGGTTGTGGACTGGGATTATGTTGACGCAAACCTGAAGGAGTTGAACGCCACGGTCGAGGCGGTGTCGGCCGCGTTGCCGTGGAAACCAGCGCTGTCCATCACGAAGTTTGAGGCGGCCTGTGCTGATATCGGAACTCCACCGCCAAAAAGCACGGCCGCGAATGACCCCGATTTTCAAGACTGGGTTCGCGACAATATGCGCAGCGATGCCGTGATCTGGGCTCGGCACATGCAGCGGATGCGGTCGGCCAACCGGACGGCAAAAGTTCTTGAGAGCATGAAGGCCCGGCGAAAGGCCGACGGGCGGATGGTTTTCGAGTTGAAGTACTACGGTGCCACCCCCGGCCGGTGGTCGGGCGGTGGCGGGCTGAACATGCAGAATTACAATCGCAAGCCGGCGGAGGGCGTAGACCTTCGCCGGTGCATCGTGGCGCCGCCAGGGTGCCTGCTGGCGGTCGTGGATTATGCGCAGATTGAGAGCCGGGTGCTCCTCTTCCTGGCCGGCGATACTGATACGCTGGACATGTTCAGGCTAAACCCGGATGCGGATGCGTACGAGATTCACGCGCGGGCGACGATGGGCTGGCGGCCAGAGGTCAGTGTTCAGGGTTCGGGTTTCAGTGGGGAGGAAACATTAAGGCAGTACTGCGAGCGGACTGGATCGGGATTGCGGCAGCTCGCCAAGGCGCGTGTGCTGGGTTTGGGGTTCGGGTGCGGCGCGCGTCGGTTTATCGAGGTGGCAAAGGTCATGGCTGGTCTGGAGATCAGTTTCGAGGAATCGGATCGGATTGTCCGTGAGTTCCGCGAGTCCAACCCGAAGATTGTTGCCCTCTGGGAGCATCTGAACGACGCCTGTGCGTCGTGCGACGGCGGGGATTACGTGCTGCCGCTGCCTTGCACGCAGGTCAACTCGGACCTGGGGCGTTTTCTGATTTACCGGGACGTGGCGGCCGGGGAAAACGGGATTGAGTGCACGGTCGCCGGGGATCGGATCAAGGTCTATGGCGGCTTGCTGGCGGAGAATTGGACGCAGGGAACGGCGCGGGATGTCCTGGCTTCGGCGTGGTTGCGATGCGATGCGTCCGGCTTCCGACCGGTGCTGAGCGTGCATGATGAGTTGGTTTTTGAAGTGCCGGAGGCATCCGCCGAGGAGGATCTGAGGCGGATTGTCGGGATTTTTGAGGAGCCTGTGGCGTGGGCGCCGGGGCTGCCGCTGCTGGCGGAGGGGAAGCTGTGCGCGGTGTACGGGAAGTAGGCGGTGGAAAGGGACGCCGGGGTAGTAGGCGAAAAACCTGTGTGTCCGGTCAATTCCGGCGCGGACCGAAATCCGCCTTCCCGCCGCCGCCCGGCGTCCAAGTGAGGTTTGCACAGGTGATTATTGCTGTCAAGGGGCGATAGATGTGACATGGCGCAGTTGTATCCATTTTCTCAGCGGACCGCCGAGCGCCTGGCAGTGATGCCGGGCGCGGGCGGGACGCATATGTGGCTGGCGCAAGTGGCGAGCGGCGTGAGCCGCGTGCTGACGCCGGAGAAGTGCTTCGAGTTCCTGCGGCGGTGCTGTGACATACACGTTGCGCACCGGCGCGTCCCGGATCGGGAGATCGAGGGGGCGGTTGAGTTCGCGTATGGCGACCCTTCGCCGGGGACCGGGGTTGGGCAAGGGCAGGCTGACGTGAACTACGGGCGGCGAGCGATCGAGTGGCCGGTAGTGAATGGGGATGTTATCCGGCGTGTGCTGGAGACGGTCGAGCCGGTCTTCGATGGTGAGACCCCGCTTCGCCAAGGCTACGCAGGGCAAGCGAGCACGGGGATACGGCCGGAAGAGGTTTTGCCGGTCCTCTTCAGGCCGGGGGACTTGATCTGTACTGGGGCGACGAGCGAGCTGGCGGTGGTGAGGCCGCTGGAGCAAGTGCTTGATGATGCCCAATACCTGCAGTTCATCTGTGTGAACCCGATGCGGGGAGCGCTGGCCTTAAATCACTCAGGTCGGCCGTCGCCGCGGTGCCAGAACAACGTAATGGCACGGCGGTATCTTGTGGCGGAATTTGACGACGCCCGCCTGGCCAAGCGGGATCAAGCGCAGCTTGCGACGGCGTTGGCGGACATGGCGCCGCTGGTCATGGCCGTGGACTCCGGCGGAAAGAGCGTCCACGCATGGTATCGCGTGGAGGCGATGAGCCGGAAGGATCAGGCGCGGTTTTTCGCCGTGGCGTGCCTGTTGGGCGCGGATCAGACACGGTGGGATATCTGTGGTTGGTTGCGGATGCCGGGCGGGTTGCGGGTGAAGCCGGACGGTAGTCTTGTCCGGCAGAGGATATTGCACT
This sequence comes from Kiritimatiellota bacterium, assembly GCA_026398385.1. Lineage (GTDB taxonomy): Bacteria > Verrucomicrobiota > Kiritimatiellia > CAIQIC01 > CAIQIC01 > CAIQIC01. Next base: position 8,561 of record JAPLSZ010000055.1, on the reverse strand, counting down.
GGAACCCGGGAGCGGTCGGACAAATTGGACTCATAGGACAGAATGGGACGGTATCGCATGGTGATGAAACCCAGCCCGCTTGAGATTCTGATGGCCGAGTACCTGCCGGCAGCGGATGCCGCGGCAGTCGAGGCCCAGGTGGCAAAGATTCAGGAGCCACCGGTGGTCAAGGCGCTGGCGGACCTGAAGACACCGGTGTACGGGAACGACCCGAGCGAACTGCTTCGCTCCTGCTCCAGGGCGCGATGCACTGGGCGGTCGGCAAGGCGTTCTTCGGGATCATGCCGGGGGAGGTCTTCCAGAAGCAGGGCATGCGGATATTGATTGTCCAGGCGGAGAACGACGAGGGCGACTTGGCGGAGATGCGGGACGGGGTTCTGGCTGGCTGCGATGACCTGACGGACGAGGAGAAGGCGCGGGCGGGCCGAAACATCTTGATTGCGACGGTGACGGACAAGAGCGCCGAGGCGTTCGCGGCGGTGGTAGAAGCACTGATTCTTGAGCGTGGTCCGTTCGACCTGGTGATGGTGGATCCGGCGTTCGCCTACCTGGGCGGCGACAGCAACAGCCAGAAGGATGTGAGTCACTTCATGCGCGAGTTGTTCAATCCGCTGGCGCAGAAGCATGGCGTGGGCGTGATTCTGGCCCACCATACGAACAAGCCGCTTCGGGGTAAGGAGAAGGATAGTTGGGCGGCCGGGGACTTCGCGTACCTCGGGGCAGGGTCGGCCGAGTGGATCAATCCGGCGCGCGCGGCGCTGGCGCTGCGGTCCATCGGGTCGGATACGGTTTTCGAGTTCAGGGGTGCGAAACGCGGCAAACGGCTGCGGTGGATGGACGATGACGGGAATCCGACGAACATGCAGCACATTGCACACGATGGACGGCTGGGGGTGATCTGTTGGCGGAAGGCGACGGCGGAAGAAATAGCGGACGTGGTGACCAAGGGCAAAGGCGGACGGCGAAAGCAATACGATGATTTCGAGTGCGTGCATGCCGTGCTGCATCGGCCTGGGGAAAGCCAGATTTTTTACTTGGACTTGATTGCCGGGAAGCTGGACTGCGGGAAGACGACTGTGCGCCGGATGCTTCAGAATTGCGTCAAGGCGGGTTGGATCGCGGAGCAAGGCGACGCGCATTTCCGACGGTACGGGGTCACCGAACGGGGGGCAGGGCTCAAGGAATCGCATCCGAGTGTACTGGACTGGGTTTCCTGACGCCAAAACGCGCCATAACCGGTTACGGTGTTGGCGTAAGTGTTTGAAATGAACAGATACTTACAGCGGAAAACGAAAGTGAAAAGCCAAAATCCAATTGTGGCATGCCATAACTCCGCCCCCTACGGGGGCGGCGGAGTTATGGCGCAGGCAAAGGGCGCGGAAATTTGGAGGGTCTTTCAATGGGCAGCATGAGCAAGCGTAAGGGTGCGGCCGGTGAGCGTGAGGCCGCGGAGAAGCTGAACGAGGTCTTGGGTACGCGGTTCCACCGTGGGCGGCAGTACCACGGGGGCCCGGACTCGCCGGACCTGGCCGGCGACCTGCCGGGGCTGAACGTCGAGGTGAAGCGGTGCGAGCGGCTACGCCTTTACGAGGCGCTGACGCAAGCACGGCGTGACGCTTCGGTGACGCAGGTACCGGCGGTGATGCACCGGGCGAACAACAAGCCGTGGGTCATCGTTGTGCATGTCGAGGATCTGATCCGGCTTCTGGATGTCGTGGACGAGTGCCGGGCGAAGCTCGGCGACGCGTCCACAGTCCTGGCGGCGGAAGGGGGGAGCGATGGAATGTCACCGTTGCCCGCATCGTGAGGACGTGGAGTCGGGGAAGTACCGCGGGGTGGCGTTTGTGAAAACACCTTGCGCGTCGTGTGAACAGGTGGAGAAATCCGGTTACACAATTGCCTTTGACGAGGAACGGGCGGACAAGGAAATTGTGGATGGAGGCGGAGGGACCCAGGTGACGGGGATGGAAAACGATATTCGGCTGCCGATCTCGGTGATGAGCGAAGCGGTGGCGCAGCTCCTCACCATGCCGCCGGCGGTGCGTGACGTGGTTTGTTGGCGGTTCGCGGGGATGAAGTATGGCGACATTGCGCGGGTCCAGGGCGTGACCGTGGCGGCGGTGGAGAATCGGCAGCGGCGGGCCATGCAGAGGTGGCCGGCGCTCCGCGCCTTGTTCGCGGAGAAGGCGGCGAAGCAAGGGCGGCGGAAGCCGCATGGGGTGCGGAAATGAGCAGCGAGCGCGTGGAGGAACTCAAGCGCGAGGAGCGGGTGATTCTGGCTTGGATTCGCGACGTTTCGGCCGGAAAACAAGCGCGATTGATTCGGATTCGGGCTGAATTGCGAGCCATTCACGGGGCGAAGCCCGTAAAACCGGCAAAGCCGGGTAAGGGCGTAGCCCGGTGATGGCGAGCGGATTGCGACGGATTCTTGCGAATATGGTTCAGGTGAAAACAGGCGCGGCGCGACACGCCCGCCCTGACTGGCTCAGGGCAGGCGCAGCGTGGCGACGGTTAAAGGGCCACGCCGGAAAACATCGGTGGACGAACAGGGGGAAATGATGCTATTCAAAATGAGAATTCGTGGCCGGTTTTGATGTGCTCGGCGACAGAAGGGATGGAACCATGATCGACGACATCGTTAAAAAACTAAAGCGGCGCCAGCAGGCTATCAAGGAGCAGCTCAAGATTCTTCAGGCGGAAGCCGAGAAATTGGAGAAAGCACTTCGCGCCCTTGAAACGTTGGCGGATGTCGCGACGGAAGAGGCTCCTCAACTGACCAAAACCAAAAAGCGAAACACATCCGCGGCCGGGCGCAAGGCCATTGCCGCCGCCGTCCGGGCGCAATGGGCAAAAGTGCGTATCCAAAGCGAGGCTGAAGCCAAGGTTCACCTGCTACCAGATCATGATCGTCGTCAGTCAAATTTCAGGGCTGAAAAGGCTGCGCAGGATGAAAAGGTCTCGTTGACGATGAGTCAAAGGGTTCCATGTACTTGTGGCGGAATTAACTCGAATTGTATGTACTGCGGTGGGACAGGCATGAGAGATCCCACTTGAATCTGCGAAGGCGCTTGAAGGGCGGGTGGGTGGGGGCCTGCTTGTTTTTGGCTGGCGGGGATTGCAGGGGGTGGGTGGGCGGGGCCTGATGAGCGAAGCGGCAACGCCCGCGGAGTGAGCGTTGCGCGTGCCCTGGACGGACGCTTCCGACGCCGTTGTTGCAAGCCGCCTGCTTGGGGGCGGCGTGCGGCGGTCGGAAGCGTTCGGCCAGGACAGCCCGTTGCGGGCGCAGCACGCGCTCCGCGAACGAGCGGGCTTGACGCGAAGCGAGCTTCGCCGCCGGCCTACAGGGATTCCTCGTACATGGTGCCGAGCAGATGGGTATCGCCCATGACCTGGATGCGGCCGACTTCCTGAACGTCACGGGTGCCGGAGGGGAAATATCCGGCGATGTCCTTGAACTCCTTCAGGTCGTCGGCGTCGATCAGGTAGACGGCGGCGGGGTTGTTTCCCCCTGGGATTCTGGCGCGGACCAGGGCGTATTCTCGGGTTGCACTCATGGGATCTCCTTCTTTGTTTCGATGCGGTCACACTGTGCGAAATAGGTTCGGTCGCAGTAGTTCTTGCCGTCGAGCGCTTGGGTCATGTCAGTGCCGGGACGGTGCAGCGTACCGCAGCCGTGGCAGAACATCGGTTGAGGTTTGAAGCCGCCGCGGTTCCCGCGTCTGAATCCGTGTTTGCGGTTGCCGGGCATTGATTCTCCTTCTCTGACGTAGCGGCGGGGTTATCGCGGGGTGCGGCCTTCGTCGGCCCAGACGATGCCACAGCCGAAGCCAAGCGCGGCGCGGCAGGCGTCGAGGGTTGCGCCGGTGGTGGCCATGTTGTCCACGAAATAATATGCGGTTTCGGTGGCGGTGAGGGGACCGGCTACGCGGATGAAGGCGTGCTCTGCGCCGCGCAGGCCGGGCAGGCCGCGCTTGCGGCGGACGCATGAGGATTCGACGGGGTGCTTGCGGCCGACCGTGATCTTGATCTGTACACGGCGGGCCGGATAGCGGCGGTGAATCTCGGCGGCGAGTTCGTTCGCAAACTGGCGGTTGGCGTCAACGGTTCCGGCGCTGTTCGGGACCGGCATCAGGACGATGTGGGTTTCCGGTGCCTCGGCTGCGTCCAGCAGGGGCGCAAGATCGCGGGCGGCGGTTTCGCAGGCCTCGGCGGTCGGAACCTTCAAGGCATAGGCGATGCGGCGGACTTCCGTTTCCTCGGGGGTCAGCGGGCGGGCGCGGGGGCTGACGTATTTATGGGCGCTGATGATGTTCATGAATGAGGCTCCAGGGTTCGGGGTTCAGGTTTCAAAGCTCACAAGACCGGCTTCGCGCAGGCTGAGAAAAGCGGGGGTGCCAAGGCCGGCAGCGTCGGCGCGGCCGATGACAACGTGATCGAGAACATGAACGGAGAGAATGCGGCCAGCGTCCACAAGCTGGCGGGTGATGCGAACATCCTCGGCGCTGGGGGTCGGATCGCCGGACGGGTGATTGTGAACGACGATGACGGCGGCGGCGTTGTTCTGGATCGCACCGCGGAAGACTTCGCGGGGATGGACAAGTGAGGCGTCCAGCAGGCCCAGCGAAACAAGGCGCTTGTCGATGACGTTGTGCTTGGTGTTCAGGTCAATGACGATGAAAGCCTCCTGTGCTGACTGCCGGATGTCGGCGCAAAGGGCGGCGATGTCGGCGGGAGAGCGGGCGCAGACAGGAGCGCCGTTCACGTTGCGCAAGGATTCGCGGACCAGCGGCAGATCCACGCGGAAGGACCATTTCTCCGGTGGTTTTGCTCTGCAATGTGAGACCTGCTTTCCGGCGGATGACTGAGCCTTCATGAAAGGGAAGAGACCGGTTGTGAGTTCGTTGTTCATGTGCCTGCCCTCTTTCGGTTGTTGAATTGTTTGCATTGAGCCCTGCCCCCCGTTCGGTGTACCTCGCCTTCGCCAGAACCTAGGCGAGGTGCAACGGGCGGGGGAGCAGGGCAAGCAAAACAACCGAGAGAGCAGGCATGGTGAACGGAGGCGCGACCCTCCGACGCTCCAGCGCGGCGATGGAGCTATGGAGGGCGTAGCCGGCGAGAAGCGGAAGGAGTGACCCTCCGTCGCTCCGTTGCGGAGCTATGGAGGGCTTTGCAGCCGACCTGGGAGGCTGGCACGACTTGCGCCGCCGGACGCGCCGGAGGGCAGAACAGCGAACTCACAGCCGAAAGTCTCGACCGCGTACAGGGAGGCGCAGGCATGCGCCGGTTGAGAGCCGCGACGGGAATCGCCGCGCCCTGGGCGGGCAGTGGCTGGATGGACACTTTCCCGGAGCGGCGTTTGTGTAGCACGGGATGCTCCACAATTTGATTGTGGGAGCAACCCGACCGACGATGTTGCTGGCGGCTAGCAACGGAAGCAGCGGAGCGTAGCGGAGTTCGGTTTGAAAGTCGCCGAGCCAGGCGAAGGCGTTAAAGTGGCCGCAGCGTAGCGGCGGCCGTGGAAACCACCGGCAGGTGGTTGGAGGCCACCGGCAGGTGGCAAGTCAGGGTGGAACCACAATTCTGATTGTGGGGGACCCTGTCCTTGGAAAGTGTGTGGCTTTGCACACACTTTCTCTTAAAGAGAGTGTCTTACACTCTCTTTATAATCGCTGCTGTGAAGATCCAATCCGCGGAGCCGCCGCGGCGACCTTCCCCGGCGCGCGCGATTGGGAGGCGCGAGCTTGCGAGCGCCCGAGCAAGCGCCGGGGGTTTGTCGTTGAATCGAAATAGGCAAAACCTTGGCGCGAGCCGCGAGCGTCCCATGCGGCGAACTGCGAGCCGCGTCTGGACCCCGCCGCTCGACCTGCCGCAGCCGGCAGCGCCGAGTTTGCGAGGCGGCTGCCGGTGCGCGACCTAAAGCCGCAAAAGGGCAAGCGGCGAGCATCGAGCCGCGTTTTGCGGATTGGGAGCGCACGGCCGGCCCCTCTTTAGAGGCGCACACCGCGTTGTCGAAGCCCGCAGTGGGCGAGTCCGCAACCGGGGGGTTGCCCGTTGATACGCGAAAAGTGTGCGCCGGCAGGGGGGCCGCATCCGCAAGGCAGGTCTGGGCGGCGGGGTGCTCTCCGTAGTTTGATTGAACCCTGGCGAGCAACGAGCTTGGGTGAATCCGGCGCATGGGACGCCGACCGGCGTGGACGGTGAGCGGCGAACCGTACGCGGCGGAGCAAGAGTGCCGCGCTCTCCGTTGCGATGAGCGTGGCCCTCTTGAAGGCGGCTCCGCGCGCCGCATGAAACGGACGGGAGGGCAATCGTGGCGTGGATGCGGAAACCTGACGGCGGACCCGGCTTCGCAAAGAAGCTACGCCGGGGCAGGGCCAGGGCCAGCCCTTCGACAGGCTCAGGGCAAGCGAGTCTGCGCCGGTTCGATTTGCGGGGCGGCTGTCGGCCTGGCCGTCAGCCGATAGCCAGCGATCTTCAAAGCCATTTCGCGGACGGCGAGTCCGCGATCCGTCCGTGATATGGCTGCGCTGGCGCCCGCAAACGATCCGGCGTGGCTCGCGCAGCGCACCGCCTGGGCGTGGCGGACGCCGTCAGGGGAACGCAGGAGCGCCGCGTGCAGACCGGCGCGGCTGTTTGAAGCGGCGTGTTCCCGCGGAGTGGAGCAGGGAGTTGGCCCCGCCTCGGGGGAACCGTGAACGGTCCGCGGAGTGGTGAGCCTGCGAATCCCGACGCGGTCCGTTCACGGACAACTCGCTGCGAAACGGAGCGTCTGTTCGGGGCAAGCAGCGGTGCGGCGTTTTCGGAGCGCGAAGCGCGGAGAACACGCTGCACGGCTGCGCAGCGTTGAGGTGACGCCGGAGGCGGCACACCTGGCGCGGTGAACGGAGTGAACCGCGCAGGGAGTCCCGACCACGCCGCCTTGCGGCAGGTGTCGGGACGTTGAAACGGCGGTGGCCTTGAAGTGACTGTTCCGCGACAAGCTTCGAGGAGCGGAACGGGCACTTGAAGGCCGCGTACCGCATAGATGGGAGCCGCACATGGAGTGACGGCTGTGACTGAGGGCGCCGAGCGGGGCGCGGCGACCCGGGAGCCGCGTCCGCGTAGGCGACCGAGGGCACAGACGGCACTCGATGCGCGGCGTGTGGCGCGAACGGAGTGAGCGCATGAGCGCCGCCGGCTGTGTGGGTGTGTGCACTTCATGGCAATCCGGCGGCGCACCGATAGCGGAGGGCCTGGCGCGCGACGTGCAGGCCGTAGGCCAAGCACGGCGCGTGACAGGCCCGGAGCAAACGGCACGGCGCGGAGGGCGAGCGGAGGCGCGAAGCGCCGGAGCGTGGGGATGACGCAAGGCGCGGCGCGGGCTGGAGCGCGATAGCGCGACAGCCATAGCGCCAGCGCCGGGGGTGAGCATGGCATAACCCTGTGGAAGGCGCGGAGCGCGGTTGACGCGCGATAGTGCGGCAGCCGCAGCGGAGCGCTGGGGCACGGGGGAAGCGCGGGATCTGTGGCAGCCAGGACGGTGGAACGGAGCGACTGGCGCGACCCGTGCAGGCCGTAGGCCAAGCACGGGGCGTGACAGGCGCGGAGTGGAACCGGACGGCGGGGACGCGCGGCCCCCCACCGGAGCCCGTCGCGCGTAGCGCGTCGGGCGTAGGTGGGGGTGGCCTGGCGCGACGGGTGCTGCGCGTAGCGCAAGCAGCCGGCGTGACAGGCCGGGGGGATGTCAGCCTTCATTCGCTGAGGAGCCCGTGCTTTTTGAGGGTTCCGAGGTCGCATGCGAGGCTTGGTTCTGTCCCTTTTCTCTTCGTAACTTGTTGGTCGTCCGTTTCTGGATCAGCCACGCCATGAAAGAGCCGGAAATCAGAAGAAGGCTACACAGTACAACCCCGTGCATGATGGCTCGGCGGATAACTTCGAAGTCAATCTCGTTGTGGAACTTGTCTTGGACATGCCGTGGCAGTTGAGAAAACGTTGGGGCAGCGACTGATGCGGCAAAGATGGCCATGCATGTGAGGATCATCCACAGGCACCCGTATCCGATCGCACGACCGTTTTCGTCTTTGGTCTCGTCCTTCATTCTTTATCCCGATATTTGACTTATTCTCATCTTCATTTGTCTTCTCATGACAAAACCGGCAACTGCCCCTGCAAACAAGCCACTTACCAGCACGAGTGCGGTGGGAAACACCAGAAACAACGCAATCGTGGAGAGACTGTGCGGATCGCCCATGGACATGATCGTATAAAGCCCTCCGGCTTCTTTTGCTTCGACCACCGGTTCCCACGACAGGCGCACTAACCACCATGCAATCACTGGGATGAATAGACCAGGTGAGCACGCAACAAAGCCGATTCGGATTGGGTTGGTGCCAACACAACGACAGACAATGTAAAATAGCGTAGTTGCCACGACGAACGGAAAACAGAATTGTGGCCACCAGTAGGCGGCGAGGGCCAGGGTCACCAACGTGACAGCGGAGCCGCAGACAAAGGCCACAATCAGTGATGCGATCTTCATTGTCGTCATGGCCGCCGCAAACCTGACGGAGCGCAGAGCGCGA
>JAPLSZ010000030.1:7287-7869 GCA_026398385.1 Kiritimatiellota bacterium | reverse complement strand
GAGCGGAACTATGCCGACGTCTATCTGCTGAAGTGGGCGGGGGCCGCCGTCCACATCGAAAACCTGCCGCGCTTGCCCCGGCCGTGCGCGAATGCGTGCGGCGACGTGCTGGGCGGCACGCTGTACGTGGCCGGCGGGGAGGAGACCACCAACGCGACGTCCGCCCTGCGGACCTTCTGGTCGCTGGACCTGACCGCTGCGCGGGCACGCTGGCGGGAGTTGCCGGCGTGGCCGGGCCCGGGCCGTACGCTGGCGATGGGCGCCGTACAGGCGGGTTCGTTCTTCCTGGTGGGCGGCGTGAGCCTGGCGGCGGGACCCGACGGGAAGCCGGTGCGGACGTATTTGGCGGATGCCTACCGGTTCGACCTCAAGCGGGGAACCTGGCAGCGTATCGCCGATCTGCCGCATCCGCTCGCCGCGGCGCCAACCCCGCCGCCGGCGGCCGGACAGTCGCACTTGCTGCTGCTGGGCGGGGATGACGGGACGAAGTACGGGTTCCAGCCCGCGGCGGAGCACCCCGGTTTCTCGCGTCGGATCCTGGCGTACCATACGATTACGGACACCTGGTGTGCGCTGGGCGAG
>JAPLSZ010000030.1:0-7193 GCA_026398385.1 Kiritimatiellota bacterium | reverse complement strand
GGCCGCCCAGGTCACCGTGCCCGCCGTCATGTGGCAGGGTCGGTACGTGGTGCCGAGCGGGGAAATCCGTCCCGGTGTCCGCAGTCCCGCGGTGCAGGCCGGTCGTCTCGTCGGACGGAAGGCCGAGTTCGGGATCGTGAATTACCTTACGCTTTTCCTTTACCTGGGCGGCATGGTCTGGCTGGGCGTTTCCTTCACCCGGAAGAACAAGACCACGGATGATTTCTTTCGCGGCGGACAGCGCATCCCCTGGTGGGCGGCGGGGGTCAGCATTTTCGCCACCATGCTCAGCTCCATCACGTTCATGGCCATTCCGGCGCAGGCCTACAGCGTGGGCTGGAATCTGTTCTGACCAATTCCTACCTCATCATTACGCCCCTGGTGACCCTGGTCTTCCTGCCATTTTACCGGACGCTCAACGTGACCTCCGCCTATGAGTACCTGGAGCGCCGTTTTAACGTGGCGGCGCGCATGATGGCCAGCGCGCTTTTCATTCTCTTTCAGTGCGGACGCGTGGCCATCGTGCTGTTTCTGCCCGCGCTCGCCCTGGCCACGGTGAGCAGCATAGATGTCACGGTCTGCATTTTGCTCATGGGCGTGCTGTGTGTGATCTACACCGTGCTGGGTGGAATCGAGGCCGTCATCTGGACGGACTTCATTCAGACCATCATCCTGATGGGCGGGGCCCTCTGGGCTCTGGTGGCCATCGTGTTGCGAGTGAATGGCGGCGTTGGAGCGATGATCGGGGAGGCGGGCGCGCACGGGAAGTTCTTTCAAACCGTGCCCTGGACCTTCGATGTCGCGATTGCCACGGGCTGGATCATCATGCTCGGCAGCATCTTCAACAACCTCTTCCCCTACACGGCCAGCCAGGACATCGTTCAGCGCTACGTCACCACGCCCGATCGCCAGACGGCAGCCAAGGCCATCTGGACCAACGCGCTGATCGCCGGCCCCGCGCAGGCCGTCTTCTTCGCGATCGGCACGGCGCTGTTCGTGTTCTACCGGCATCATCCCGAACGCCTGGACCCGGCGGTGCCGATCGACGGCATCTTCCCGCTGTTCATCGTCAACGAGTTGCCGGCCGGCGTGGCCGGGCTGATCGTGGCCGGCATCTTCGCCGCCGCCCAGTCCACGCTCGCCGGCAGCCTGAACAGCATCGCGACTGTCTGGGTGACCGATTTTCACCGCCGGCTGCGCCCCCGGACGTCCGACGCGGCGTGTCTCAAGCTGGCGCGCTGGGTCACGGCGCTCGTCGGCGGGGTGGGCACGGGCATCGCCGTGGTGCTGGCGCAAGTCGAGGTGCGCTCCTTGTGGGAAACCTTCATTGCCGTGATCGGGCTGTTCGGCGGAACGATCTCCGGCCTGTTTCTGCTCGGCGTCTTCAGCCGCCGCGCGCACGGAACCGGCGCGCTGGTGGGCGCGATCGCCAGTGCGCTGGTGGTCGGCTATACCTATGTGAACAACCTTACGGTCTTCTGGCTGTACTCGGTCATCGGCGTTGCCAGTTGCGTGATCCTGGGGTGGGTTGCGAGCCTGCTCCTGCCCGGTCCCCGCATGGCGCCGGACGGCCTCACGGTGTATACGCGCAAACGGGCGAACGGATTCGTTCCGGCCGCTGATCGGCTGGCTTTCATTAAAAAAGGAGAAACGGAATGAAGTTACACGGGTTGATTGTGGCCGCGCACACGCCGTTTGCGGCCGATGGCGCGCTGAATCTAAACATCGTCGAGCAACAGGCGGAACATTACGCGAAGAACGGACTGGAGATCGCCTTTGTCGGCGGCAGCACGGGCGAATCGCATTCGCTGACCCTGGATGAGCGCCGCCAGCTCGCCCGGCGGTGGATCGAAGTCGCCCGCGGCACCCGGCTGAAGATCGTCGTCCATGTCGGCGCCAACTGCCTCGCCGATGCCCGGGCGCTGGCCGGGCAGGCGGAGCAGCTCGGCGCGCTCGCCATCGCCGCGCTGGCCCCGAGCTACTACAAGCCGCGCACGCTGGAGGCGCTGATCGCCTGCTGCGCCGAGATCGCCGCCGGCGCGCCGGCGACGCCCTTCTATTTCTACGACATTCCAGGGATGACGGGGGTCGGTTTTGCGATGCATGACTTTCTGGCGCAGGCGCCCGCCCGCATCCCCACGCTCGCCGGCATCAAGTACACGAACTCCGATCTCATGTCCTATCAGCTCTGTCTCCGCGCCGGGAACGGCCGCTTTGACGTGCCCTACGGCACCGACGAGTGGCTTCTCGCCGCGCTGGCGCTGGGTGCGCAAGGCGCGGTCGGCAGCAGCTTCAACTTCGGCGGGCCGATCTATCAGCGGCTCCTCCAGGCCTTCCGGGCGGGCGACCTGGCCGCCGCGCGCCAGGAACAGTTCCGCTCCGTGCAGCTGATCCAACTGCTGTACCGCTACGGCTACCTGGGCGCGGCCAAGGCCGTGATGCGCATCCTCGGGGTCGACGTCGGTCCGGCGCGCCTGCCTAATGATAACCCCTCGGCCGAACAGGTGCAGGAACTGCACGCCCAGCTGGAAGCGCTGGGCTTCTTTGATTGGCTGTAATCGTCAACCCTGTAATTAGCGCGCGCCGAGTGGGGCTTGGCAAAGGGGGCCTTGTATCTTAGCAGCCACGCTCTGTCGCCGTATCTGTCAACGTCTTCCACAGGAGGACTGGAAGCCCGACCCACGGGATGGCCTGCTGTCCGGCCGTGGCGCCACCAGGAGACCCCATGCGTTATTTATCGGCAGCGGCCCGGGCGCGTGGTATATAAATCCGAAAAGAAAGGCACCAGCCGTGAAACTTTTAGCGGGCCCCATGCTCCTCGCCGGCATGGCCCTGTCCGCCCTCGCGCTGACGGCGAAGGCCGCGGACTGGAAACCCGTCCCGGGAAACATCATGACCCGCTGGGCCGCCCAGGTGGATCCGGCCCGGCCGCTGCCCGAACACCCGCGCCCGCAACTGGTGCGCCCGGCATGGCAAAACCTCAACGGCCTGTGGCAATTCGAGATCGCCGCCAAGGAAGCAGCCCAGCCGGCGCAGTTCTCCCGGCAAATCCTCGTGCCCTATCCGGTCGAATCCGCCTTGTCCGGCATCAAACAGCGCGTCTCCCAAAAAGACCGCCTGTGGTACCGGCGCGACTTCAGCATGCCGGCTGCGTGGCGCAAGGGCCGCGTGCTCTTGCATTTCACGGCCTCCGATTGGAGCACCGAGGTGTTCGTCAATGGCAAACCGGTTGGCAAACATGAGGGCGGATATGACCCATTCGAGTTCGACGTCACCGATTTTCTAACACCCGGTGGCGGGCAATCGCTGGTCGTTTCGGTCTGGGACCCCACCGCCGAGGGCGGCCAACCCCACGGCAAGCAGACGTTGGTCAAACACAACATCTTCTACACCTCGAGCAGCGGCCTCTGGGGCACGGTGTGGCTTGAAGCCGTGCCGAAGAGTTATGTCAAAGGCATCAAAATGGTGCCCGACAGCGACGCCGGCATGCTCAAGCTGACCGTGCAAGCCGATGCGGGCATGGTCCGGGCAATCGCCCGCGACGGACAGACCAAAGTCGGCGAGGCCAGCGGCCAGGCTGGCGCGGAACTTGTGCTCCGCGTGCCCAACGCGAAGCTGTGGACGCCCGACACGCCGTTCCTCTACGACCTCGACATCACACTGACAGACGGCGCGGCGAAGGACACGGTGCAAAGTTACTTCGGCATGCGCAAGATTTCGATTGGCCCGGACGAGAAGGGCGTCACCCGCATTTTGCTCAACAACAAGTTCGTGTTCCAGACTGGTCCGTTAGACCAGGGCTGGTGGCCGGACGGTCTCTACACCGCGCCAACCGACGAGGCGCTGAAATACGATATCGAAATGATCAAGGCGCACGGTTTCAACATGGTTCGCAAGCACGTCAAGGTCGAGCCGGACCGCTGGTTCTACTGGTGCGACAAACTGGGGGTGATGGCCTGGCAGGACATGCCAAGCTGCGGCCGTGGCATCCCGGGTGACAGTCCGTCGCCTGCTGACAAAACGCAATTTGAACTCGAATTGCGGCGGATGATCGAGACGCGTTACAACCACCCGAGCATCATCATGTGGGTAATATTCAACGAGGGTTGGGGTCAGCACGACACCGAGCGTCTGGCCGGGCTGGTGAAAACGTGGGATCCGCACCGCGTGATCAACGAGGCCAGCGGCGGGATGTTCAAGGGTGCCGGCGACGTGATCGACGATCATCTCTATCCGTTTCCGCCCGGGCCCAAGCCGACGGCGACGCGCGCTTCGGTGGCGGGCGAATGCGGCGGCCTCGGCATGAACGTGAAGGACCACACGTGGAATGATGCGGGCTGGGGTTACCGGTCCTCGGAAAACGAAGAAGAACTCGCCATCCTCTATGAGCAAGTCATCGCCAGCGGCCTGCGGCTCGCCCGCGAGAACGGCATCAGCGGCGTCGTTTACACCCAGCTTTCGGACATCGAGACGGAAAACAACGGCCTGATGACCTATGACCGCGCGGTCTCGAAAGTCAAACCGGACGTCACCAGGGCGCTGCTCAACGGCTGGCTGCCGCCGCGCAAGACCAAGTCGCCAGGCATGTTCGTCGGCACCGGCACCGTCGCACTGGAAGCCCCCGCCGCCGGAGTTGGGATCGTTTACACGCTCGACGGCTCGGAGCCCACCGCGAAGTCCACGGCCTATCGGGAACCAATCGAAATCACGCGCGACACGGTGGTCAAAGCCCGCGCCGTCTGGCCGGGCGGCGGCCTGAGCCGCGTGGTCGAGTTCCCGATGCTGGAGGCCCGGCCGGGCCGCCAGCTCATCACGAATCCGGGCTTTGAAAGGGGCGTGCTCCCCTGGTCTAACAATTCTGATTCCACCGTCCTGCTCGATGATGACGTGAAGATGGACAACGACCGGGGCGCATACACCCCGCATGATGGGAAGAAACATTTCCGGCTGCAAGGCGGCAAAGACCAAACCATTTATCTGACGCAAGCCGTCGCGCTGCCCGCCGGGGACTACGCACTGAGCATGTGGGTGATGAGCCGGGCCAACTCCGCCAACAACCTCGGCTCCAACCTCAGCCTCGAGCTGTTGGACGGCAACGCGCAGGTCGTCAAGCCCGTCAACTCCTCGTCGCCGGACTGCCTCTCGCCCAAGGGCGTCTACGTCCAGTGGACGCGCCAGTACTCCGGCCTGAAAACCGGCGCCTACACCGTGAAGTTCTCCGCCGGCCCGACCACCACGGCCCAAGGCAAACAAGGCTGGGTGGATGATTTCAGCCTGCTGCAGCGATCCCGTTGACAAACACCTAAAAGCCTGTTTCCATGCGGGACAGCAACCGTCTTGACAACAGTAATTCAGATCGTGAAAACATTGGTAAGCGTCTTCACGCTCGCAATCGCCTCTGCGGCGTTGGCCGGGCAACCCGCTGTGGCTCTCCAATGCGGGGCTGCCGAAACGGTCATTACCCGCGTGAAAGACCGGCAGGAAGTCTATGGCGAACTGTATGCCCGCGCGCTGGTGTTTGCCGGCGCGAAAGAGCGTGTGGCCGTGGTCACGCTGGATATCGGCACCTTGGGCAGCGACTACGCGAAAGTCCTGCTCAAGGGCATCAGCGATGCTGCCGGCATCCCGGCGGACAACATTCTCATCAACCCGAGCCACACCCACAATGCGCCCGGCGTGGACGGGCGCAACATGTCGCCCGAATCGCGCCAATGGCTGGCCGACGCGCTGGCGGAACTGGTCGCCAGCGCAGTCGGGCGCTTGGAGCCGGCGACCCTGCGTTATGGCCGGGCCCCGGTTCAAGTCGGCTTCAACCGCCGCCTGATGGTGGACGGCCATGTGACCATGGAGCCGAACCGGAAAGGCGCGGTGGTTCCCTGGGTGGATGTGCTGGACGTCCACGGCCGGAATGGCCAACGGATGGCCGTGCTGTTCTCGCACGCGGCACACCCGGTGATCGTCCACCGGTCGAGCAACAAAATTGGCCCCGACTTCCCAGGTTACGCCGTGAAGCACCTGCGCCGTCTGCTGCCCAAGGAGGGAGCGCCGGAGGGCATCTTCATGTTCGCGCAAGGGTGTGACGGCAACATCAACGGCTATCCGCTGAACGGCGGGCTCGACAAATGCGAGGCCGCCGGGCTCGCCCTGGCCACTGCGGTGGTTCAAGCGTTGGCCGACGGAAAAGAAATCGCACCCGGTCCGCCCCAGGTCCGTTCCCTGACCATTTCACTCCCGCTCCAGAAACCGCCCCCGCTGGCCGAGTGCAAGGCGAATTTGGCAAACCAACCGGACAACAAGCGGTATCAGGGCTTGCTGAAACTTGTCGAGAGCGGCCAGCCGCCGTTCAAATCGCTCCCCATGCGGGCACTGGCCATCGGCGACCTGTGCATCGTTGGCTGCGCGGGCGAGATGTTTGCTGAGTACCAGTTGTGGTTGGACCACGCGTCGCCCTTCAAACACACATTCGCACTGAGTTATGCCAACGGTTATGCGGGCTATATCGGCACGGCCGACGACTACAAGTTGGGACCGGCGGGCGGCTACGAGACCTGGGACCATCCGACGGGCAATCCGCCCTGGCTGCCGCTGAGTCCGGCGGCTGAAAAACAAGCCCGCGACGGCCTGCTGAAACTGCTCACCGAGTTGAAGTCACAGGGCGCAAGTCGCGTGGTGCGCCCGTTGTCGGACAAGCCTGAACCAGCGACGAAATGACAACTAACAGGACAACAACCAACCGTCAATTTCCCTTCTGGTTCCGCAGGGCAGTTACCGGAGTTTCCCACTGGTGTTTTTGTTTTCTGCTGCTCGGTGCCGGCGCCTTCGGGGCGGAAGCACGGCCCCCCCAGCCCGCTGGCAAGTTGGTGCTGGCTGCGAATTGGCAAATGCAATCGTCCGTTCTGGTGCCGGAAGAAGGCGTGACGATTTCCGCGCCAGCCTATCAGCCGAAGGGTTGGTATGACGTTTCCGCCCCCACCACGGTCCTGAGCGCGCTGACCAAACATGGCGTTTATCCCGACGTGCGCTTCGCCCTGAATGCCTACCGCGTGCCCGACGCGTCCGATGAATTCAACGCGAAGCACGATTTGGCCAAATTCAGCCACCTGCCGGACAAACGCAATCCGTGGAGTGATCCATGGTGGTTCCGCAAGGAGTTCACGCTGCCCGCGCTGCCCGCCGGCCAACGGGTGTGGCTC
>JAPLSZ010000147.1 GCA_026398385.1 Kiritimatiellota bacterium | reverse complement strand
GAGCCGTCTGGTGTTTCGGGACCATCGTAAGCTGCTGGTCTGCGATACGCAGGTGGCCGTGGTGGGCGGATTCAACATCATGGACGAGCAGGCGGGCGATGGTGTGACCCGCGGCTGGCGCGATCTGGGACTGCGCCTGGGAGGCGCGGTCGTCGCGGACTTGGCGGCGTCCTTCGACGCGATGTGGGCGCGGGCCGGACACACGCCCCGGCGCAGGTGGCGGCTGCTGGAACGATCCGGGATGGGGCGGGCCCCCCGCCCGCCACCGGTGGCCCTGTTGACCAGCCAACCGGGGCGCCGCAGCGCGATCCGGCGGACGCTGCTGAGCGACTTCCGGCAGGCGCGCGAACTGCGCATCATCTCCGCGTATTTCCTGCCTTCCCGGCCGATGCGCCGGGCCATGCGCCGCGCGGCGCGGCGCGGGGGCGACGTGCAGATCGTCACGGCGGGCAAAACCGACGTGCCGTTGGCGCGTTATGCGGGGCGGTCCCTGTACGACCGCCTGCTGCGCCTGCGCATGCGCGTGTTCGAGTACGACGCGCAGGTGCTGCACACCAAGCTCATCGTCAGCGACAACGCCGTCTACATCGGCTCCGCCAACCTGGACAACCGCAGCCTGACCATCAATCACGAACTGCTGGTACGCATCGAAGACCCCCGCCTGGCCGGCGAAGCGCGCCGCATTTTCGACGGCTACCTGCCGCACTGCCGGGCCATTGATCGCGGCGCCTGGGCGCGGGCCCGGAGTATCTGGGAAAAAGGCATGGAGCACCTGGCCTATTTTCTGATCGCGTACCTCGATGCCTACCTCGCCCGCCGCGGGCTGTCCAAGCTGCGCTAACCCACAGGGTCGTGCGGCGCGCACCACGGGGGCGAACCCGCCGGCGTCGCCCTGCGCCGGGTCGGAGACCCGGCCTACAATAATCTTAGCGCCAGCGGCGTCCCTACGTGACGGACCCATTATACGGCATATGTGATTGTCTTTTGATCAGCAGCAGGTATCCTGCATCGTCTTTGTTCGCGAGAGGATTGACATGTGCAGGCCCCATGATTTTAACTGGCTCGCCACCGGCATCGGCAGTCTGCCGCTCACGGACCCGGAGCAGGCCGCCGCCCTGGCGCTTGAATATTGTCCCGAGGCCCCGCTCTGGCCGCAGCTCCCGCAGCGGGACTTTCGCGAGCACATGGACGTGCAGTACAGCGAAGCGTTGCCCGGTTGCGTGGTGGATCAGGCGAACCGCAGGGTTTTCTTCGACTCGTCGAAAGACCTCACGCCGGAGCTCGAAATGTTCTACGAGCGGTACCTGGCCAAGGATTACGGTTTTTTCAGGCTGACTGAGTGCTATGCCCCGGGTTTCTATGCGCTGCGGCGGGCGCTGCAAAAAGGGCTCCCGCCCCGCGCCCGGTTCCTCAAGGGGCACATCACCGGCCCGCTCACGGCCGGACTCGCGTTCAAGGACGAGACCGGCCGGGACATTGTTCATCATCCGGTGCTGTATGATGCGGTCGTAAAAGGGCTGGCCATGAAGGCGGCCTGGCAAATCCAGGAGCTGCAGCCGTTCGGCCGGCCGGTCATCATCTTTATTGATGAGCCCGCCATCGAGTCGCTCGGCTCGGCCTTCTGCGCGGTCTCGTCCGTGACCGTGGCGGAAAAGCTGAACGAGATCATTGATGCGATCCATGACCTGGGCGGCATTGCCGGCCTGCACTGCTGCGGGAACGCGGACTGGCCGATGCTGTTCGGCACCCGGGTCGATATGGTGAACTTCGACGCCTTCGGATATCTGGAGCGGGTGCTCCTGTACCCGGCGGATATCCGGAAATTCCTCGGCCGCGGCGGCGCGCTGGCCTGGGGCATTGTGCCGACCGGTCCCTCCACCGGCAGCGAATCCGCCGACGCCCTGGTGGCCCGGCTGGAAGGCGGGCTACAGCGGATGGAAAGGGCCGGCGTTGAGCGGAGTTCCCTGGCCCGGCAAAGCCTCATCACGCCGTCCTGCGGCATGGGTAACCTTACGCCGGAGGCGGCGGTCGCCATCCTGCAGCTCGCGCGCGACGTAGCGGATCGGATGCAAAGCCGTCGGCCATGATCATTCCGTTTCTCTTCGTGACCGGTGGTTCAACCTCCGGCGTTGACCGCTGCATGTTCCCGGCGGCGGGGTGTGATCGGGCTGATCGGCCGAAGATTGCAGACGGCGGGAAGTTTTGCATCGGCGCGGCGGGTGGGGTATAAGCGTCGTCGGTGGCGGGAAGATCGCCGGAGAGAAGACGGGCGCGACGATGGCCAACAAGGTTCCTTTTGTTCATCTGCATTTTCACACGGAGTACAGCCTGCTGGACAGCGCCTGCAAGGTGGACCGGTCCGTCCAGGCCGCCCGCGAACTGGGCATGACGGCCCTGGCGATCACGGACCACGGGGTGCTGTACGGCGTAATCGATTTCTACAAGGCCGCCAAGAAGGAGGGTCTCAAACCCATCCTGGGCTGCGAGGTGTACGTCGCCCCGGGCAAAATGACCGAGCGCAAGGCGTCGCTGGACACCAACCGGCAGCCGAACAATCACCTGGTGCTGCTGGCGGAGAACGAGGATGGCTACGCCAACCTGATGCGCCTGGTGTCGCTGGCGCACCTGGAAGGTTTCTACTACAAGCCGCGCATCGACAAGGAGCTGCTGGCCCGGCACGCCCAGGGACTGATCGGCCTGTCGAGCTGCCTCAAGGGCGAGGTCGCCGAGCATTGCGTGGATGGCCGGCCGGAGGCCGCCGTGCGCGCGGCGGGCGCATACGCGGAGATCCTCGGCCGCGATAATTTTTTTCTGGAATTGCAGGACCACGGCCTGCCGGAACAGAAGCTGGCCAACGCCGGCATCCGCGAGGTGGCCCGCCGCACGGGACTGCCGCTGGTGGTGTCGAACGACGTGCACTATCTCCAGCGCGACCACGCGGCCGCGCACGAGGTTCTGCTGTGCCTGCAGACGCAGACGGTGCTGAGCGATCCCAAGCGGATGCGCTATGCGGGCGACCAGTTCTATCTGAAAAGCGGCGCGGAGATGCAGGCGCTCTTCCCGGACGTGCCCGAGGCGCTGGCCCACACCATCGAAATTGCGCGCCGCTGCAACGTGGATCTGCGGCTGGAAAAGGAAACGCATTTTCCGCACTACCAGGTGCCCGACGGCCAGACGCAAAGGGACTACCTGATCCAGCTCGCCCGCCGGGGTTTGCGCGCACGCTACGGGCTGGAGGATCTCGATCATCCGCGCAACGCCGCGGAACAACGCATCGCCGACCGGTTTTTCATGGAACTGGGGGTCATCGAGCGGACCAAATTCATCAACTACTTTCTGGTCGTCTGGGACTTCATCCACTACGCGCACGAGCGCGGCATCCCCGTCGGCCCCGGCCGCGGGTCCGGCGCGGGCAGCCTCGTGGCCTACGCCCTCGCCATCACTGGCATTGACCCGCTGAAATACAACCTGATTTTCGAGCGCTTTCTCAATCCGGAGCGTATCTCGGCGCCAGACTGCGACATTGCCTTCTGCCAGCGGCGGCGCGACGAGGTGATTGCCTACGTCCGGGAGAAGTATGGCCAGAGCAACGTCGCGCAGATCATCACCTTCGGTACGCTGGGTGCGAAGACGGTGATCCGCGACATCGGCCGCGTGTTGGAGATTCCGCTGGGCGACTGCGACCGTCTGGCGAAGATGGTGCCGGACCGGTTGCCGGACAGCGAGGACAGCAAGGACCGCAGTACGGAGCTGGAAAAGGCCCTCAAGCTTAACCCGGAATTCCGGCAGGCGTGCGAGAGCGATCCCCACGCCCGGCGGATCATGAAGTATGCCCGCGTGCTGGAAGGGCTGGCGCGCAACCCCGGCACGCACGCCGCCGGCGTGGTCATCGGCGAGAAACCGCTGATCGAGCTCGTCCCGCTGGCGCGCGATAAAAACAAGGAAATCATCACGCAGTTCGAGATGAAACCGCTGGGGGAGGTGGGCCTGCTGAAGATGGACTTCCTGGGTCTCAAGACGTTGACGGTGCTCCACGATGCCGTTGCGCACATCCGGCGGAACCACGGCGTCGAGCTCAACCTGGACGCCCTGCCGCTGGACGACCAACCCACCTACGAGTTGCTCAACCGCGCGGACACGCTGGGCGTGTTCCAGGTGGAGTCCAAGGGCATGCGCGATCTGCTCCGCCGCATCGGGCTGGCCCGCATCGAAGATCTGATCGCCATGATCGCGCTCTTCCGGCCCGGCCCGATGAACATGCTGGACGACTATGTCAACCGCAAGCATGACCGCGGCAAAATTGTCTACGCGCATCCGCTGCTCGAACCGGTCTTGAAGGAAACCTATGGCATCATGCTCTACCAGGAGCAGGTCCAGCAGGCCGCCAACGTGTTGGCCGGCTTCTCGTACGCCCAGGGCGACATCCTCCGCCGCGCCATGGGCAAAAAGGATCCGGAGGAGATGGGCCAGATGCGACAGATGTTCGTGGACGGCTGCGTCCAAACCAACCGCATCCCCGCCGCCAAGGCGGGAAAAATCTTCGACAACATCGAACGCTTCGCCGGCTACGGCTTCAACAAGTCGCACAGCGCCGCCTATGGCCTGGTCGCATACCAGACCGCCTACCTCAAGGCGCACTATCCCGGCGAGTACATGGCCGCCCTGCTGAGCAGCGAAATCGGCGACCCGGACAAGCTCAACCTCTATGTGACCGAGGTCCGGGAAATGGAGATCCCCCTGCTGCCGCCGGACGTCAACGCCAGCGAGGTCAACTTTCTGCCCGTGGCGGGCGCCATCCGCTTCGGCCTTGCCGGCGTCAAGAACATCGGCATCGGCGCGATGGAGGAGTTGGTCCGCGTGCGCGCCGCCGGCGGCCCGTTCCAGGGCCTGCTGGACTTTTGCGGACGGGTGGATACGCGGGTGATCAACAAGAAGGTCATGGAGAGCCTCGTCAAATGCGGCGCCTTCGACTTCACCGGCCTGTCGCGTGGCCGGCTGTTCGGCGCGATCGACTTCGCCGTGGGCCGCGCCGCCAGCGAGCAGCGCGACCGCCGCGCCGGCCAGGCCTCGCTGTTTGAGCTGCTGGCGCCCGCGCCCGCCGTCGCCGCCGGCGACGACCTGCCGCCCGGCGCCGACTGGCCGGAAAGCCTGATACTCGCTGGCGAGAAGGAGCTGCTCGGTTTCTACCTCTCCGGCCATCCCCTGACGCAATTCGAATGGATCCTCAACCGCTACACCCTCACCGGCGGGGTGCCGCTGGAAGAAACGCCGCCCGGCACGCCCGTGCGCGTCGGCGGACTCGTCAGTCAGTTCGTCAAAAAGTTCACCAAGAAAACGCAGGAGGCCATGGGCGTCTTTCGACTCGAGCGCCTCGAGGGCGCGGTCGAGGTCGTCGTGTTCCCGTCCGCCTTCACCGAATACGGTGTGTACCTCAAGGACGACGCCCCGGTCATGGTCTGCGGCCAGCTCAGCCGCGGCGAGCAGGGGCTGAAAATCACCGCCGACGAACTTTATCCGCTGGCCGACGCGCCCAAGCTGTTCACCGAGCGTCTGAGTGTGCACCTGACCAGCGCGCAGGCCGAGGGGGATAAGCTGCCCCTGCTTAAGGACCTGCTGCGCAAGCACCCGGGCCAGACACCGCTGAATATCTGCGTGGAATTGCCCGGCGGGGAGAAGATTTTTGTCGCCACCCACAGCGATTTCGGCGTCGCACCCAGCCAGGCGTTCCTCCATGCGGTCGAGCATCTGCTCGGCGAAGACAGCCTCTATATGGCCGCCCGCGCCGAGGCCTGCCGCCGCCCGCGCAACGGCCGGAATTGGAATGGCCGGAGCTGAGCAGCAAGCATGCGGCGTCAGGAAGTTATATCCACAGATTTACGGGATTTACACAGATTTTCTGCTGAGCAATGTGCGTGACAGCGATCACCCCCTCTGCACGGTCCTGTGCCCGGCCTCCGTGCCGCGAGAATTTCATCGCTCTGAGCGGCCGTGTCGGATAGGGTTGTGCCGGTTTAAGGAAGCGCGTGTCATGAATCCGGAAACGACCTTATACTTGATCCTGCTGCTGGGCGGGCTGCTGCTGGTCGGCGCTGAAATTTTTCTGCCGGGTGGCCTGGTCGGCTTGCTCGGCGCCGTGGCGCTGCTGGGCGCAGCCTTTGTGGGCGGCTCCAAGTTCGCGGCGCCATATAACCTGCTTTCCGTGGCGCTCATTATCGTGCTTGCCGGTATCGCCATCTATCTGTGGATTCGTTTTTTTCCAAAGAGCCGGATGGGCCGCAAGCTGACGCTGAACGCGGACGGGAGCCGGTTCACGACGGTGGCCCAGGAGAGCGCGGCCTGGCTGAACCAGGAAGGCCAAGCGCTCTCGGCGCTGCGGCCGGCGGGTCTGGCGCTGGTGCAGGGCCGGCGGGTGGACGTCGTCGCCGAAAGCAGTTGGATCCCGGCCGGCGCGCGCATTGGCGTGATTGCCGTGGAGGGCAACCGCATTGTGGTCCGGCAACTGGCGACGCCCGTAGCGCCCAAGCCGTAGAAAGACCGCCATGAAGAAACCCCTGGTTGCGCCTGCGCTGAAAGCCGACCGCTTCGAGTGGCCGCGCGGCCAGACTGCCAGCAACGAACTCTGGCTGCTGGCGGACACCGTCCAGTTCGCCGGCGCCGCCGCCCGCGGCCTGTTCCTGCAATGCCGCGAAGCCCATTTGACGGGTGAATTTCACCGCGACGTCTGGGCGCTGGCCGATTCCATAACCTTTTCTGGCGCCGCCCGTCAGTCGGTGCGGCTGGCGGCGCGGCGAGAGGTGCAGATCGAGGGCCGCGTGGCGTCCGGCCTGATGGTGGTGGCGGACACAATCCACTTGAACGCCTCATCCGCCATCGGCGAAGACGCCGTGCTGCTCGCTCCCAATATTTCCACGGAGGGAGAAATCCAGCAGAAACTGGTGGCCATCGGCAACCGCGTCACCATCGGCGGCCGGATCGGCGGCAACTGCCGGATCGGCGCCGAGGAAATCGTCATCATGCCCGGCGCGGAAATTCAGGGCGACCTGGTCTACACCGCGTCCAAGGAACTCTTTCTTGACAACCAGGTGAAACTGCACGGCAAGCTTATCCGGCAACCGACGATCGCCTGGCCGGTCCGTTGGCCCCAGGTCACGCCGCTGCAGGCCCTGCTGCTCCAGGCATCGCTGCTGCTGGCCGCGCTGCTGGCCGGGCTCCCGTTCATGGCCGTCTTCCCGCGCTTTACCGCGCGCGCAGTCATGACCCTGCAGCAGCAGCCCAACAAATGTCTGCTGGCCGGCGTCATCAGCCTCGCCCTGCTGCTGATGCTCGGTGGTTTATCGGTCGTGACGTGGGTTGGCATTCCGCTGGGCTTGCTGTTGTTGAGCTCGTGCTTGGTGCTGCTGTATCTTGCCAAGCTGCCCGTCGCGCTGCTGCTGGGCGGCCGGCTCCTGCGCGGCGCGCCGGCGCCGCGGCCCCGGGCGGCGCTGCCCCTGCTGGCCCTCGGCCTGCTGCTGCTTTATTTGGCCGCGTTCCTGCCGGTCGTGGGCTGGCTGGTCTGGGTCCTGACCGTCTTTTACGGCATGGGCGCCATGGTGCTGGCGATTCTTTCCGGCGAGCGCGAGCCGCTGCCGGTGGCCTTGCCGCCGCCGCGCGAAGAGGCCCCGCCGCCGCCTTTGGATGGATTTTCCCCGTGACCTGTTGACGTTGAAACGGTATAGTAATCAATAAATCGAATCGAAAGGAGTATTCATGCCCTTCGCACAATTCGGCTTGGTCCTCATCGCCCTGTTGGCGGTGGTCGTCC
Organism: Kiritimatiellota bacterium; assembly: GCA_026398385.1. Classification (GTDB taxonomy): domain Bacteria; phylum Verrucomicrobiota; class Kiritimatiellia; order CAIQIC01; family CAIQIC01; genus CAIQIC01. The sequence goes on along the minus strand of JAPLSZ010000147.1, from coordinate 3,994 downwards.
TGATCCTGGTGGGGGTCTTCTTTTATTTCCTGAAGATCTGGGTCCAGGCGCTGACGTCCGGCGCGCGGGTCGGCCTGTTCACGCTCGTCGCCATGAAGCTGCGGCGCGTGCCGCCCTCGCTCATTGTCGAGGCGCGCATCCGCCTGGTCAAGTCCGGCATCGGCCTCGACACCGACGCCCTCGAGGCCCATTATCGGCCCATGACCTTTCCGGCGGCGACGTCATTCAGGTCGTGAACGCCATGATTGCCGCCGACAAGGCCGGCATTCCGCTGACCTACCAGAATGCCTGCGCGATCAACCTCGCCGGCCGCGACGTCCATGCTGCGGTGCAGACCAGCGTCAACCCCAAAGTCATTGATTGCCCCGATCCCGCCCGCGGTACGACCATGCTGGACGCCGTCGCCAAGGACGGCATCCGGCTGCTGGTCAAGGCTCGTGTCACGGTCCGCACGAACCTCAAGCAGTTGGTGGGCGGCGCGACGGAAGAAACCATCATCGCCCGCGTCGGCCAGGGCATTGTCAGCGCCATCGGCTCCTCGGCCACCTACAAGGACGTGTTGGAGAACCCCGACCACATCAGCCGCAAGGTGCTGGACAGCGGGCTCGATTCGCAGACGGGGTGGCCAACGTCGGCGCCCTGCTCGAGACCGAACGCGCCGAAGCCGACAAAAAGCTGCGCCAGGCCGAGGCCGAGGGCCGGCGGGTCATGGCGGTCGCCGCGGAGCAGGAGATGCGCGCGCGGACTCAGGAGATGCAGGCCAAGCTGGTCGAGGCCCAGGCGCAGATTCCGCTGGCCGTTTCCCAGGCGCTCCAAGAAGGCAAACTGGGGGTCATGGATTACCTGCGCATGCAGAACATCATGGCCGATACGACCATGCGCGAGTCGCTCGGCGGCGGCGAGGAGCCGCCCACGCCGAAGGGGTGAAGCGACAAGAATAAAATCCGAAATCCAAAAACCGAAATCCGAAACAAACGGCGGGAAACGGGCAAGCGAATATTGGAAACAGGAGGAAGAAAACCCCGAACCCGGACTCCTGCCCACCCCCCCCCGAAACCTGCCGCCGGAGGCGGCCCGCCTGGGCGGGAAACCTGAGACCTGCATATGCCGCTGCCGCTGACCATCGCCGCTGCGAACTTCGACGTCGTCATTTATTTTCTGGCGGCTGTCGTCTGGGTCATCTTCCAGCTCATGTCCCGCGCCGCCAAAAGCCGGTCGTCGGGGCCGCCGCCCCTTTCCGGAGCGCGTCCGGCGCAGCCCGCCCCGCGGCCGGTGGAGAATGATCTCAAGGAACTCATGGAGATGCTCTCCGGTCGGCGGTCGGAAGGGCCGGTGACGGAGGAGCCGGCGCCGGGAGGGCCCGTGACCGAAGAGCCGCCTCGGCCGCGCCCGGCCCGGCCGCTCCTGCGTCGGCCGTTAGCGCCGCGTCCGTCCGTGTACGCGGCGAGCACGGCGGTGCGCCCGGTTTCCGGGCCTGGAACCCATCTGGCACCAGCCGGCGGCCCACCGGCAGACCCCGTTGCAAGTTACGCCGCTCATGCACATGCGTTGGCCGCGGAGCGCTTTCAGCCAGTTGATCGGTTCCACCTCGCGGCCGTCCCGGCAGTCGCCCCTCCGGCAGCGCTTGCAGGGCCGGCAGGCCTTCCGCCAGGCGATGATCAACCGCTTGGTCCTCGCCCCGCCCGGGGGTCGCTGACGCCGGTGGTGGTTTTGGAGGCCGGACGCTAGTCTTCCGATGTTGGCTGGCTGCGCGCAGCGTGTTGCAGATGGGGCCAAACGGATCGCCGCAAGTCTTCTTACTGCACGCCGGGCTTGGGCGGATGGGGCAGGGTGGGTCGCTTACAATCCGGGTGGCTGGTCCCGGGACTCGATCCGGTAAAGGTGCGTCTTGGTTCGCAGGAACAAGGCCCGGCCCGCCACCGCCGGAGAAGCCATGCAGCCGTTTTCCAGCGTGTTGGTCGCCAGGATCGCGAACGTGCGTCCGGGCTTCAGCACGGTGGTCTGGCCTTGTTGGTTGGCGAAGTAGAGTCGCTCGTCCGCGCAGATCGGCGAGGCAGCGTAGTTGCCGCTGAGGCGCTCTTTCCAGACCAACCGGCCGGTGGCGACTTCGAGGCAGGTGAGGGAGCCTTCGTCGCTGATCATATAGAGCAGGTCTTTGACGATCACTGGAGAGGCCGTCCGGGCCACGTTCTTGTCGAACCTCCAGGCGATACGGGTGTCGGTCACATCGCCCTGGCCATCGGTGCGCACAGCGATCAACTCCGTCTTGCCGAAACCGGTGACGAACAGGGCCAGGCCCTGGCTGAAAAGCGGCCGCGGCGAGGCGGACCAGGCTTGGGGATACCGGGCGCGCCAGAGTTCCCGGCCGTCGCGCGGGTCGTAAGCATACGCCGCCTTGGCCCCGGCGCTGAGCATCTGCACGTGACCGTTGACGGCGACGATCAGCGGCGTGCTGTGCGCCTTGCGTAAATCCCCCTCCTGCGCCATGCGTCCGGGGTCGTCCTGGTCATTCCAAGCCACCGAGCGTTTGGTTTGCCAGACGGTCCGGCCGGTCTGCTTATCCAGGGCGACGAGATACTGCACATCGGCGCCATCCATGGTCAGGATCAGCAGGTTCTCGAACACGATCAGGGATGAAGCCGGACCGCGGTAATGGCGGCAGGGCAGGTCCTGGCGTTGCCAGCGGACTTGGCGCGTGGCGGTGTCCAGGCACGCGGTGCCGTAGCTGCCGAAGTGGACATACACCCGGCCCGGCTCGATGGCAGGCGAAGGCGACGCATAACAGTTGACGCTGTTGCCCAGCGGCTCGGGGGTGTCGCAGTGGAACAGCTTTTCGTTGAACAGGATCTTGCCGGTGTTCGCGTCCACACAGAGCGCGAAGAAATCATGACCATCCGGTGTTGCGGTGGTCAACCAGACCTGGCCGCCAAGCACCACCGGCGTGGACCAGCCGCGGTGGGGGAGCGCGGTTTTCCAGGCGATGTTCTGGGTCTCGCTCCAGTGCAGCGACAGCCCCGTCGGCTGTGCGTCGTCAGGCGCCGACACATGGCCATTGCCCCAGGGCCCGCGAAACTCAGGCCAGTTCGCCGGCGCCGGCGCGCCACTCAAGGACAACAAAACCACCCAGCCGGCCGCCTGCCGGCACCGGCTGCTTAAGCTGAACCACCGCATGCCTTGCTCCGCGCTCAAAAATTCACGCTCGCGCCGAGGCGGAACAACAGGCTGGTCAACTGATTGTCGCGCTGCGGGCCGTAGATGGTATTGATGGATTCCCCTTGCGGATCCCATTGATAGCGCGCGTCGCCAAACACGCTGACGCGTTTGGTCAGCGCATACTCGGCGTCGAGTCCCACCAGCAGCGTGAAGCCGTTAGCAATCTCCAAGTCCAAACGCCGGCCGATGACGTCCACCATGGTGGCTTTGGAGTTGATGAAGCAGTAGCGCACGCCGCCTTCGAGCAGGACGCGGAAGGGCGCGTAGTCAATGAAGTCGTACAGGATGGATCCGCCGACGGGCAGGATATCCACGCGGCCTGCGCTGCCATTGATCAAGCTATCGTCTTCTTTCACGTTGAGCCGCAGGGCGCCCACGGATAGGGCGACGGCCCAATCGTCGTTGAGCCAGTAACGATATTGCACCTCGCCACCGACGCCATTGCTAAAAAGGCCGTTCTTATCGTCAGGGATGAAAAAAAGAGCCCCAGAGGAAACCTCCTGGCGTCCGGCTGCCAGCGCCGCGGCGGGCGCAAGCAGCACCGCACACAGACTACCCATGATCACCCATGACTTGCCCGAATACTTCATAATTCATCTCCTGAATACACGTAAAACGTGAGCATAGTAACACAGTTGCTGATTGATGGCAATGGCGTTCTTGCTGATGTCGCGACTCTTTGAAAATGTCCCCTTGTAACTCTTTAGAAATGTCCCCATGGGTGGTCTCCTGCGCTGAAGCAAGGAGGCCCCATGGAGATGATCGAAATGAGCAGCAGGGA
>JAPLSZ010000131.1:15539-18534 GCA_026398385.1 Kiritimatiellota bacterium | reverse complement strand
GCTGGTGATCGAAACCCGCTCGGCCGAGGGGGCGCATGCCGCGATCGAGAAGCTCATCCGGCTCACCCCCACCACGGCGCGCCGGCTCGGTGATCAGGGCGCGGAAGAGGAAATCCCCGCGGCGCAGCTCAGCGTTGGCGACCGCATTCGCGTCCTGCCGGGCGAAACCGTCCCCGCCGACGGTTTGATCGGGCGCGGCCAGACCACGTTGAACGAAGCCACCGGCGACAAGGGGCCGCAGGACGAGGTCTTCGCCGGCACGCAGAATCTCACCGGCGCCATCGAGGTCACCGTCCGCCGCGTCGGCGAAGACACCACGCTCGGCCACGTCCGAAAGCTGATCCTGGCCGCGGAGAAAACCAAGCTGCCGCTGCTGCGCATCATGGACCGCTACATGGGCTATTACACGCCTGCCGTCCTCATGCTGGCCGGCATGGTCTGGTTTTTCACCGGCGACTGGAGCCGCGTCATTGCCCTGCTGGTCATCGCCTGCCCCTGCGCGCTGATTCTCGCCACACCGACCGCCATGGTGGCGGCCCTCTCCACCGCAGCGCGGCTGGGCCTGCTGGTCAAGAACGTCGCCGACCTGGAATCCGCCGCGCACCTGACCGCCGTGATCTTTGACAAAACCGGCACGCTGACCCTCGGCAAGCTGGGCGTGGCCCGGCTCGCGCCGCGCGAGGGTGTGGCCCCCGCGGAACTGCTGCGCGCCGCCGCCGGCGCGGAGCGCTTCAGCAAACACCCTGCCGCCGTGGCCCTGGTGGAACTGGCGCAGCAAACCGGCGTGCCCCTGCCGGAGCCGGCCGATTTCGCCGAAGCGCCCGGCCGCGGCGTGCGCGCCGTAGTCAACGGCCAGCCGGTGCTCTCGGGCCGCGCCTCCTGGCTGAAGGCCGAAGGCGTCAGCGATCCCCTGCTCGATCAGGCCGACGCCCAGGCCACCGAAGGCTTCAGCGTCATTTTCGTCGCCGCGGCCGGCCGCTACCTCGGCTGGATTGGCTTCCAGGACCAGATTCGGCCCGAGGCGGCGGATTGCCTCAAGCAACTGGCCGACCTGAAAATCAGCCGCCAGGCGATGGTCACCGGCGACCGCGCCGCTGTGGCCCAGAAGGTCGCGGAGCAGATCGGCTGCCGCGAGTTCAAGGCCGATTGCCTGCCGCAGGAGAAGGTGGATTTTATCCGCGCCGTGCAGCGCGACGGCTATCGCGTCGCCTTTGTCGGTGACGGCGTCAACGACGCCCCCGCCCTGGCGGCCGGCGACACCGGCATTGCCATGGGCGCCGTCGGCAGCGACATTGCCATCCACAGCGCCTCGGTGGCGCTGATGAACAACGACCTGCGGCGCGTGCCGTTCCTGATCCGGCTCTCCCGCGGCGCGCGCCGGACCATCTACCAGAATCTGACTGTTGGCGGCCTGTTCATCCTCGGCGGCCTGACCCTGTCCGGCCTGGGCTACATGGGCCCGATCCTCGCCGTCCTGCTCCACAACGTCGGCTCGCTCATCGTCGTCTTCAACTCCGCCCGCCTCATCCGCCTGGGCGACGAACCGGGCGAATCGAAAAGAGACTAACTCCGATGCTGGAATCAAATAACCAGTCATAAGTTGCATTTGTTGAATATTTAGACTTGCCCCCTATTTACTCTATTTACCACAAATTTTATGAGAATCGCAGGAAAACACACCGCCAAGCAGTGGATGGCGCTTAAGAAGCGTTTACAATCCAAGCCGAGCCAGCGTCTATGGGACTCAGCGTTCCGCCGCTTTTATCGCATGCGTATCGATACACGCTACCTTCATCCCATAGCTTCAATCCAGCGATACGACACTGAGAGTGGCGAAGGTTTCGCTATAGCTTCATTATTTTGCTCCCTCATTGAGTTTCTTGAAAGCTGCGAGAGAGGCGACAACTTTCACTTCATTGGCAGGACGAAGGACAATCTCCAATCCAACGAATACAATGAACGCCAAGCCTCAAGTTACTTCAAAGATTTTCTTAAGATGCGAAAGCCATTTGATACATTGATTCCTTCAGCGTTGGTTGACAGCTTTTATCAAGATGTCCGATGTGGATTACTCCATGAGGCTCGGACGAAGGGAGGTTGGTTCATATCGACTGCGGCATCGGGCGGCGCTCTCATTTCCACGAGGGGTGGACAGATTACTCTTTTCCGAAACCGGCTTATCCCGGCACTTGAGACATATTTTGTGGAATACCGAAAGCGATTGTTGACCGATTCCAGATCCCAACAGGCTTTCATCAGAAAATTTGATCATCTATGCAAGGCGTAGCCACAAATATAGGCCTAACATGATTCAAACCCTCACTCAGCATGCTGTAACAGTCCGGTGATGGCGAGATTTTGAAAAGAAGGAGAAACAATGGGACTCAATAACTGGATGGTCCAAAAAGCGCTAAGAAGCGAGGCGAAGCGCATAGCTAACTGGGCAGCAAAGACCTACCCGGTTGTAAGAGCCCAGCATCAAGGGGTGCCCGAACAGCAAGTACATCAGAGAATGATTAGGATCAATCCATCCGGTTTGTCTGAAGAAGCTCGACACCGTCTTGATGTGTGCAGCCAGACGATTGAGGGTCTTTGCTACCTAGTCGCAGATATGGAAGGTTCCATGAAAGGTTGGGCGGCCTTTCGCTGCCTTCAGTTGACAACCCATATTGATGCCGCTCTATACGCCCGAGGATTCAAACGCCAAACGAAGGAAATGAAAGAGCGCATACTTGCGGCACTCGACTTGCCGACCGACAACTGGGAGGCATGGGCTGGAGAAGCCTGAACATCGAACAAGACACGCCACATATATTTCCGAGTTTTCCATAGGCGAGTAAATTTCTTTGTTGTACTTTCTTTTGGCCGGCACGACTGCTGGTTAAATAGTGGGGAAAAAGGAAAATGGGTATAAAATGAAAGTACAACGCCTGAAGGTTTTGAGCATAGAAAAAGATGGGGCGGAATTGAAATACTTTTTTCTAATTCATGCGAA
>JAPLSZ010000131.1:2487-15519 GCA_026398385.1 Kiritimatiellota bacterium | reverse complement strand
GGGAACTTCTTTCTCTTCGACTATTGGTGCTTTTTAACTACACCCAACCGCATCAGCGACGATGATTTAAGGTCGTTGATAGAGTCAATTGATGGGCGAGAAATGGAGCGGAACAGAAAAGAAACGAATGAGGCAATGGGTGGGTATGATTTTAAGTCGATTCAAAAATATGATACGGCTGTTGGTAAATTATCTATCGGGGCATTTAGGAAAAAGGACTATACGCAAGGCTATGGGCATTCTTTTCTATGGGATCGTTTGCCATTTACAGACAATGCTTAAATTCCAAACAACCGCATAGGGGGTGCCGCCGGGGTCAAAGGAATCAGGGGCAAGTCTAAACATTCAACAAACGGTTTGCATCCGGTACAGGTAGTTAAAGATGAAATTCAGAGCAGACATCACGTCGTGCGAGAACGGACGGGATAAGATTCTTTCGGCATGCCAATGTGGGCCAGATGGAGTCATCGAGCATGAGTTCATCATCCAGCGCGGCCCGAAAGAATACGATGTGCTTGATGACTTGCCCGGACCAAGAATCTCGTGCGAAGAACTGGGGCTGGATCTTGCCCCTGGACCGGTAAATATCACATTTTCAGAGGGCCGAATGACGATTGCTCTGTTTGCGGTCGAGAACATCGAAGTGGATATCTCGCGACTATCAAAAAAGGAACAGCGGGAACTCCACATCGTGGCCAAGGAACTGTTCAAATAGACCGTACCTTTTCTCGCTCGCGAGCCGAACCAATCCTTTTGACCCGTCCGCCGCGCCCATCGTCAGGCCATAACGGCCGAATCATTTAAAATTCTTCCAAAAGGCAACGAAGTTAACGAAGAAAGATGCGTCGAGGAGTCCCCATTTCCACTTTGTTACCTTCGTTAGCTTCTGTGCAAACTCCCCTGCTTACCTTTGGGGCGCCGATTGATGGGGGTCAAGTCTAAATATTCAACAAATGGTTTGCAATCGGTACAGGGGATTAAAGATGAAATTCAGAGCAGACATCACGTCGTGCGAGAACGGCCGGGATAAGATTCTTTCGGCCTGTCAATGTGGGACCCATGGAGACATCGAGCATCAATTCATCATCCAGCGCGGCCCGAGGGAATACGATGAGAGGAATCAGGGTCAAGTCTAAATATTCAACAAACGGTTTGCAATCGGTACAGGGGATTAAAGATGAAATTCAGAGCAGACATCACGTCGTGCGAGAACGGACGAGATAAGATTCTTTCGGCCTGCCAATGTGAGAGGAATCAGGGTCAAGTCTAAATATTCAACAAACGGTTTGCATTCGGTACAGGGGATTAAAGATGAAATTCAGAGCAGACATCACGTCGTGCGAGAACGGACGAGATAAGATTCTTTCGGCATGCCAATGTGGGCCAGATGGAGTCATCGAGCATGAGTTCATCATCCAGCGCGGCCCGAAGGAATACGATGTGCTTGATGCCACGTCTAACAGAGACAATTGAGGCGTCGAAGCGTAAAGGATTAGTATCGTTGCCGAAAGTGTGAACGACATGCGTGGGCCGGTAAAGAAAATATTCGGATGGCAGACGGTATTGGCCCTGATCCTGATTTCCGCCTCGGTGGCGGTCTACGCCCTTCATTACGCCATCTTCCATGATCTCAGGAATATCTTCTACTACCTCCTCATGGATATCGCCTTCTCCTTTATCTCGGTCCTCCTGGTTACGCTGGTTTTGAACAGGCTCCTGGTCGCACGGGAGAAACGGGCCATGATTAAGAAGTTGGACATGGTCATCGGCGCGTTCCATAGCGAAGTCGGGCATAAGCTGATCAGAATACTTTCGGTCTTTGACCCGCAGGCGCAGGAATTCGGGAAGCGGCTGCTGGTGACGAGTCAATGGTCGGGAGGAGAATTTGCGCAGGCCCTCCATGATATGCGCGACTATGACTGCCAGATCGATCATAGGCGGGGGGATCTGGGGGCGGTGAAGGAGCTGCTTGCGGAAAAGAAGGAGTTCCTGCTCGCGCTGCTCGAAAACCCCAATCTCCTCGAGCACGAATCATTCACCAATCTTTTGTGGGCCGTCTTTCATCTGGCCGAAGAGCTTTCTTTCCGCACCGATTTGCAGGGCCTTCCGGAGAGCGACTTGACCCACCTGGACGGCGATATGAAAAGGGTCTATCTCCTGCTGATCTACGAATGGATCCTCCATATACAGCACCTGAAATCCGACTACCCGTACCTTTTCTCGCTCGCAAGCCGAACCAATCCTTTTGACCCGTCCGCCTCGCCCATCGTCAGGCCGTAACGGCCGAATCATCTTAAAATTCTTACAAAAGGCAACGAAGTTAACGAAGGAAGATGTGCCGTGGAGTCCCCATTGGGGTCTGCCCTGTAACAAGAAAATATTTTGACCCGGCAGGGGCTTTGTGATTCACTCTGCGTACGGCGCGCTTACAGGTAGCGTTGGGTCGAAATCGGTCCCTGGCCCGCCGGGTTGAGGCGATCATGAAGAACTCAATAAACTCAGTGAAACGGCTGCACGCCATCGCTTGGGCGGGCGTGCTGCTCGCGGCCGGCATGCTGCCGGCCGCCGCCGCGGAAGCTGCGCCGAAAGATCGGGAACCGCCGGTCGTTGATCCCGGCCCGGTCGGCGCTCCGCCGTCGGATGCCATCGTGCTGTTCGACGGCAAGGACCTGTCCAAGTTCCACGGTGCGCGCAGCCCCGAGCCGCAATGGCACCTGGAAAACGGCGTCATGGAAACCCGGCCTGGCGGCGGGCTTTTTTCCAAGGAAGAGTTCGCCGACGTCCAGTTGCACGTGGAATGGGCTGCGCCCTCGATCGTGAAAGGCGACGGCCAGGGACGCGGCAACAGCGGCGTGTATTTGATGGGGCGCTACGAGATCCAGGTGCTCGACAACTTCAACACCTTCTACGGACACAATGCGCCGCTGGTCAACGTCTGCCGCAAGCCCGGCGAGTGGCAGGCCTACGACATCATCTTCCACGCGCCCAAGGCGCTGCCGGCCGGCAAGGTGCAGCCCGGCTCGTTCACCGTGCTGCCCAACGGCGTGCTCATCCAGGACCATATCCCGGTCGGCGAAAAGCCCACGACGGCCGCGCCGCTGAACGGCCTCGTCGAAAAGGGCCCGCTCTATCTGCAGGACCACGGCAATCCGGTGCGCTTCCGCAACGTCTGGATCCGGCCGCTGTGATAATACTGGGTTGTAGCCCGGCGCTCGAGCCGCTGTACGGCACGTCCACCCGCGCGTCCGGCTTCGCTAGCCCGGCTTATTCATGAAGCACGAACAAGCCGCCCTGCGGGCTTCGACTCCGGCCCACAAAACCGGGCACCGCGTCGAAGCCTGACGGGCGGCCCGCAGGCCGCCCATCAGGCGGATTATGAATGAAGGCGTAGCGTTCATGAATAATCCGGGCTAGCGGATCGCTGGGGAACTTCGGCGGCTTGTTGCCCATGCCGAAGCCGAGGCGGATGTAGGCGTTGACTGCGCGGGCGGTGTATTCCGGGCGCCAGCGGGTCTTGGACTGCTGGCGCACCTGGGCGATGAAGTCGTCAAAGGAGGCTTTGCCGCCCAGACTCTCGTTGTAGGTCTCGACCGTGCGGTTGGCGTCTGGAAAGACGCCGTGGCCGGTCGCCGATCCCGATTCGCCCGCCAGCGCTGCCCATTGTGTAAAGCTCTTGCTGCCGGAAGCGCTGAACCACGAACTGGCGGCTCTCGCCGTAAAGTACCTGTTGTTGCTGAAGGTGTAGTGCGCGAAGGATCCCCGCACCGCGGCGATCTGCGGAGTGTAGTTGTCGGTGTCGACCGTGTTGTTCATGAAGCTGATCTCCGAGAAGTTAGCGCCGCCGGCCAGGGTGATCAGCGGTTGGTTGGACGCCAGTCGGTAGACCGTATTGTTCTGGATCTGGACCTTGCGGTTTGTGTTGCCGGAACCTCCGACGTTGATTGCGAACACGTTTCCAAGGCCCCCCGTATCCTCCCGGCGAATGAGGAGGTTGTTCGTAACCAATCCGCCGTCCCAGTCAGCGACATCAATATACCAACCCAGCGAACGGGCAGTCGGCCGTGTGCGGCCGATGCCCTCCATGACGTTGTTGGTTATGGTCATGTTCCGATAGCGATAGGGAAGACTCGCGTTCCCGCCGCCGATGCCGATTTCGCCCTCCACATAGAGGTTGTCGTCTATCGTGATGTTGTAATCGGCGTCGGTTGCGTTGGCGCACCACTTGTTGCCCATGCTGGAGGCGCGCAGGAACATGTTCCCCTTGAAGGTGGAGTCATGGACCGAGTTGAAATAGGTGTTGTGGTTGAACATGGTTGCACCGCCGACTTTGTCAGGGCCCGTCAGAATCCAGCCATTGTGGTCGAAGACGTTCTCTTCCAGCGTGACGCCGCTGGCACCGTCGCAATACATGCCCTGCGAATGGGCCCCGCTCCCATAGGCGTTATTGAGGATGTTGCGCCGGATGACCAGATTTTTCATGACTTCGCCGCCGTTCATCGCCGAAATATTGGTTTGATACCACTCGAGCCAACAGTCTTCGATCAGCAAATCCTCCACTTTAGCGTACAACTTTATGCCAGTATAGTTGTCGACATAGCCGGTAAAGTCGGGTGAACTGGGGTCGCGCTTATTGCAGTATAGGTGCAGGCCGACGATGGCGATGTACCGGTTGATGTAGGAGTTGGACATGAGGTTTAAGCCCATTTGCCACCCGCCGGTCCTGAACAGCGGACGCTCGCCAGAAGATCCATACGACGTAACGACAAAGCGTTCCGTGTCGGCCCGTCCGTAGTGTGCTTCGATCTTCCCTTTAAATATTTCGCCTCGCTTCATCAGGATCCAGTCGGGACGCCCGGCCACGGTCTTCGCGTATGCGGCGCCGAAGGTCCTGAAGGGCTTGATCGCGCCAACCGGGCTTTGCGGATCGGACCCGATCAGCGGATCGCTGGGCCGGTAGGCCACACCGGTCGCGTCGTCACCACTGCCAGTGCTGACGTAGCAGAGCCGCGAGTCCGTGCTCGGCGTCATAATGGACCAACCTGCGCCGTCCAGGGGCAGACGGCCCCACGCCAAGGAAACCGAGAGCGCCAGCAAGATCACTCCTGCCAGCGGCGTCACGATAGACGACCGCATGAAAATAGGGGTCATATCACTGCTTCCGGGACAGGGCCGCCCGGCCTGAAGGCCGGACGACGCCCCCCACTGATCCGGACGCGCGCCATGCACGCATCCGGTTCCTCGGGATTGGGGTTTCATTGTTCTATTTTCCTTGGGGGGGGTATTTGCGTGTTGGGTAATTCTCGGACATTGACAGCGGAGCTTCGGCCGTCAATGTCAGGACACAGTTGCCCGGCAGTTGGAGCGCCAGAGGTTTGCCCACCTCGATCCGCATGGCCGGCAGTTCCTTGCCAAAGGTCTTGCCGGAGGTGTAGCTGATCTGGTATTCGCCGGTCGGCAGGTCGGCGATCCGCACCGGGCGGGGATCCCGGTCGGAGTTGATGATCACGACTACCGCCTTCTTCTTCGCCGTCAGGAATGCGACCGGCCGGACCTTCTCGTCGCTGCTGTTCATCGTCACCCGCACTGCTCCCGGCCGGACGTACCGGCAGAACTGACGCATGTGCCAGGCCGTGGAGTTCTTGGTCCAGGTGAATTTGTCGCGGTCGATGGCGTACCACGAGCCGTAGCTATAGCGTTCCCAGGCGACGGCATCGGCCTCGGTCAGGCACAACTGGATGTGCCGGGCGACGGCCATGTCCGACGCCTCGCACCACTCGGTCTGAGCCGCGGGCACCTTCAGTTTGCGGGCGCAATCGCGAACGTCGTTGCGCTCCCTGACCTTCGCGGCGCTGCCGTGGTACAGGTGGTAAGTGATCTCGGCAAAGTGGTCCAGCGCTCCGGGCGTGTTCTCCATCGCTTGCATGTATGCGGGCACCTGCCCAACGGAGACGGACTCCGGGCCGCTCATTCTGGTTTTGAAGCCGGCCCTGGCCAAGCGGACCCCCGTGGCGGCGGTCAGTTCAGCATAGAGTTGGGGGTTGCCCGGCCGCCCGTTGCCCGGTTCGTTCAGGACGCTCCAGTAGTCCGCCTCAAGGCCGTACCTGGTCTTCAGGCGCCGGGCGAACACCTCGGCCATCTCGGCGTATTCCGCAGGTTTGAGCAGAAACGGCTTGGTGAGTCGGCTGCGCAGGTCGTAGCTGACATAGAGGACCAGCTTCTCGCCCCGCATCTCCAGGAACTTCTTGATCAGCAGCAGGTCACTTTCAATGATCGCATCCTGCCAGGCAAAGCGGAAGGCCTTCTCATTGGCGACGGCTGGATCGTGGTTGTCGTTGTCGATCTCCACCTGCGGCCCAACCTCCAGCCGCCAGCGGTTCAGGCCCATGTCAAAGACCATATCCGCCAACAGAGCGGCGCGTTTGTCCGTCGGCCAGGGATTCTTGACCGGGTTCTTGTCATAGATCTCTGCGGTCGGCTCTTTCACCCAAAGGTCAAACGGCGTGCCGCGTTGAATCGGCAGCACCCCGCCCCAGCCTTCCATGGTCTGGTGTGTCGCCGACGAGTCAAACTTCAACGCCAGGGCGTCCGGCTTGGTCTGTTGTGCCGAGACGATGGTGGACAGCACAACCACCGAGACAGCTACGAGCACGCATTGCATGGGGCTCTTCTGATGAAATTACTTGGCGGGTGGCCCGCCCCACGAGAGGCCATTCTATCAGGAAATTGGGGTCAAGTCGAAATATTCAACAAATCGTTTTATACCGAGGCCTGCGCCAGGCTGAGCAGCAAGCGCAGCAAGGACTGCGCGGCGGGAGCCTGTCCGTCCGCCATGCGCTCCGGATGCCACTGCACCGCGAGTACCGGCGCCGGCAGATCCACACCTTCGACCGCTTCGACCACCCCCGCGCCGGACCAGGCCGTGATGCGCAATCCCCGCCCGAGATGGAGGGGATCAACGGCCTGATGATGATGGCTGTTGACAGCCGTCGTACCACGCAACGCGTCGTCCAGCAGACTTCCCGGAGCGAAGCGTATGGCGTGCACGGCATCGCCGCTGGCCGGCGAATGGCCTTCGTCCGCACCGCGGCCCTCCGTCGCCATCCAGTCCGGCACATGCTGAACCAAGTGGCCGCCGCACGCGACGCTGAGGATCTGGATGCCGCGACAAATGCCGAACACCGGCCGGCCCATTTCCAGAAACCGCGTGATAAGTTGCTGCTCCAAGGCGTCCCGAGGCGCGCTGATGTCGCCGGTCCGGGGATGCGGCGGCGCACCGTACAGCGCCGGATCCACGTCGCCGCCGCCGGTCAACAGCAGCGCGGCAAAGGCGTCCAGATCGTCCGGCAGGCCCTCCCCGGGGCCGACAAACTGAGGGGTGATGCCGACGGCGCGGAGCCACCGGTCGTAGGAGGCCGGCACGTCGTACGTCACCAGGGTCTTTGTCGCCAGCCAGAGCATGGTGAGTGGGGGCCCTCGAGGGGCCGCGCGGGTTAGAATCCGTTCTCCATCCACTGCAGCAGGATCGGCCCCAGCAGGATGATGAACACCGACGGAAAGATGAAGGCGACGAGCGGAAAGAGCATTTTGACCGGCGCCTCGTTGGCGAGCTTCTCGGCGCGCTGGAAGCGGCGGGTGCGGATCTGTTCGGCCTGGATGCGCAGCATGGACCCGATGCTGACGCCCAGTTCGTCGGCCTGAACCAGGGCGTGCACCACCGAGAGGACGTCGGTTTGACCGACGCGCTCGGCCATGGCCCTGAGCGCGTCGCGGCGGGTGGACCCGAGCTGCACCTCGCGGAAAGCCCGGATGAGTTCCTCGCCGAACGCATCCACCGCGCGACGATCAATGATGCGCTTGATGGCGGTCATGAAGTCGAGGCCGGCCTCCACGGACAGGGTGAGCAGGTCGAGCACAAAGGGCAGGGCGAACTCGATCTGGCGGTGCCGGGCCCGGATGCTGCCTTGGAGCCACAGGCCCGGCCAGGCGAACGCCAGCGCGAAAAAGCCGAAGAAAAACATGGCCTGGCGCGCGTGGAAAAAGGTTGCGAGGCGCGCCGGCAGATAGGCGATCGTCAAACCGAACGCGGCGCACAGCACCGTGCCCAGCAGCAGCGGCACCATGACGCGTAAAGCGAGAAATTCCACGCCGGTCAGCAAACCTTCGAAGCCGGCCATGATGATGCGGCGATCGAGTTCGCGGCATGTCTTCGCGAAAAACGGGCGTTCAAAGACCGGCGTCAGGTTCGGCGCCATGGGCAACATCAGCCGGAACAGCAGCGGCAAGCGGCGCTCCTGCCGGCGGCCGTCGGCGAGGGTGATATAGGTGATCTGCACGGCCACGCGCCCGGCATACCAAGCCACGCCGGCCAAGCTCAGCGCCCACAGCAGACTCAAGCCATTGATTGACCAGTCCGGTCCCATGATCACACCTGGATGCGGATGATCTTGCGGATCACCAGCGCCCCGAGCACCTCGAAGACCAGCACCACGCCGAGCATGAACCAGCCGGCATGGGAAGTGAAAAAGGCCTTCATCATGACCGGGTCGATGCCGGTCATCGCCAGCATGAGCAGTATCGGCATGCTGCCGACAATGATGCCCTGCAGCCGGCCTTGGGCCGTCAGCGAGCGGATGCGGCCCTCGATGCGCATGCGCTCGCGAATCGTCGAGGCGATTTTCTCGAACACTTCCGTCAGGTTGCCGCCCGTCTGGCGCGCGGTTTCGATGGCGATGATCATCAGCGTCAGATCCTCGCTGCCGACACGCTGATCCATCTGCTTGAGCGCGTCCTCAAAGCGCAAGCCCAGGCGGATCTGTTGCAGGAAGACGCCGAATTCCTGGGCAATGGGGTTGCGGCGCTCGCGCACCACCGTCTCAAACGCCTGCAGGATGCTGAAGCCGGCTTTGAGCGCGTTGCTCATGCCCAGCAGGCTGTCCAGCAACTGCAGGTGGAACCGCTGCATGCGGCGCAACCGGAGCACATGGAGGATCACCCGCGGGGCAAACAGCGCCGCCAGGGCGGCGAGGATTCCAAAGACGCCGCCGCGCGCCAAGCCACCGGAACTCCCGAAATCGCCGAGCAGAAAAAAAACCAAAAGGAAGCAGGCCAGCGCCGAGAGACGGGCGATATCCAGCAGGCGCCGGGCGGGGATGAACAGGAAGATGTCCTCGAAGTCCCGCGCTGTTTCCGCCGCGTAGGTGTGGGAATAGCCGTCCATGCCCTCGCGGATCGCCAGGCCTATGATGTACGCCAGGCCGGCGAAGCACAGGCCGTACAGCAGCGGGATGAGCAGCAGTTTCATGACGCCTTCCAGGCGGCCGGATCAAAAATGCGCCGGTTGACTTCGATGCCGCGCGCGCGCATCTCGTCGACGTACGTTGGCACGGAACCGGTGGGCTCGAACCGGCCCTGCACCCGGTGCTCGACATCCACGCCGCTCTGATTGAAGATGAAAATATCCTGCATCGTGATCGAGTCGCCCTCCATGCCGCAGACCTCGGTGATCTTGCTGATCTTGCGCGAACCGTCGGTATAGCGCGAGGTATGGATAATCAGGTGGATGGCCGACCCGATCTGCTCGCGGATGGCCCGGACCGGCAACTCCATCCCGGACATGAGCACCATGGTTTCCAGGCGCGAGATGACGTCGCGCGGCGAGTTGGCATGCACGGTGGTCAGCGAGCCGTCGTGGCCGGTGTTCATGGCCTGCAACATGTCCAGCGACTCGCCGCCGCGGCACTCGCCCACCACGATGCGGTCGGGGCGCATGCGCAGCGCATTCCGGACCAGGTCGCGGATGGTGACCGCGCCCTTGCCCTCGATGTTCGGCGGCCGCGCTTCCATCCGGATGACGTGCGGCTGGCCGAGCCGCAATTCCGCCGCGTCCTCGATGGTGATGATGCGCTCGTCGGCGGGCAGATAGCTGCTGATGACGTTGAGCAGGGTGGTTTTGCCGGAACCCGTGCCGCCGGAAACAACGATGTTCTTGCGCATCCGGACGCTGACCTGGATGAACTCCGCCATCTCGCGGTTCAGCGTGCCGAAGTTGATGATGTCCTGGACCTTGAACGGATCCTTGGAGAATTTGCGGATGGTGAGGCAGGGTCCGACCAGCGAGAGCGGGTGAATGACGGCGTTCACGCGGGAACCGTCGGGCAGACGGGCGTCCACATACGGTTGGCTCTCGTCAATCCGCCGTCCGATCGGGGCGACGATGCGCTCGATGATGGCCATGACCGAATCGTCGTTGAGAAAGCGGGCGTCGGTCTTGTACAGCTTGCCCTTGCGCTCCACGTAAATATTGTCGGCGCCGTTGACCATGATTTCCGTCACCGTGCTGTCGGCGAGGAGGTCCTCGATCGGGCCGAGGCCCAGCGCTTCGTCGCAGATTTCCTTGGCCAGGCGCTTCGCGTCCATGCCCTGCGGCAGCCGCTCGCGGACTTCCTTGACGATCTCCTGAATCACGCGCTGCGCGTTCTTGCGCAATTCTTTTTCATCCACGTGGCTGGCGGTCATGCGCTTCAAATCCAGCCGGGTGATCAGTTCGGAATGGATCTGGCGTTTGATGGCCTGCAAACGGCCATCCGGTTCCAAGGCGGGCGTCGGGGCGGGTGGCGGGGCGGGTGGCGGTAGGGGCGCCGGCGTCGGCGGAGAAGCGGCCGGCTGGCCTTCCAACCGCAGCGTGAACGGCCCCACCTGCAGCGTTTGTCCCGGCAACCACTGCTGGCGGCCGTTCACCGGCTGGCCTGCCAGCATAACGCCGCCCTGCCGGGCCAGATTCTCCACCCAGTACCCGTCGGCCTGGAAACTGAGGATGGCTTGGCGCCACGCAATCTCGCCGTGCGGCAGCACAATGCGGTTGTTATCGTCGGACCCGACGGTATACACGCCGAGCTCGATGTCAAACGCGCGCGTCGTTCCATCGGGCTTGACGATGCTGAGGCGGATGGGGGCGGGGGGCATGGCGGTTACATGAGATTGGTCTTATGCCGGATGATGCGCTGCCGGTATTCGTTCAACTCCGGCAGCTTCTTTTCGATGTGCTGGAAGTTCACTTCCGGCAGATCCTTTTCGAAGCTGATATCCTCCGGATTCCGCAGGGTCAGCGTCAACTTTCCTTGCACATTCTGCGCAAAGACCAGCAGTTCCGCCTCGCGCGGCGAAACCTCGAAGGTCACCGTGCTGTAGCCGCCGCTGCGCGCGTAGCGGTCGGTCTCCTCGAATTCCTGCTTGGCCAGGCCCTGGCCCGTGGCCAGGACGGTGACATCCTGCAACACCGTCAGCGTCACGTTTTCCATCTCCTTGCCGCCGGAGCGCGAGGGGAAGGCAAACGTGCCCAGGATATCCACACGATCGTTCGGCTGCACCAGACCGCTCACCGCGGCATCGCCGCCGACGGAGATGGACACCGCCCGCAGGGTGGGCTTGATCACATGCGCCAAGCCCTGGCGCACCCCCTCCGGCATGTCCACATTAGACCAGGCCAGTGCTTTCCTCCGATCCAAGGGCCACCGGATTTTGCGGTTGAGAACCCTGTCCAGATCCTTGGGCAACACATAATCGTCGCTGAAGCCACCCTTGCGCAGGTAAATTTTGACTTTGCCCACGTCTTCGAATTTCAGGACCGTGCCCGCCGGCAGGTCGCGCGCCGCCGCGAGCACCTCCACCTCCTCCGCGTCGGCAAAAAGCCGCGCGCGTTCCGCTTGTAGATACTGGTGCGTCATCCAGAACGCCAGCAGCCCGACGATGACCGAAACGATCAAAACCGCTTTTTGTTTCATGAAATCACTCCCCAGATGCTCGTCTTCCCATTCCAAATCAACATGGCGCTTTCAGGCGTCCGGCTTCGCTTTCAGACGCCGGTGCAACAGGGTAATCACACATTGTCCCGGAATGCCAGCCGAAAGCACCGTGACGCACAACAACTCCGGCCCCTTCAGGTACACGCCACTGGCTTCATCCTGGGGGCCCAACGCGCCCGCCCAGCCGGCCTCGGACAGGGCGCGGTGGAAATAGCGCTGCACATCGCCACCGTCCGCCATGGCCGTGGAGCACGCCACGCGGGTACCGGTGGCTTCGTTGCACAGCAGCCGGGTCAGCCGGCTGCCGGGGTACGCCGGCAGGCCCGGCGGCCAGGCCGGCGCGGCTTCCGCCGAGCGGGAAAAATCACGCTCCGACTGGTCAAACCGGAACAGCAGGCACGAGTTCCGCCGGCCGGCCTACGCCGCCAGCAGGCGGATCACCCGTACGTTATACAGCACCACCCCCCACCCCAACTGCTCGCCAGACAGGCCGAACGCCAACGCGCCCTGTTCCCGATAGGCGCCCATCAGCCGCTCCAGGACCGCGGACACACTGCCCGGGCACGCGCGCACATCGACCGCGCCCGAGCCGCCATTCAGTTGCAGGGTCGTTTGGTACACCGGGTGCTCGGCCGCCGACACCGCGCGCACCGGATCCGTGTCGCCACGCCCCCCGAATTGAAACACCCGCGCGCCCGCCGGCATCGCCGCCGCCAGCAACAGCAGCCCGGCCCACGCGGCCTTGCCCGGACGGGTCCTGCGCCCCGGTGGAGCGCCGGGGCGCCGCGGGGCCTTGACGGCCGGCCTCATTCGATGTGCGTCCAGGTAAGCCAGGCATTGGCCTGCATCTGAATGGCGTCGGCGCCGTAGACGACGGAGCGGATGATGGGATAGAGCGGGATGTCCCCGCTTTCGTCGCGGCCATGGACGAAATAGAAATCCGCCAGCACGCCTCCGGCATCCGCCGCCGCGCTCACCGCGTTGTTAGGCACATAACCGGCCAGGTCGCCCGGGCGCGCATGCTGCGCGATACCCTGGGCCGTGGCGCCAGGATTATCGAGCTGCGCCACGTCATCCTGGGAGTAGGTGGCCTTGTCCCGTCCGGCCTGCCAGTCATGGATGAATTTCGGCGCGCCGCTGCGCATGACATACGAGCCCGCCAAAGCATCCTGGCCGGCCTCCGCCCGGGCCTTGCCGAGCGTGCGGGTATGTTCGCGGGCCAACCGCTGCA
>JAPLSZ010000131.1:0-2480 GCA_026398385.1 Kiritimatiellota bacterium | reverse complement strand
TGTTCGCGGGCCAACCGCTGCCACTGGAGCATGCCCATGAACAGCACCACCATGGCAATCAGCCCGACGACGAATTCCACGATCGCCTGGCCGGAGCGCTGCCGTTGGACGGCCCGGCATCGTTTGTCATAACCTGTGCTCATTTTCCGTACCTTCTGTGTTTTCCGTGGTTTATGAGACGGTTAAGATCTCCTCTTCCGCCCTTCCTCAGTGCTCGTGCCGGCTGCCGCCACCGCCACCGCCGCCGCCGCCACCACCGCCGCCACGCGTAAAACAATTCGTGAAACCGCCGTTCTGTAGCCAAGTGATCCCGATCAGCCGGAAACTGGATTGCTCCCAGATAATCAATTGCTGGCAGTAGCCGCAGCCTCCGGCCAGATTACTGATTCCGGCCGGCCCGGCTTGCATATAGATCGGCAGATGTCCGACGATGTGTTCCAGCCAGCTCGCCCCGAAATCAAAGAGATCCTCCTCCACCTGCGACACCGCCGCGTCCACGGGGATCAGGCGCACGTCGTGAAAGGCCGGCAACACCAGGCCATAGGTGTTGGGCGTCACCGGGCCTTCAAGGTAACCCAGCGGTTTGGCGGCCGCCGACCAGGTGACCGCATAATTCTTGGAGTTGAACATCGTTCGGGGGGCGTCGGCCTTGATCGCGACGGACGCATCCGCGCCGGCGTAATTGAATTCCTTCTTGATGTCCGAGGTGAAGGGGAACCGCGTGTTGACATCGCTATTGCTGGCGATCAGGTCCTGCCAAGTCCTCCAGGCGGAGGGCTCGTAGCAATACCACTTGGCCGGGACGCTGGCGACCAGGGGGACCAAGGCTTTCCCGGCCACCCGGGAAAGCTGCTGCCGCACGGCGGCGGCCGACTGGTTGCCCGGCAGGTCCTCCAGCGCGTCGAGGGTCGCAAAGGTCGTCAGATTCAGGGCAAAATATTCCGAACCCATGAGGTTCCGCTGGGCCAGCGGCGGCAGCGGCGGCCAGCTTTGCCAGCCGCCATAGGTTTCCAGCAGTTTGCGGGCATTGTGATAAAACCAGCACCAATCGCGGTTGGCAATCGCACTGTAAAAACCCCGTTGCAGCACCATGTGGTCATAACTCACGTACGGCGACTGCGCGCCGGGCAGCGCGGCCACGCCCTGCCCCGCGACGGTACGGATCATCTCGGCATACTCTTCCCAGGCATTGGCATAGGGCGGAATGAACAAGTGCGGGTAGCTCGCCAGCACGACGTTCGCATGCTGCTGCATTTCGCTGGTGTAGCGTTTGTTGACATAGATGCCGTTGTTCTTGGCCGCCTGCTGCGCCGCGGTCAGGCCGATCATCGGCCCCACAAAGCACAGCCGCGCCTGCAGGTCGGCGATGGTCCGCGCCTCGGGGAAATCATTGGTCTCGCCGCGGAGCAGGGCGTCGTTGATGGCGACTGCCTGGGCGACATTGAGCTCGCCGATCAGATTGAAAGTGACCGCCTGCCACCGCGCGCCGGCCAGGGCCGCCGCATCGCCGGCATTGCGGGAGTTGGATTTGATATACAGGATCTTGTGAACGTCGAAATTGAACAGCACGATTACGGCCATGATCACCAAGACCATGACCATGAAGATGATCGTCTGGCCTTCACGGCGCCGGAGGAAAAGCGCCCGGGACGCCGCCCCGCACGGCTGGGATGACTGGTTCATTGCAGATACATGGGGTAGTGGTTTTCCATCGTAACCTTGCTCTCATACGGGACCATATCCGCCCCGTAAAAAGCGCGATGGAACGGGAAGCGGACGGGGACCTCCAACTGCACGCGCGCCTCCACGCTGTCCGCCGTTTCAAACATGAAAGCCTGCAACGCGTGGTTGTCCCACGCCTCGTAATTCAGATAACCGTAGCGCTGCCACCATTCCGCGCCCAGATATTCCGGGATGCGCACCCTTTCGATATCGTTGAACTGGCGGGAATCCGGATGGCTGCGCAACGCAAAATCCCACAGCCAGCCCACCCGCTGCGTGCCCCAGACAGGATTCGCAACAGCGACGGATGCCATGGAGGGATTCAGCATGCGACCGGACGCCGGAATGGCGGCGACCTGGATGGTCTTTTCCACCATGAACGCGTTGAAACCCACGGAATGGGCACGCGCGCCAGCGGTGGCGGCGTAATCCAGCACCTCGCTGACCATGTACAAATGGGAGACCTGCAACATCCCGAACAGCAGCAGGCACAGCACCACCACGACAAGGCAAGACTCGATCAGGCGTTGTCCTGCCCGGGAGCCGCGCGGCCGGAGCGACAAGAAAACACCCTTCAGCCGCTGGGTGAAGTCTCCCATACCACCCTTTCGTGCTGTCGGACAGCGCCTATTTTAGGCCATCTTTGTCCAGATCCTTGAGGATCGTCTGCGACTGTTTGGACGCAGCCGCTGTGGCATCCGAGGCGTGCGTACCGCTATCCATCTCCACGACCGCTCCGGCCAGCTTGGCGCGGATCG
>JAPLSZ010000027.1 GCA_026398385.1 Kiritimatiellota bacterium | reverse complement strand
GCGAACGCGCCCAGTCCATCCCGGTGACCTTCGAATCCGCGCCCTCCCGGGCCATGCTCGCGGCCGGCCTGGAGCCGGACACCCTGGGCTTGTTCATTGGCGAGGAATATCCGGAGAGCGCCGCCGGCGGCGCCGCGTTGCCGGCGCAAATCCTGCTCTTTCTCGATACCCTCTGGGCGTACGCGGAGGGCGACCCGTTCGTGTTCCGCCGCGAGGTCCGCAAGACCGTTTTGCACGAATTGGGTCATTACCTCGGCCTGGATGAACACGACCTCGCGGTACGCCGGCTGGACTGACCGCCGGCCGCATGGTAGCTTTTGGCACAATAAATTTGCCGCTGGTGCGTTTTCATAACCAAAGGGCGCACGCGGCCATGAAAACGACCCCATGGGCCAGCCCGCAAAGAAATGGATTGCTGCGTACCGGCAGGGCGATATCGAGGCCTTGGGTTGTCTGGTGGAGTATTATCGCCGCCCGCTCTTTGGGTTCATTCTCAGAATGACGACTTCGGTGGCGGATGCGGAGGACATATTCCAAGAGGTCTGGTTCCGGGCGATCCGGCACTTGGACAGCTATCGGGAAAAGAATTTTCTGAGCTGGCTGTTCCGGATTGCGCGCAACCTGGTGATCGACCGCGCGCGCCACGCCAAGCCGCGGGTGCATTTGGCGGACGCCGAGGCGGCGGCGGAGCCCACGCCGTGGGAGGCACGCATCCCCTTCCGGGGACCCGGTCCGGACCGGCTGGCCCAGGGGCATGATCTGGGGCCGCGCATTGCGGCGGCGCTGCAGCGATTGCCACCGGAGCAGCGCGAGGTGTTTGCGATGCGGATGGAGGGCGGTCTGCCGTTCAAGGAAATTGCCCGCCTCCAGGCGACTTCGATCAACACCGTGCTGGCCCGGATGCATTATGCGCTGATCAAGCTCCGTCAGGAATTGAAAAAGGATTATGAGGATTTTTCGGGAGTACGGACATGAAATGTAAGATGGCGGTGCGACAACTTTTATTGGACCAGCCGGACGAACAGACCGCTTGGCAGCAACGGCGGCTGGAGCGGCACCTGGCTGACTGCGCTGACTGCCGCGCCCAGCGCGCGGAGTGGCGGGAGCTCACGGCCGCGGCGCGCGCGGCCGCGCTGCCGCCGCTGGCGGCGGCCACCCGGCAGCGGATCATGGACGCGGGGCGGCGCGCCCTCGCGGAACGCGGACCTTCCGCGCGCTTCCGTCGCGTGGTTTCAACCTGGCAGCCGGCGCTGGCCGCCGCCGCCGTCCTGCTGCTGCTGGTCGGCGGCTTACGGCTGGCCACGAAGTCCCGGTCGAATGCCGACTGGGATGACAGCGTGGATCAGCAACTGGAGCATATCGGCCAGACCCTGGCTGCGCTCTCCAGCGATGGCCCGGGCATCCGGGATAGCGTCCCGGACGAAGCGGAGCCCACTTGGGACGAATCGCCGGAGCCGGAGGAGCAGATCATATGAAGCCAACGCTGCGCTGCTGGCTGCTGGTCGGCGCGCTGGTCGTGCCGGCCGTGACTTTCGCCGGCGAACCGAAGGCGCCTCGTGCCGCCAGCACCAAGGCGGCGCAGTCCCGCGAGCTCTGGATGAAGAAGCAACCGGGGTTCGCCCCTGAAAAGCAGCAGGTTTTCGACCTGGCCAAGGCCTACGAAGCCTCGTCGTCGCCGGCCGAGCAGGTGAAGATCAGGGCGCTTCTGCGAGAGCAGATCGAAAACTACTACACGCTGCGGGAGCGCAGCCGGCAGGAAACCATCCGTCGGCTCGAAGACCAATTGGCCGAGTTGAAAAAAAACGAGGAAAAGCAAAAACCCCGCCGTCAGGCCACTATCGACGACTGGGTGAAACAGTTGACGGTGGAAGCAAAATAACCGCCGCCCGCCGCCCTCGTCCCGAGAAGGGCGCGCGCCGCTCACGCCACGCGCGTCGCGTCGCTCCACAGTTCTTCCAGCGCGTAATAGCCGCGGTGCTGGGCCGAGAAGATGTGGATCACCACGTCGAGGTAGTCGGCCACCATCCAGCCGCTTTCGGGTTTGCCGGAGCGGCGGGCACAGCGCCGTCCGGCCTGCTCGAATTCCCGCTCCAGATCCTCCAGCAGCGCCTTGAGATGCGGCGTGTTTAGGCCGGTGACGATCAGGTAGTAGTCCGTGATGCTCGACAACCCCCGCACGTCCAGCAACACGGGGTTTTCGCCCTTCTTGGCCAGCAGGGCTTCACGGGCTTTCACGGCCAAGGCCAGCGCTTCGTTAGTCATGTTCCTTGCTATTGCCCCCGGTACAGCCCCTGCTCGAAAATGTACTGCCCCACCGCTGGGGGCACAAGATAGCGGATGCTGCGGCCTTCCGCAAGCCGCTGCCGGATGTCCGTGGCGGAGATATCCACCGCATGGCCTGTGAACAGGTTATGCAGCAACCGTTCCGGCCACGGCGCCGGCAGATTCAGCCGCTCCGCGCCCAGGAATTCCACCGGGAACCCCGGCCGCAGCATGGTGCTGAATTCGCAGAGCTCCAGCAGTTCCCCGATGGCGTGCCACTGGTGCAGTTCCAACAGCGCGTCCGTGCCAATGATAAAAAACAGGCGGCGCTCCGGCTGCTCCGCCCGCAGCGGCCGGACAGTATCCACCGCATAGGACGGCGCGCCCCGCTCCAGTTCCACGGCGCTGACCTCGAACCGCGGATCGCCGGCGACGGCCAGGCGCAGCATTGCCAGCCGCTCCGCCGCGGCGGCCAGCCGCGGCGCCTGCTTGTGCGGCGGCTGGGCGCACGGGATCAACAGCACCCGGTCCAGACCGAACCGCTCCAGCGCATCCTGAGCCAGGATCAAATGACCCATGTGCACCGGGTTGAACGTTCCGCCCAATAAACCGAGTTTCATCTACCGCGCCCTCTCAGGCCCCATCATAGCGACTACCGCCGCCACGGCAATCCGGTTTATATCATGCCGCCCTCGCCGGCCGGCGGAAAAGGCCCAGCTCGACCGTCAGGCCGGGGCCGAAGGCCAGCGCACAGATATTTTCGCCGGGGACCGCCGCCGGCGCGCGCCGGATGGCGTCCAGCACGAAGAACAGCGTGGCGCTACTGAGGTTGCCGTAGTCGCTCAGCACCGTGCGCGAAACCGTCAGGGCTTCCGGGTCAAGGCCCAGCGCCGATGCCACCTTGTCGAGGATGTCCCGGCCGCCTGGATGCACGGCCCAGCGCTGCACCGATGCCAAAGCCAGACCGCCCCGCTGCACCTGCGCGGTCACGGCGCCGCGCAGGTGCGCATGGATTATTTTGGGAACGTAGGAGGAGAGCGCGATATCGAAACCCTGGTCGCCGATGCTCCACGCCATGTCGGCCTCGCTGTCGGGCAGCAATTCCGTGGCCAGCCGCCGGATCTCCAGCGCGGGCCCGCGGCCGCGCGCTGACCACCAGCGCGCCGCCGCCGTCGGCGAACAACGCGCCGGCCAGCAGGGTCTCCGGGTCAGCCTTGAGCTGGATGTGGAGCGTGCACAGCTCGACGCCCGCCACCAGCACCACGGCCTCCGGAGCGGCGCGGCAAAACGCCTCGGCCATCCGCAACGCGGGGAACAGCGCGTAACAACCCATAAAGCCCACGTGGTACCGGCCGGTCCCGGTGGCCAGGCCCAACTCGCGCACGATATAATAGTCCGGTCCGGGATTGTAAAAACCGGTGCAGGACACGGTGACAACCTGCGTGACCTCGCCGGGCGCAAAGCCGCTCTGCGCCAACGCCGCCCGCGCCGCCCCGACAAACAAGGGGTGTGACTCCCGCACGAAAACCGCGTTGCGCTGGCCGGTGGTCGGCGCGATCCATCGTTGGTCGGCATCCCGTCTGAAAAAAGGGGCCGCCGCCGTGTCCGCCAGATCGCGGATGACACTGTGGCGGTACGCAATGCCCGAATGGGTGTATAAGCGCCGCAGATAGCGCCGCAGCCGCTCGTCCGCCGGGACCGCCTGCAGCATGAAGTCCATGATTGCCGACTGTGCGTAACGAGTTGGTGGAACCACGGTGCTTATGCTATGGATATAAATATTCATGCCCTGCCCTGACGCACGCCGGCGTGCTCACTATATATCCGCCGGCGTCGAATGACAGGCCAAATGAAAGCCAAATTCAATGTACGGGCCGACCTCCGCGAGCCGGACCAGAAGCGCCGGCTGACGCACGGGTTGTTCACCGGCATCGCGCCGGAGTACGACCGCATCACGCCGCTGCTGTCTCTCGGCCGCGACCGGAGTTGGAAACGGGCCCTGATTCGCGCCTTGCCGGACTTTGCCCAACCCTGCTGCCTCGATCTGGCCTGCGGCACGGGCGACCTGGCTTTCCTGCTCGCCCGACGCTACCCCGCCGGACACATCCTCGGCCTGGACCTGACGGAGAAGATGTTGGAGCTGGCCCGACAGCGCAACGACTGTCCCAACGTATCGTTCGCCTGCGCCGACATGGCGCACACGAGTCAGGCGGCCGCCAGCATGGATATTGTCACCGGCGGCTATGCGTTGCGCAATGCGTCGGATATCGCGACCGCGCTCGACGAGATCGCCCGGATCCTCAAGCCCGGCGGTGTCGCCGCGTTTCTTGACTTTTCCAAGCCGGCTTCCCGCCTGGTGCAAGGGCTGTTCCATGTCCCGGCCAGCCCGCGGTCTACACCTATATTGCCGACAGCCTGAGGACCTACCCGGACCGCCCGACGCTGCACCGCCTGCTGGCGGCGCGCGGCTTGACCGTGCTCCAGTCGCGGCTCCACTATGCCGGCCTGCTGGAAACCCTGCTGGTGCGGAAATCAGCCTGATGCGCTAGCGGCTGCGCGGATGGCGGAGAAGAAGATTTTCTTATCCGCCGGAGGAAGCTGACCCGGCATGTGGCGGGGCTTCCAGCCCCGCGCTGGAGTTTGGACTCTTGGGATCTCATGCCGTGCAGTAGAAAAGGGCGGTATCGAGGTGCGGGTTGTTTTTAAGGGGGTTCGTGTGGGTGGGTGTCTGTGACATGAAGTCGGTTAAAGGGCTGGATCGGATAGCGGAGGAC
>JAPLSZ010000074.1:28946-32785 GCA_026398385.1 Kiritimatiellota bacterium | reverse complement strand
GGTAGTCCTTCCATTCCTCCTGCGGTACCGCGCAGACGTAGGCCTGGCCGCGCTGGATCAGCGCCTCGGCGAAGGCGTACATCGGACCGAAGAAATCCGACGCGTGGTAAATATGCTCGCCCCAGTCGAAACCAAGCCAGCGCACGTCGGTCTGGATGGCGTTGATGTACTCCCGCTCCTCCTTGGCCGGGTTCGTGTCGTCCATGCGCAGGTGGCAGCGGCCGTCGTATTCCTGCGCCATGCCGAAGGTAATGCAGAGGGCCTTGGCGTGGCCGATGTGCAGATAGCCGTTGGGCTCCGGCGGGAAGCGTGTGACCACCCGGCCGCCGTTGCGGCCCGCGGCGATGTCCGCTTCGATGATCTGCCGGATAAAGTGCTTGTTCGCCGGCGTGGCGCTGTCGGTTGTCGTCATGTGCAAAATCCTTTTTGGGAGCCGCGTCACCGCCCTGCCGGCCGTGGCCTGCCACAGCGCAATTTTGGCATTTTTCGGCCGGAAAGAAACAAAAAACGGCGGGGTGGTGGGCGGAGGGGCGCCTGGCAATTCTGCGGGGATTAGGGAAGGTGTCGCTTTGATATTTGGAGTGCGGCGGCTTGACGCCGCTTTGACTTTCGGTGCTTTGATTATGAAGAACAGTGCTGTCAGCCGAGCCCAGGGCGAGACGGGCGCAGCCAACCCAGCGCACTCCAAAGCGTCGCGTTGCGATGCGCTGGAAACCGGGGAGTGTTCTGAACCAAATGACGCTTGTCGGCGGGATCCTGAGCGTCTAGCATGGAGCACTTTCGGAGGGACGAACCATGAGGAAGCTTATCAAGCGGGTGCTGCTCGTCATCGGCTTGCTGCTGGTGACGCTGGTGGTTGTTGTGCTGTTATTTGCCGGGCCGCTCATCAAGCAGGCGGTCAATGGGGCCGGGCCACGGTTGCTGGGCGTGCCGGTGAGCGTCGGGGAGGTCAGTCTCGCGCTGCTGCGCGGGCAGCTGACGCTGCGCGGGTTGCATGTGGGCAACCCCGAAGGATACAAGGCGAAGAGCTTGTTCGATCTGCGGACGCTGGAGCTTGACCTGGAGGTGACTTCCCTCCTCAAGCAGACGATCGTCATCCGGGAGATCCGGATCGAAGCGCCGGAGATCACCTACGAGCGCGGACTGAAAGACAGCAATATCGGCTCGCTGCAGGCGCAGCTCAGTCCGCCGGGCTCCGCCGCCGCGCCCGCGGCCGCGCCGGCCGCCGCCCCGGGCAAAACCGGTGGCAAGAAGGTCATCATCAAGAAGCTGACCATCACCGGCGCCAAGGTCAAAGTCACGTTCACCGCGCTGGGCGGCCAGGCGATGACCCTGCCGCTGCCGCCCATCACCCTGAATGACATCGGCGGCGGAGACAAGGACAAGCAGGGCGTCAGCTTGGGCACCGCCATCCGCGAGGTCCTGAACGCCATTCTGTCGAGCGTCTCCAAAGTGGCCACGGGCGCCTTCGGCTTGGGGGTGGACGGTGTTAACGCGGTGGGCGATGGCGTGGGCAAACTGGGGAACGCTGTGGGAGAGGGCTTGGGGAAGACCCTGAGCGGTGCGGCCGGTTTGTTCAAGAAGAACCCGGAGCCCCCACCACCGCCGAAATAACAACTGCCGGCTATACCGCCACGCAGGTGAAGACCGTGTAGGGCAACCAGGCGCGGAAACCGGCGGGCGTGGTTTCGAGAACGCCTCGCAGGTTGTCGCCCGACGCGCGCAGGGCGGCGTGGAGGTCGGCGAGCTGCGCCGGCGTCAGCCGATAGCGCGCGGCCAGCGCCGCGTCCTCCAGGAGCAGGCTGGGCGCCGCGGCCATCGCCGTGATCCGCCAGCCGGCGGACGCCAGCAGGGCCTGCAGGTGCGCGCGGATGGGGTACCATTTTCCGGTCTCCATCAGCGCGTACAGCCGGTTGAGGCTGTCCGCCGCGCCCTGCTCCGCGCAACAGGCGCTCTGGTGCACAAAATATTCGCCGGGTCGCAGTTGCGCCCGCAGATGCTGCAGCGTCGGCAGGAGGCCCGCCCGGCCGAAGTAATGCAGCACCGAACGCATCATAAACAATAAGGTTTGAGACTTCTCCACTAGCGCCCCGCGGCGCACCTGGTCCACGGCCGCACAGACCTTCTGAATGCGCGAAGACGCCGCCGGCTGCAACTGCGCGGCGGAGGCGTCCACGTTGACCAGCCGGCAGTCGGGCGCGAGGTTCCGGCGGGCCAGTTCGGCGAGCAAAAAGCCCGTGCCGCCGCCCAGGTCCACGATGGCGTCTGGACGGCGACAGGCCAGCGCGGCGCGGACGGCGTCCAGCAGCGGCTCTGCCACGGCGGGGTCGGAAAAATAGCCGCCGTGCAGGCCGTTCCATGCCGGGCCGTGCACACCGCGTTCTCGGTCAAGCTCACGCATCGCGGCCGAGTATCCCACAAGCGGGCCGGCGGCGCAGAAGAAAAAAGAACATCCGCGATCCAGTAGCTGGCGTAACGCGTTCACAGGTTGATTTTTGGTCACTACTCACCACGAAGCGCCCGAAGGGCACGCAGGCGGCGAACGGAGAAACACAGGAGGATTTTACACAGAAAATAACAAAGGCAACGAAGGAAGCCTATGGCGTGAAGAGTTTTGACAGGATTTTACAGGATTTCCGTGGGCTTCACCACGAAGCGCCCGAAGACCCGGGCGCATCCCCGCTAACGGAGATCGGGTTTTCTCCGGCTGCGTTCACTTCCTACCTTCAATGCAAAATCCTGTAAAATCCTGTTAATCCTGTACAATCTTCTTGGGCGGCGATCCTGCGCACCGGAGGTTTCCCGCAGTCGAAGGGGTCCTTGCATTTGAGCAGAGCCACCATGTGACTGAGGCCTTACGATCTTCCCGACATCGTGCTTTACCGCGAGCGCACGATGGGCTAGGCTTTCGCTTTCCGGCGGCAGCAAGAAGGACCAAGCATGCGCATCACGGTGAACGGCAAGGCGGTGGCGGAGGGCATGGTCCAGCGCGAGCTGGAAAGCGCGCGGCGAGTCCATCCGGAATGGACCGAGGCGCAGGCCGGCGAGCGCGCCCGCGAAAGCGCGATTGAATGGACGCTGATCCGCGAACAAGCCGGGCAGTTCGGCGGCCCGGCGCCGGCCGAGGCGGTGGAGGCCGAGTTCCAGAACCTGGTCGAGCCGCATGGCGGCAAGCCCGCGTTTTTTCAAGCGCACGGCCTCAAGGCGGCCGACGAGCAGCGGATCAGGGGGGATATCGAACAGCAACTGCGCGTGACGCGCTTTCTGGAGGACTTGACGCGCCATGTGCGTCCGCCCACCGCGGAGGAGCTGGCCGCCTATTATGAGGAACACCAGGCCGACTTTATCGCGCCGGAGCAGGTGCATGTCGCGCATATCGTCCGCCGTCCCCGCGACGCCGCCGCGGCGGTCCGGGCCTTGACCGAACTGAGCGCGCTCCGCCGCCGGCTGCTGGCGGGCGAGGATTTTCTGAAAACGGCGGCGCAGGAGGCGGGGGGCGCCGGGGCCAGTCCGGACCTGGGCTTTTTCGCGCGCGGCCAGATGGCGCCGGAAGTCGAGGCGGTGGTTTTCTCGATGAACGCGGGCGAAATTTCGCCGGTTTTTCAGACCTCGTTCGGCTACCACATCGCCACCGTGCTGGAGCGCACGGCGCCGCGCCAGCGGACCCTGGACGAATGCCGGGCAGAGATCCTGGACCAGTTGCATACCGATGCGAAGAACGACAGCATCGGCCGGTGGGTGGATGCCCAGAAGTCGGTGGCGCGGATCGTCCTGCAGGAGTAAACCCGGCAGGGTGGGAGGAGGCGGGCCGGGAGGGCCTGACCGCTTTTCCGAACCGG
>JAPLSZ010000074.1:0-28921 GCA_026398385.1 Kiritimatiellota bacterium | reverse complement strand
GATCAGATAAAAATCGGATTCGAACGCGCGCCGCATCGCAGCCTGCTGCGGGCGACGGGGTTGACTACGGCGGCGATCGCCAAGCCGTTCATTGCCGTCTGCAATTCCTATACCGACATCATTCCCGGCCATGTGCACCTGCGCAAGGTGGCGGATTTCATCAAGAAGGAGATCGTCAAGGCCGGCGGCACGCCGTTCGAGTTCAACTGCATCGGCATCTGCGACGGCCTTGCCATGGGCCACGCCGGCATGAAGTATTCGCTGCCCAGCCGCGAGCTGATCGCCGACTGCGTCGAGACCATGGCGCGCGCCCACGCGTTCGACGCCATGATCTGCATTCCGAACTGCGACAAGATCGTCCCCGGCATGATCATGGGCGCGCTGCGCGTGAACATCCCGACCATCTTCGCCAGCGGCGGGCCGATGCTCGCCGGCAAGCTGCCGGATGGCCGCGCGGTGGATCTGATCAGCGTGTTCGAGGGGGTGGGCGCGTTCAAGGCGGGCAAGATCAGCGAGCAGGACCTGGAGGCCCTGTCGTGCGCCGCCTGCCCCGGGGCGGGTTCGTGCTCCGGCATGTTCACGGCCAATTCGATGAACTGCCTGTGCGAGGCGATCGGCCTGGCGCTGCCCGGCAACGGCACGATTCCGGCCGTGGACCCCCGCCGGCGCAAGCTCTGGCGCAAGGCCGCGCACCGCGTGGTCGCAATGGTGCGGGAAAATCTCCGTCCGCGCGACATCGTCACGCAGGACGCGCTGGATAACGCCTTTGTGCTCGATATGGCCATGGGCGGCAGCACGAATACGATCCTGCACACGCTGGCCATCGCGCACGAGGCCGGCAGCGCCTATGGTCTCGACCGCATCAACGACCTGTCCAAGCGCACGCCGAACATCTGCAAGGTTTCGCCCTCGTCGGCCTACCACGTCGAAGACGTGGACCGGGCCGGCGGGATCAGCGCGATCCTCAAGGAAATCAGCCGCGTCAAGGGCCTGCTGAAATTCGGCGCGCCGACGGTGACCGGGAAATCGCTGGGCCGGAACATTGTCCGCGCCCGGACGCACGATCCGGCCTGCATCCGGCCGTTGGAAAACGCGTACAGCCCCGAGGGCGGCCTGTTCATCCTGCGCGGCAACCTGGCGCCGGAAGGCGCGGTGATCAAGACCGCCGGTGTGAATCCCCGGATGTTGCAGCACACCGGGCCGGCGGTCATTTTCGAGTCGCAGGAGGACGCCTGCGCCGGCATCCTCGCCGGCCGGGTCAAGGCCGGCGACGTGGTGGTGATCCGCTACGAAGGCCCGAAAGGCGGGCCGGGCATGCAGGAGATGCTGGGGCCCACCAGCTACCTCATGGGGCAGGGGCTGGGCGACCAGGTGGCGTTGATTACCGACGGTCGCTTCAGCGGCGGCACGCGCGGCGCCTGCATCGGCCACGTCTCGCCCGAGGCTGCCGAGGGCGGGCCCATCGCCCTGCTGCGCGACGGCGACGTCCTCGCGCTCGACATCCCCGCGCGCAAGCTGCACGCGCAGCTCAGCGAGGCCGAATTCGCCGCGCGCCGGGCGGCCTGGCGCGCGCCCGAGCCGCGGTTCAAGACCGGCTGGCTGGCCCGTTACGCCAAGCTGGCCTCCAACGCCAGTTGCGGGGCGGTATTGAAGGACTAGCCTGGATTGCCCGCCCGACCCCAAGAATGCGCAGCCGGCCTACGGCGATGAAGGCGACGGCCATAGCCTTGGAGAACGCGCGGCTGAAAGCCTCGTGGGATTGTTTTTCCGCCGGGCATCTCGCCGTCTACCTGGCCGCCGGCGCTGAGGACCAGCGCATCAACGCGTGCAGCATCCTTACGCGCGCGCTGCTGATCGACACATTGTGGCCGCGCCGATTCGACGCGCTGATCGAAGAGGAACTGCGCTTCGGCGTCGTCATGACCTGGCTGTTCGAGCAGGTACGGGCGGGCGCGTCGCGCATGGCTTTGCTCGATGAGCTGCACGGCGGCCGGCGCGGAGCGCGTGTGCCCGCCGTCGTGCGGCAGGCCGCCGCCTGGCTGCGGACGGATGCGTGTCCGCTGCCCGACTACGTGACCGACGCGTTGCTGTTCCGCACGGCCGACCGGCCCGAGGAGGTCCTGTTTGAGCCGGCGTTGAACACCTTCGCGCAAAGGTGGTCGGCGCAGTTGGCCGGCTTGCAGGCGGCGCCCCTCACGGTCCTCGAAATCGCCTGCGGCTCCGGCAACGAATACCTGGCCCTCCGGGATTTCGGGCTGGCAGCGCACCTGACGTATGCCGGCTTCGATATTTCCTGGAAGAACATCGAGAACGCCCGCTGTGCCCACCCGGGCGTGAATTTCTTCGAGGCCAGCGTGTTGAACTCGGGTCTGCCGGACAACGCCTGCGACGTGGTCTTTCTCCACGACCTGCTGGGTCATCTTTCGCCGGAGGCGCTGGAACGAGCCCTGCAGGAAATCATGCGCATCGCGCGGAAGGAGGCGTGGCTGCATTGCTTCAACGCCGCGGACATCCCGCGTCACCAGATCCGGCCGGTGGGGTTGTATCATCGGAACCGGCTGAGCATCGCGCAACTCGCGGCGTCGCTGTCCCAAACCGGCGCGGCGGTCGAGGCGATCCCCATCCCCGCGCTGCTGCGCCGCAAATTCCATTTCGTGCAACCGTACTCGGCTTCGGCGGTCACGTTCATCGCGCGGAAAACGGCATCTGCCAGCCGTCGGCGTCAACGCCGACGAAACGCCCGGTCGCTGTAAGGCGCGTGCCGCCGCTGGGCGGCCGCGCTCGATCCTGTTACGCGCGGCGGCGCTGCAACGCCTGTTCGACTTCTTTCAGGCGAGGAACTGCAGATCGGCCACGCTGTGCGCGTCGGGGTTGATGGCGCAGCGGACGCCGAGCTCCCGGGCGTGCTGCCAGAGGCGCCAGTCCATGTCGAGGCGCCTGGGGTTGGCGTTGATCTCGATGATCTTGCCGTGCTGCGCGGCGGCGGCGATGACGTCGGGCATGTTAACGGCGTAAGGTTCGCGTTCCAGCAGCAGGCGGCCGGTCGGATGCGCGAGCATGGTCACTTTGGGATGCGCCAGCGCCCGGCCGATGCGCGCGGTCATGGCGGCGGCGGATAGCGTGAAGCGGTTGTGCACGGCGACGATGACGTAGTCGAACAGGTCCAGGGTCTCCTCGTCGTAGTCGAGTTCGCCCTCGCCCAGGATGTCCACTTCGGCGCCGAAGAAAAGGCGGAAGCCTTTTTCGGCCAACCGGGCGTTGAGTTCTTTCACCTCCACGGCCTGCTGGCGCACGCGGGCGGCGTCGAGGCCGTTGGCCTGCCACTCGCTGCGGCTGTGATCGGCCAGCCCGAGGTACTCGTAGCCCAGCGCCAGGGCGGCCTGGGCCATCGCTTCCATGCTGTCGAGGCCGTCGCTCCAGGTCGAGTGACAATGGAACGTGCCGCGCAGGTCCTGCGTCTCGATGAGCCGGGGCAGGGGCCCGCGGGCAGCGGCGTCCAGTTCTCCCATGTCCTCGCGCAGCTCGGGTGGGATGTACGCGAGCTCCAGCGCGGCGTACAGGGCCTCCTCGGTCGGGCACGCCAGGCGGCTGCCCAGTTCCTTGGCGCTCTTTTCCTGCTCGGCCGCCGGCGAGAAACCGTACTCGTTCAGCGAGAGCTGCTTCAGTTTCAGCGCCCGGGCGCGCAGGGCGATGTTGTGCTCCTTGCTGCCGGTAAAATAGTTCAGCGCGAACGCGTACTGCTCGTCGCTGACGACGCGCAAATCGGCCTGGATGCCGCCGGCGAGGACGACGCTGGCCTTGGTGGGGCCCTGGGCGCTGACGCTGAGGAGCCCCGGCAGGGTGGTGAAGGCCGCGAGGATGCCCGGCGCGTCCGCGGGGCGGGCGCTGACGATAAAATCCACGTCGCCGATCGTCTCGCGCCTGCGGCGCAGGCTGCCGGCGATGTCGGCGCGGATGACGCCGGCGCAGGCGCGCAAGGCCGCCAGCACCGGTTGGGCCGCGGCGGCGGCGGTGTCCACCAGATGGCGGCCGCTGAACTTGCGGATCAGCGCAATGCCGGCGAGGATATTCTGCTGTGACTTTTCGCCGAAACCGGGCAGCTTCGCGACCGCCCCGCTCTGGCAGGCGGCCTCCAGCTTCTTTATGGTGTTTACGTGCAATTGTTCGTAAACGATCTTGGCCTTCTTCGGACCGAAGCCGGGGATGCGCAGCAGATCCAGCAGCCCCGCGGGCAGCGAGGCCAGCAGCTCGTCGTGAAGTTTCAGATGGCCGGTCGTCAGCGCTTCCGTGATCTTGGCTGCCAGGTCAGGCCCGATGCCCTTGATCTCGGTCAGCCGGCCTTCGTCCGCGAGCTGGCGCAGGTCCGCCGTCTGGCTCTCGAGGGCGCGCGCGGCGTTGGTGTAGGCGCGGACGCGAAACGGGTTTTCGCCCTTCAGTTCCAGCAGCGTGCCGATGGCTTCGAAGAGCGCGGCGATTTCTTTCTTGTCCATAATGCGTTTCCGGCCGGATCATAGACCCGCCCGGCGCGCCCGGCAAGCCGCGCGCGAGAAGAAGTAACCACAGAGGTCGCAGAGGGCAGAGGAGGTCGCAGAGGGCAGAATAAGCGAGCTGCCCGTCTTCGTCAGACTACGCCGGGGCACCGGATGTCGCGGATTGCGCGGATGGGGGCGTAAAGGGCAGGGCGGCCAGCCTGCGGCCTCTTTTGAAATTCCAGATTATTCCATTCGATCCGAAATCCGCGAAATCCGCAGCAAAAACTCTTCAATCTCCGTCTCCGCCTCCGGCTTTGTTACCTTCGTTACCTTCTGTTCGAATTCCAGATGCCAGCCCAGGCTGTCGCGGCTTGACGCCGCGGCGGGCGGGGCGCATAGTAAAATCCACGTTGATCACCACCGCGTACGCCGGCCATTTTCAATGACGACCAAAGCAACTCTTATTCGACTGCCCGGGCAGGGCCGGGACTGGACCCTGGACGGGCCCGGCGGGCCGCTGCGCGTGGAAGGCTTGCGCGAGCTGCGGACGGACGAGGCCCGGCTGGTGCGGCATCTGCCGGCGTGCGCGGGCCGTGTGCTGATTCCGCTGACCGACAGCTCGCCGCTGATTCCAGCCGTGATCGCCCGGCTCAATCCCGGCGCGACGGTCGAAGTGTCCGTGTTGGACCTGCACGACGAACGCCTGCTGCGCAACAAGCTCCTCCCTTTCCGCCGTGTCCAGGTGGTGTGCGCCGCCGACGCGACAGCGTCGCCCGCCGCCGCACAGACCGGTATTCTTCTGCTGCATGATCGGACCGATCGGCTGCTCGCCTGGGATTTGATCGAGCGGTTGGACCAGATCCTGCCCGCCGGCAGTCCGGTGGTGGTTCTGGCGCCCGGCAAACGCATCGGCGACTACACCGCCAAGCTGGGGCAGCATTTCAATAAATTACAGGTGCTGGGCGTGATCTGG
The DNA here is from genome assembly GCA_026398385.1 of Kiritimatiellota bacterium. Lineage (GTDB taxonomy): Bacteria > Verrucomicrobiota > Kiritimatiellia > CAIQIC01 > CAIQIC01 > CAIQIC01. The sequence goes on along the minus strand of JAPLSZ010000074.1, from coordinate 23,476 downwards.
AAAGGCCTCGCGGGCGGCGCTTCCCAGGACTGGACGCCGCGGTGGTGCGAGTTCGCGGCCACGACGCCGACGGAGCAGGTCCGGCTTTTTTCCCGCCCCGGTGTGTTCGCGCATAGCCGGCCGGACTCCGGCGGGCTGGCCCTGGCGGAACGCGTCGAAGTCCAGCCCGATCAGCGGATCTTGGAACTCGGCTGCGGCTGCGGCCTGACGGGTCTGCTGCTGGCGGAGCGGCTGCGGTTGACCGGCGCGACCGTAACCGGCGAGATCATCCTGGTGGATTCCAATGCGCGCGCCGTGGAGTGCGCCCGCCGCGGCGCGGAGGTCAATGGCTGCAGCTTCGTCCGCGTGCTCCATAACGACCTGTACCAGCCGGAGCCCGCGTCTTTTGACGTTGTGCTGGGCAATCCGCCGTATTACGCTGGCCACCGGATCGCGCAGTATTTCATCGAAGTCGCCGCGCGGGCGCTCAAGCCCGGCGGCCGATTGTGGCTGGTTTCCAAGCACGGCGCCACCATCGCCGGGTTGGCTGCCGGCTACGGCTTCGCCGTCGAAACCAGCCGGCGGCGCGGCTATGATATCAGCGTGGGACGGAAGGGCGGCTGAAGGCCGAAGGCGGGAGAAAAACAGACTGAATGAACGATGAAAACGCAGGGAGCCACTCGGAAAGCGGCGGTATGAATTTGTCTGGCGCCGAACCATTTGGACCTGGCGTTTCCCGGGGGGAAGCCATGAGAGCATGCATTGCACGTTTGTTGGGCGCGGTCTTGTGCAGCATCTGCGTCGGCCCGGCGCAGGGCGCACAGACGGCGCCGCCCGCCGATCGGCTGCTGCTGGAGGCCGAGAACTTCGACGAGGTCGGCGGGTGGGTTGTTGACCAGCAATTCATGGACCAGATGGGCTCGCCTTATCTGCTGGCCCACGGCCTGGGCGATCCGGTCCGTGACGCGGTCACCCTGGCGAAATTCCCGTCAGCCGGCACGTATCGCGTATGGGTCCGCACCCGGGATTGGGTCGCCCCATGGCAGGCACCGGACGCGCCCGGCCGCTTCCAGGTGCTCGTCAACGGCCAGCCGCTGGTGACCACGTTTGGAACCGAAGGGGCCGCCTGGCACTGGCAGGACGGCGGCACGATCAAAGTCCCCGCACAGGCCCGGATTGCGCTCCACGACCTCACGGGCTTCGAGGGGCGCTGCGATGCCATCCTGTTCTGCAAGGATGCGCAGTTCCAGCCGCCTAACGAGCGCGGGGCGCTGGAGCTGTTGCGCCGGGAACTGCTCGGCCTGCCGGCCGAGCCCGAGTCCGGCGGTCGCTATGATCTCGTCGTGGTTGGCGGCGGCCTGGCGGGCATGTCGGCTGCGATTTCGGCCGCGCGTCTGGGCTTGACGGTCGCGCTGGTGCAGGATCGTCCGGCGCTGGGCGGCAACAACAGTTCGGAGGTGCGCGTCTGGCTGAACGGCAACATCCGCCAGCCGCCCTATCCGCGCATCGGCGATATCGTCGCGGAACTTGAGCCGAAGAAGCGTGCTCACGCGGGCGCAGGCAATACGGCGGACCTCTACGAGGACGCCCGCCGCCTGACCCTGGTGCGCCGCCAGCAGGGCCTTACGCTCCTGACCGAGCAGCGCGTCAACGCTGCCGATGCGCAGGGCGGGATTCTCCGTTCGGTGGTGGCCCAGCATATCCGCACGGCCAGGCGCACGCGCCTCGCGGCGCGGTGGTTCGCGGACTGCACCGGCGACGGCGCCATCGGGGCGCTGGCTGGTGCGGACTTCGAGGTGACTGACAAACAGCACATGGGGCCGAGCAACTTGTGGCATGTCCGGCAGACCGGCGAGCCGCAGCCGTTCCCGAGATGCGGGTGCGAGGACACCAACGCCGTCACGGTCGCCTTTGCGGAGACCAAGTCCGCGGCGCCTTTCCCCCGCTGCCCGTGGGCCGTGGACTTGCGGAACAAGCCGTTCCCGGGCCGCCCGTCCGCCGGTCAAAAGGCTCCCCGCAATTTGGAGAACCTCGGGCAGTGGTATTGGGAAAGCGGCTTCGACCGCGATCCCATCGCTGAGGTCGAGTGGATGCGCGACCAGAATTTCCGCGCGATGTACGGCGCCTGGGACACGCTCAAGAACGTGGACAAGCTCTACCCGAACTACAAGCTGGGCTGGGCGGCCTACATCGCGGGCAAGCGCGAGTCGCGTCGGTTGCTGGGGGACGTGGTGCTCACGGCCGATGATTTTCGCACGAACCGGATCTTCAGCGACGCTTGTTTCCCCTGCACGTGGGGCATTGACCTGCATTTTCCGGATCCCAAGTTCCAAAAGGGACACGAGGGTTCGGAATTTATTTCCGGGTTCACCCGCGGCGGAAAATACAGTTACAAGGGGCCCTACTGGGCGCCGTACCGCTGTCTCTACAGCCGGAACATTTCCAACCTGTTCATGGCCGGCCGCGACATCAGCGTTACGCACGAGGCGCTCGGCCCCGTACGGGTGATGCGCACCTGCGGCATGATGGGCGAGGTCGTTGGCATGGCGGCCGCGCTTTGCAAGCAGCACGACTGCCAGCCGCGGGACATCTACGCCCGGCATCCCGATGCGCACAAGGCCCTGCTCGCGCGCGGTGTAGGGCCCCAGCGCCCTTGACCCTGCTTTGTCTCCCTGGCGGGGAACTGCGGAGGGGATCCGCTGACTACAGACTTCTGTCTTCTGACTGCGGTTGCGGTTTTCCGTCGTCTGCCGCCAGCGCACTGTGCGCCAGGGTCAGCAGCGCGAGGCACGCCGTGTCGCTGCGCAACGTGCGCGGGCCGAGGCCGACCGGCGCGAAGCCATGGCGCGCCAGCAGGTCGAGTTCGTAGGTTGTCCAGCCGCCTTCCGGGCCGACCGCCAGCAGCAGGCGGCCGGCGAAGTCCTCCGGCACGGCATCGGCCAGCGGCCGGCGGACCGACAGATGGGCGACCAGGCGCAGGTGGTCGGGAAACAGGCGGTCGAGCTGGTCCTCCACCAGGATCTTGAGTTGTTTGTGGATGCTGACCTCCGGCAGCCGCGTGTCCTGCGCCTGCTGCAAGCCCTCGATCAGCAGCGGCCGGTAAATGTCCGGCCGCAGGACGTGCGTGTCGAAATAGACGCGTTCGACCCGGTCGGCGTTGGTCAGCAGGATGCGGCCGACGCCCAGGGCGGCGAGCTGCGCCCACATCCGGCGCATGACTTTAGGCCGCGGCAACGCCAGCAGCAGGTCTACACGCGGAACCGGTGGGATGTCTTTTTCCCACGTGCAGTGCAGCGACACGCCGTCCGCATCCACCGTGGCGACCGTGGCGGTGCCCCGCGGCCCGTTGAGCAAGCCCACGCGGAGGACCGCACCCGGCTGCGCGCGCAGCACTTGGCGGATGTGAGCCGCGCGGTGATCGTTCAGCGTCACGCGGCCATCCGGGGCGCCTTCCTGCGGCTCGATCAGGATCAGGTTCATGCGACCGGAAGCCTAACGCATACGGGCCCGGGCCAAAAGCAAAACACACGCCTGTTTGGCAGAAAAGAAACCACACGAAAAGAACGCGAACGGGGAAGCAGCATCACCGAATTCTTGGCGCCTCTGCGCCTTTGCGCGAAACCTTCTACCGCCTTCTCCTTAATCTGTGCAATCCGCGAAATCCGTAGCAAATAATCTTTTCTTGTTCGTGGCTATTTCTTCGCCCACCGCTCCGAGGCGCTGGGTGGTCGACAAAACGGGCGGGGCCGATTAGGATGTCGCCCGACAACGGCGCCGGATCGGTCCGCAACCGGGGATTGGGTCAGGAGGCTGCATGAAAAAGCTATGGCTGTGCGTGGCGGTGGTGAGTGGCTGGTGCGCGTGGGCGGCTGCGCAGAGCGCCGCGCCGGCCCCGCTCCTCAAGTTCGCCGCCCTCGCGGACATCCAGTACGCCGATAAAGTCACCCTCGGCCCGCGCCATTATCGCCAGGCGCCGGCCAAACTTGCTCTCTGCGCGGCGGAGTTCGAGCGCCAGCAGCCGGCGTTCATCATCCATCTGGGCGATCTGACCGATGGCCGGATGACCGCGGCCGACCGCCAGGCGGATGTCGCCACCATCACGGCCGTCATCAAGAAAATCCCCAGGCCGTGGCACTATGTGCTGGGCAACCACGACGCCGCCGCCGGACGCGAGCTGCTGATCGCCGCGCTGGGTTTCAAGGATTTCTATTATACGTTCACCCAGCCCGGCTTGTCCGGCTGGCGTTTTGTGGTGCTCGACGGTAACGACGCCGGCTATGGCGTGGTGAGCGCCAAGCAGCTCGCGTGGTTCCGCGGCGTGCTGACGCAGGCGCAGTCCAAAGGCGAACGCGTCATTTGTTTCTGCCATTTCCCCCTGCTCGAGGCGGCCTCGCAGCGTGGGCATATCATGCACAAACCGGCGCCGGTGTTGGAGGCGTTGGACAGCGCTCCGTGCGTGGTGGCCTGGATCTGCGGACACGATCATGCCGGCGGCTACGCGCTGCGCAAGGGCGTGTATCACCTGACCATGCAGGGGACCTGCGAGAGCAAGGACCAGCCCGCCATGGCCATCATCAGCTTGTTCCCCGATCGTCTGTCCGTCACCGGCTTCGGCCGCGAGCCCTCCCGCGAAATGCCCTTCGCGACCAACGCGGTCCCCTTCGCGGCGCCCGCGCCGGCACCCGCCCCCGAGGAGGCGCTCCGTCCCGCGGCGTGAGTTGCCTGGCCTGGCATCCTCAAAGCGCCAGCCATCCTTCGGATTATTCAATGAGGGAATCAGGAAATCAGGAACGGCGGAAAGGTCTTCTTTCCCTGCTTTCCTCATTCACCCCGGCTGCGCCGCGCCAAGCCTTTGCATTGAACTCCGCATCCGTGCCAATCCTGTTGATCCGTGGCAAAACTCCGTGCTTTCCGTATCATCTGCGTGAATCCCATAAATCTGTGGATAAAACTCTGCTCCTCCATCTTCATCCGTGGCAAAAGCTCCTTCTTGGCGTCTTCGCGCGAGATCTTCTTTTGACCCCACCACGCCAGAGATTTATACTCGCCGCACGCGGGTTGTCACGCTATTCGTTCGGCGGAAAAGAAGCATGAACCGACTGCTCCACATCGTCATGTCCCTATCCCTGTCCGTCTCCGTCTATGGCCGGGAAAAGACCGTGGACGACCGCGTGGCCCAGTTCGGGTCGGTCGTCGAGAAACGCCTGGCTCCGTTCTTCGCCGCTGCGTCGGTCCCATACCCGCCCGCGCGGGTGACCCTTATCGGATTCAAGCAGGAACGGGTCGTGCAACTGTATGCGGCGGGAACCAACGGGCTGTATCGCATCATCCGGTCCTATCCGATCCTGGCCGCCAGCGGGAAACTCGGGCCGAAACTCCGCGAGGGCGACGCGCAAGTGCCGGAAGGGCTCTACCGCATCGAATCCCTGAACCCAAACAGTCGCTTCCATCTGTCCTTGCGGCTCAACTACCCCAACGAGTTCGACCGCGCCCAGGCCCAAGCCGAAGGCCGGCGGAATCCGGGGAGCGATATCATGATTCATGGCAACGCGGTCTCCATCGGGTGCCTGGCCATGGGCGATTCCGCGGCGGAAGAGTTGTTCGTCCTGGCGGCGCGTACCGGCTTGCGCCGCATCGCGGTGATCCTGAGCCCGGTTGACTTCCGCTGCCGGGAGTTCAAAGCAGAGCGCGCCGACGCACCGCCATGGCTCCGGCCGCTGTACGACAGAATCAAGACCGAGTTGACCAAGTACGACACCAGGCAGGGCGCCGAACCCGTTCATGCGGACGACGGGAAAACCCGCATCCGATGAGCAACGTGCCGCGGCGGAGCGGGCAAGCTTGAAACGATAAATATCGTTTCAGCCAAATGTTAATGCGAAGACGTGATCTCAATGCCCCCGCGCCAGCAGCAGGACGACGGGCTGCATGAGCAGATGAGGCTTCATGGATATGAACCAGACTTCAGCTTTATGACAGACGAATAGGTCGTCCAGGTCGTGGGGCCGATGGTTATCTTGTCCAGAGCGCCTTTACGCATATGACCCGCAAGCGCAGATCTGTATACACCAAGCAATTTGCAGGCTTCCACTTGTTTGATAAGATCCATGAGAAGGTTTTTTGTCGCCTCGGCTACATAATAGACTTTATTTTTTCTCAGAGCGGGAACGCTGTCCGGGAAGGCTGCTCTTAAATGATAATATCGGGACAGGAGTTTTCGCTGTTGTCCGGCATCGTGAAGCCCTCTTTGCTTGGCGGCCTCCTCCGCCACATGAGCCAGGGGATAATATTTCTTCTCGCCGATATCGAAAGGCGCTTGTCTTTTTCGGATAAGATTTCGCAGGGTATTAACCCCTTCCAGCGGAATCCGCCAGCCCCGCTTGTATCGTTTTGCGCCAGCATCGCCTTGCTTGCAATGCAGGGTTATGGCGGATTTGGAAACGCCCAGCATACCTGCAAGCTCTTTGGTGTTCTTCCACTCTCTTGCAGCAGGATCGGTAATGTTAAGCAGTTCTTTCAAGGTGGCGACCCCCTGCGGCGACGCCCGGTATTTTTTCAAGAAATACTTGTTTTCAATCAATCCGCTTCGGCAATAATTTCTTAGGGTGGACGGCGATATCTTCAATGCTCTGGCAACTTCTTTTGATGATGGCCAGGCTTCCATAACAGGCATGAAGTCCGCCAGCAGGGCATAAACACTCTTCAACGGCACAGGCGCTCTTTTCCTGGCCCGTAATTCCGGCCTAATATTGTTCAAATAATGCCGCACTTGGTTCTTTTGCAGTTCCAACCGCTCCACCAATTCCGTCTGCCGCAGGCTTCTATTTCCGCAAGCTCTGGCTTGCGTCAGTTTTGCACCCAGGACCGGGTTGTATTTTGCAAAAAGCTTCTTTTGATCTTGGGCCCTGATCTTGTTCTTATTCCAGAACATTTCCGCCCCTTCCAGGACCAGGTCCGTTGCGCCGGGTAACGACCGGATTATCGCCGGATCGCTTTTCAAGACAGCGGTAACGCCGATTCGTGACGTCGCGCGGCGGCGGTCGGCGGAGCCACAGCAAGAGTTGAGGGCCATGCTCATCGGGACCCCCGCGAGCTTGGCGCGGCCGGGACTGCTTCAATGATCTTGCACGAGGTCACGGCGATCCACTTGACTCCAGCCCTTTCCTCCACCGGGCCCTTGATCTCGACGGCCCGCCCCTGTGCTTCGGCGGCAACCTTGCGTCCGTTGGCGTCTTTGACGACCTTGTAGACGTCCGCGCCGATCTTGATCGTGGCGGCCTCCTGGGCGCCGGCTCGCGCAACCTTGACGACACCGACGAGCATCGGGTGCTCCGCTGCTGTTGCGGCCACCGTCGCCAGCACGGCCACACTCGCGGCCAGCATCGCCATCAACGTGCGCTTAAGCATTCGATCTCCTTTCACCTGGCCACCATGATCCATCACGGCAGGAAACACCGGCCGCCTGGGCCCTGCCGCACGGCGGTCGTTACTCCGGTTTTGCGGCGACGCACTGCCGCCAAGGCGTTCGGCCCGCACGGCTGGCAGAGCAGCTCGCCCCTTGTTTCAAGGCTGTTTGCCGAGCCTGGGACGCTCTGACCATCATGAAGACCATCAAACCAACCCGCCCGGGCCATGCATACCGAACGTGGCGGGTCGCACAAGCGCACCTGCCCCGGCAGCGCGGCCTGGTGGCCCGTGCTTCCGGCCGCTGTTCTACGGGGAGTGCTTTCGCGTCGTCGTGGGCTGGGACCCCGTGGACGTGGGCATATAGGCCCGAATTTCGGTAATCGGCGTACCCATGGAGATGTGCTGGCCGATGACCATGGCCGTCATGCCGACCTTTAAGTCGGAAGCCTTGGCGACCTGCCCGTTGACCTTCACGACTGTCGCGCTGTTGTAATTAACGGCTATGGGTTGTCCCTTGTTGGGTTGAATGGAAATGCTGTTTGCGCCCACCTGGGTGATCGTACCGCTAAGGCCGCCCGTGCCAGCCGCCTGGGCCACGGGGACCGGCCCCACGATTCCACTCAACGCCAAGACGGCTGCCACCGCCGCCACCGTTTTTATTCTTGTCCAGAACAACATAGGCGTTGCTCCTTTCCATGTTTGCTATGAAATCGCTTTGCAGGCGTTACGGGCACACACCCGTGAGGACCGATCTGCAGAAGCGTTTTCCAAAGATCCTGTACCATTTGCTTGACCCGCCCGCGACCGGCGTTCGCGCACGCGGCGGCGCAGCCGGGACCGCTTCGATTCAACAACGCCCACGAATACACACCGCCATGCGCGCCATTTATGGATGGTTGTTTTCCGGCAGCCGGTGGGTCCCGCCCTCCGGTTGTTATCAGACGACGATGATCTTGACGTCGATGGACTTGCCGGTGATTGTCTTTTTGCCGTATTTCTCCCCGATCACGCCCGTGACCTCCACCTTTTTCCCGTCACCCTGTTTGGCGACGATTACGCCCGCCCAGCCACAGACGTAATAAACCACCGCGCTGCCGTTCTCGGTGACGGTCACCGTGGCGTTCGCGCTCATCGGGTTCATATTTCCGCTCGCGTGGCTGAGGGCATGGCCCATGCCCGTGATCGTCACCCGCGTGCCAGCCGTCGGATCGGCGGCCATCGCGCTCTGCACCAGTGCACAACCAACCAGACCGACCAAGACTACCACCATCGCATGTTTGTACATGGCTTCCTCCTGTTATTGCATTACACTCTCCAACGGACAGACAACGCGATCTCGAAGCCGCGGCCCTACTTGCGCTCCGGCTGCTCCTCGACGACAATGACTTTAACATCCACGGACTTACCCGTGATGGTCAACCGGCCATCCTTTTCAAAGACCTCACCAGTGACTTCGGCCCTCTTGCCATCGGCCTGCTTGGCGAGAATCACACCCGCCCAGCCATAGACGTAGTAGACCGCTTCGCCGCCATCCGCCGCGACCGTCAGGGTGGCCTGGGCGACGGATGGATTCAGCGTCCCAGCGGCCGGGCGGATGGCTCGCGCCAGGCCCGTCAAGGTCACTCTCCCGGCAAGTCGTTTGGCGGCGGCATGGGCCTCGGCCGTGAGCGTCGTTGAGGTCGCCGGTTCCCTCACGGCCTTATGCACCGCCAGGCCGCCGACGACCACCGCGCCGGCCACCGCGGCTACCGCCAGTTTCCCCGCCGCCGTCCCGAGGAAAGTGGTCGGGACGGTTGCGGAGGCCGTGGCGGCTGTCTGGCCCACGCCCGCCAAGGCCATTTTGCCCAGCGCCGCCAGCAACGTGCCGGGGATGGCGGCCGAGGCGTTGGCGCCCAGCATGGAAAAGAGGAGCGCCACGGAGACGACGACGCCTGCTTTTCTCAGCCTATCCCGCAACACCTTGACGCCGGCTTCGAGCCGGCGGGAGACCGTGGATTGATCGATACCCAGCGCTTCCGCCACCTGCGACTGGTTGCGGCCCTGGAGAAAGTGCAGAATCAAAGGGGCGCGCAAATCGTCGGGCAGTTCCTCCAGCGCGGCGTCAACCAGCGTGGCCACCTCCTCCCACGTAGGCTCGCCTGTGCTGGATGGCCCGTGAACGGCCTGCTGCTCCCGCTCCCGGCGTCTAATGGCCGCCCGGATGGCGTCTTTCGAGCGATTCGTGGCGGCGGCGTGCAGCCAGCCGGCGAGGGATGACTTCACGGAATCCGCCTTTTGAGCCAGCTCCCGGAAACATTCCTGGGATACATCCTCGGCGTCATGGGGGTTCTTCGTGATTCGCAGGCAGGTGCCATAAACCACGCCGGCATAGCGATGAACGATGTCCGCAAACGCTTCCGCGCTCCGTGTTTGTGTGTATTCCCGCAATATCGCCAGATCCTTGTCCACAGAAAGCCTCTCAACAGCACGAAGGAACGCTCACAGTCCGCTTTTGTAGAAGAGTCGCCGCCAGGCTGTTAATTATGCACCAGCGCCCCGATTTTCTCGCAACAGGGATTCGCGAAGAAGATGGCCTTGGCGCGCCCGCCGGGGGGGCGCCGTTCCCCGGGTTGCCTGGATGCTGTAAGCATTCATGGAGCGATTATGATCGTACGAATGGGCCAATCAAGACTGTTTATGAAGAGAAAGAGGAACGCAACTGATAAGGGACCAATGACCCTCCTACGCCTTTCACTTCGTTTGGGCTACGGAGGGCAAGCCACGGACAACGGACTTCTGATGGCTTCCTCGCAGTTGCGCCGGGCGGCAGGCGGTGGTTTAATAGGCCCATGCGTTATGCGATAGGTTTGGTGTTGGGCTGTGGCCTGGCGCTGGGGCCGCGGCTGGCGGACGCGGCGGATGCCGAGGCCGGCACGATCTCCTGCGGCGACCAGGAATTGCGCGGCGTGGCCCCCGGCGCCCTGCCGGCGGCGCTGGAACTGCGCTGGACCTTCAAGACAGGCGGCGCAATCAAGTCCTCCGCCGCCCTCGCCGGCGGCAGCGTGTTCGTCGGTTCCGACGACGGGCAGGTGTACGCCCTGGCGGCCGCTACGGGCAAAAAACGCTGGTCGTTCAAAACCGGCGACGCGGTCGAAGCGCCGCCGCTGGTCCTTAACGGCGTGGTCTACGTTGGATCGTCGGACGGCTGGCTTTACGCGCTCGACGCGGCGACCGGCGCGCTGCAGTGGAAGTATAAAACGGAGGACAAAATCCTGGGCGGAGCCAATTGGTTCCGGTCCGCCGCGCCGCCGGCGCTGCGGATCATCGTGGGCAGCTACGATTATAAGCTGCACTGCGTGGATGCGGCCACTGGCCGGCCGGTATGGATCTTCGAAACCGCCAACTACGTCAACGGCACGCCCGCCGTGGCGGCGGGCCGGGTCGTATTCGGCGGGTGCGACGGCCTGCTGCACATACTCGATGCGGTCACCGGCAAGGAAAGCGCCGCGGTGGAGGCCGGCGCCTATATCCCCGGCTCACCCGCGGTGGACCGGCAGTTCGCCTTTGTCGGGCATTTCGACGAGGAAGTGCTCTGCGTGGACCTGGCGGCCGCCAAGGTGCTGTGGCGCAGCAGGCTGCCGCATGCGCCGTTCTTCTCGTCGCCGGCCCTCACCGACCGGGATGTGCTCATCGGCGGCCGCGATAAGCGGATGTATTGCCTGGACCGCGCGACGGGCAAGACGCGCTGGACGTTTGCCGCCCAGGGGGAGGTGGACAGTTCGCCCGTGGTGTGCGACGGCAAGGTGGTCTTCGGCTCCGATGACGGACGGCTGTACGTGGTGAGCCTGGCCACGGGGAAGCGCATCTGGTCGTACGAGATCGGCCGGGAGCTCTCCGCCGCGCCGGCGGTGGCCGGCGGCTGGGTGGCGATCGGATCGCAGGATGGCGTGGTCTACGCCTTTGGAGCGAAGAAATGAGAAAGGCTGAAGGAAGAAGGTCCTTTGTCAGTAGTCATTGGTCAGTTGTTGGTCGTCTGTTGTCAGTCGTCTGTTGTCAGTCGTCAGTGGTTTGTGGTCAGTAGTTAGAGGTCAGAGATTAGCGGGTGTTCGATTTCGGAATACGGGCAGGTAGAAGACATAGCGCGGCATAGCCGCAGCCAAGGAATGTTTGGACAGGATTAACAGGATTTTCAGAAAGGTTGTTGGTTTATGGACGGATAGGCTGACACGGCAACAACCCTCCCCAATCCTGTAGAATCTTGTAAATCCTGTCAAAGAATCTTCTCAGGAAAACAAGATTTGGACGGTTAGCAATGCAAGGAACGCAAAAGAAATAGGATGGTTTATCCACAGATTACGCAGCTTTCACAGATGGCAGAAATGAAAACAGGGGACGGATTGTTAGCCACGGATTGGCACGGATCAGGCAGAAGAAGATTTACGATGTAGGCCGGGTCTCTGACCCGGCGATCCAGCAGGCCAAGTAATATGGCGGAGCACTACGGAAAATTGCCGCCCGCGTGCTATATTTGAGGTGAGGGTGATTCAGCATGTTGCGCATCATTCAACTGACGCCGGGCACGGGCAACTATTACTGCGGCAGTTGCCTGCGCGACAATGCGTTGGCGCGCGCGCTGTTGAAGCGCGGACACGACGTGCTCATGGTGCCCCTGTACCTGCCGATCGTCACCGACGAGCCGTCCGCCAGCGCGGACGTGCCGATTTTCCTCAACGGCATCAGTGTTTACCTGGAACAGAACCTCCCGTTCCTCCGCCGCATGCCCGAGGTGTTGAACCGCACCCTGCGTGCGCCGGGGCTGTTGCGCTTGGCGGCGCGCCTGGCCGGCCTGACCACGGCGAAGGGCCTGGGCCAATCGGCGGTCTCCATGCTGCAGGGCGAAAACGGACGCCAGGCCGGCGAAATGGAGCGGCTGGTGGAATGGCTGCGCACGCAGCCGCCGCCGGATGTGCTGTGTCTCTCCAACTCGCTGCTCGGCGGCCTGACGCGGCGGTTGAAGGAGCAGTTCCGCGCGCCGGTGGTCTGCACCCTGCAGGGCGAGGATTCCTTTCTCGACAGCCTGCCTGAGCCTTATCGCCGGCAAACGTGGAAATTGCTGGCGCAGCGCTGCGCCGAGAGCGATCACTTTATTGCCGTCAGCCGTTACTTCGGCGACGCGATGCGCGCCCGGCTGGGGCTCGCCGCCGAACGCGTGACCGTGGTACCGCCCGGAATAGCGGCGGCAGAGTTTGCTCCGGCGGCGGCGGCCCCGGCGCCGCCGGCGATCGGCTACCTGGCGCGAATGCATCACGCCAAGGGGCTGGGCACGCTGGTGGAGGCGTTCATTCAACTCAAGCAGGGTGGCCGCTTCCCGGCGCTGCGCCTGCGGGTGGCCGGCGCGCAAACGGGCACGGACGAGCGCTACGTGCGCCTGCTGCAACAGAAACTCGCGAAGCACGGCGCTCTGGCGCAGGCGGAGTTCCTGCCCAACCTGGATCGCCGCGCGAAGCAGGAATTCCTGCGGAGCCTGACGGTGTTCTCCGTGCCGGCGACCTATGGCGAGGCGTTTGGTGTGTATGTGCTGGAGGCCATGGCCTCCGGCGTGCCAGTGGTCCAGCCCCGGCACGGCGCGTTCCCCGAGCTGTTGGAGCAAACCGGCGGCGGCATTCTGTGCGAGCCGGGCAACCCGGTCGCGCTCGCGGCGGGGCTGCAGGAATTGCTACTCGATCCCGACCGTGCGCGCCGGCTTGGCGCCGCCGGCTGTGCTGTCGTGCGGGAACGGTACAGCGTGGACGCCATGGCCCGGCAGGTGGAAGAGGTGCTGGAGCGGGTCGTGCAGAACGCCCGCGCAAGGGCCGAATCGCCCCGACCAGTGACCAATGACCATCCTTCGCCTGTCGCGTTGCTCGGGCTACGGAGGGCGAGCCAATGACAAAGGACAAAGCCAATTTAGCCACTGATCAACACTGATCTACACGGATGAAGAGGGCTACAGCAAGGTGAAGCCGGCTGGGGGGCGGTTTACTATGGAACACGAGCGCGAAATGGGGAATGGGAGCTTCGGATAACAACGGACAACCAACAACTGACAACTGACCATATACCGACCGGAAGGAGCTTTGATGCTGCTGGAGCTTAGCCATGTAAAAAAGAGCTACGCCGCGCCGGATGGCGTCACGGTCGTGGGCGTGCTCAAGGACATCAACCTACAACTGGCCGCCGGCGAGGCCGTGGCCGTCAGCGGCCCCTCGGGCTCGGGCAAGAGCACGCTCCTGAACATCATGGGCGCGCTGGACCGGCCGACGCAGGGCCAGGTGCGGCTGGACGGCCGCGATCTGCAGGGCTTGAACGAAACGGAACTGGCCGCCGTGCGCAGCCGCCGGATCGGCTTCGTTTTTCAAGCGCACCATCTTCTGCCGCAGTGCACGATTCTGGAGAACGTGCTGCTGCCCACGCTGACCGCGCCGGCCGAGTTGCACACGCCCGCCGCGCGGCAGCGCGCCGCGCGCCTGCTGGAGCGCGTGGGGCTGATGGACCGTCTGACACACCGGCCCGGCCAGCTCTCCGGCGGCGAAGGCCAGCGCGTGGCCGTGGTGCGCGCGCTGATCAATCAGCCCGGCCTGCTGCTGGCCGACGAGCCGACCGGTTCGCTGGATCGCGCGTCCGCGGAGAACCTCGGCCGGCTGCTGCTGGATCTGAACAGGGAGGAAGGCGTGGCGCTCGTGCTGGTGACCCACGCGTTGGAACTCGCCCGGCGCCTGCCGCGACGGTTCGAATTGAAAGATGGAGAGCTGCAGAAAGACAGGAGTCAGTAGTCAGTGGTTGGTGGTCGGTTGTCATTAGTCAGCGGTCAACGATTAGCGGGGGGGGTGATGATGAAGATGCTCTCATTAGCTCACCTTTGGAACAAGCGGTTAGCTGCGATGTCTGGAAGGTACGAAATAGTTAGCAACGGCTCGATATATTCCAACAACAGACAACCGACCACGGACTACGGACAACGGACCACGGACAACCGACGGCTGTACCTCGAAAAAATAATTATCGCGCAACCCTGAAAATTGAGCCTCTTTGTTAACACCCTACCAGATTCCATCCGTCAGCCAGCAGCGCCTGCTGCTGCGCAGCCTGCGCTTCTACTGGCGGACGCATCTCGGCGTCCTGCTGGGCGTCACCGTGACGGGGGCGATCCTGACGGGCGCGCTGGTGGTGGGCGATTCCGTGCGCTATACCCTGCGGCAACTGGCGCTGGCCCGGCTCGGCCGGACGGAGTTGGCGCTCAGTACCGCGGAGCACTTCTTTCGCGCCCGGCTGGCCGACGATCTGGCGGGTGAGCTGCAGACCAACATCGCGTCTGTGATTCTGCTGCGCGGCTCCGCGGCTCGGCCCGACGGCCGGGCGCGCGCCAACGGAGTGCAGGTTGTTGGCGTCGAAGACCGCTTTTGGAAACTGGGCGGCGCCGGCAACCCGCTGGCCGCGGCCGCGGCGGACGATGTCGCCATCAGCGAGCGTTTGGCCCAGCGGCTCGATGTGCGCGCCGGCGACAGCCTCGTGGTGCGGGTGGAGCCGCCGGCGCTCATCTCGCGCGATGCGCCGCTATCGGGACGCAGCGACGCGTCCGTCGCGATCCGGGTCCGGGTGCGCGCCGTGGCCGGCGATCAGGATTTCGGTCGCTTCAGCCTGCAAGCCAACCAGGTTCCACCCTTGACTGTCTTCATGTCACTGCCGGCCATGCAGGCGCAGCTCAAGCGGGTGGGGCAGGCCAACGTGCTGCTGGCCGGCGCCGCGCCCGGGGCCAACACCGCGCTGCGGAAGCTCTGGACCCTGGCCGATGCCGGTCTGGAACTGCGCGCCCTGCCGGAACAATACGCGACGGAACTGCGGACGGAACGGGTGTTTCTCGATCCGGCCGTCGTCCCGGCGGCGATGCATCTGGCCTCCAACGCCACGGGCGTGCTGACGTATTTCGTCAACGAAATCCGGCTTGGCGACCGCGCCACGCCCTATTCGTTTGCTGCCGCCACGTCCGCACCCGTTCCGGGTACAGGGGTGTTGCGCGCCGACGAAATCGCCATCAACGCCTGGCTGGCGGAGGATCTGGGCGCCCAGGTGGGGGATGAACTGACACTGCGGTATTATGTCCTCGGCGCGCGACGGGAACTGGCGGAGCAGATAACAAAAATGCGCGTCGGGGCAGTGATCCCCTTGCAGTCCGATGCGTCGTGGATGCCGGCGTATCCGGGGCTGGCGGACGTGGCCAACTGCCGCGAGTGGGAGCCGGGCCTGCCGATCGCCATGGACCGGATCAGGCTCAAGGACGAGGACTACTGGAATAAAAATCGCGGGACGCCGAAAGCCTTCGTGACGCTGGCGGCCGGGCAGCGACTGTGGGCGAACCGGTTTGGCAACCTGACGGCCATCCGTTATCCCGGCGGCGAACGAAACCCCGGTGTCTTGGCGCAGGCGCTCAAGGCCAAACTCGACCCGGCCGCGCTTGGTTTGTTCTTTGTGCCGGTGCGCGAACAGGCCTTGCAAGCCGGCCGGCAGTCGCTGGATTTCGGGCAATTGTTTGTCGGCTTCAGCTTTTTTCTCATCGTGGCGGCGCTGTTGCTGACGGCGCTGCTGTTTGCCTTCAATGTCGAGCAGCGCCATGCCGAGGCCGGACTCCTTCGCGCGCTGGGCTTCCGTCCGGCGCAGGTGTGGTGGCTGCTGTTGCGCGAGGGCTTGGTGCTGGCAGCGCTGGGCACGCTGCTGGGCGTCGGCGCCGGTGTGCTGTACACGAAACTGGCCTTGTACGGCCTGGCCACCGTCTGGCGCGGAGCGGTCGGTGCGACGAACTTTTTGTATCACGCCGAACCGGCCACGCTGTTGCTGGGGGCTGGGCTGAGTCTGCTCGCGGCCGGCGCGGCGATGGCGCTGGTGCAGCGCGGTCAGGCCCGGCGCGCGCCGGCGGAATTACTGGCCCGCGGGGCGGAGATGGAATTGTCCGGCACCGGGGCGGTCTCACCTACAGGACGTCTAAGTTTCAAAATCCGGGGTTTGTGGCGGCGCCGCCACACGGGCTGGAGCATCGGTGTGCTCGGACTACTGGGTGCCGCGGCGCTGTGGCTGACCTCCGGCGGTGGGCAGAGCCCGGAGGCGGCGGAGCGTTTCTTCGGCGCGGGCGCGTGTCTGCTGATCGCCGGGCTCGGGTTCAGCCACGGATTGCTCGCGGCGCTGGCGCAAGCGGTGCAGGGGGCGGACAGCCTGGCCGCCGTCGGCCTGCGCAACGCGGCCCGGCGCCGCGGCCGCAGCCTCACCGTCATCGGTGTGCTCGCGAGCGGCGTATTCCTGCTGGTCGCAGTCAGCGCGTTTCATCGCGATCCGCGGCAGGGCGCGTCAGACCGGCGCTCGGGCACCGGCGGGTTTGCCCTGTATGCGCAGTCGGCATTGCCGGTGTATGACGATCTGAACAGCGCCGCCGGGCAGGGCGTCTACGGTCTTTCCGCCGCGGAGATGAAGGACGTGACGCTGGCGCGCCGGCGATGACGCGAGCTGCCTCAACCTGAACCGGGCGCAGCAACCGCGTTTGTTCGGCGTGAAGCCCGGGGAGGTGGAACAGCGCGGAGCGTTCACTTTCGCGAGCCCGGGCGGGCGCTGGCTGCTGTTGGATCAGCCGCAGGCCGACGGCGCCGTGCCGGCGCTCGGCGATGAACAAACCGTCCTGTGGGCGCTGGGGAAAAAACTTGGCGACACCCTGCCGTACACCGACGAGCGGGGGCAGACCTTTACCCTGCGGATTGTCGGCGTGCTGGCCAGCTCGATTCTGCAAGGCAGCCTGCTGATCTCGGAACAACATTTCACCGCGCGGTTTCCCTCCACGGCGGGCTATCGCGTCTTTCTCATAGACGCGCCGGAGGGGCGGTCCGCGGAGGTGGCAGGAACGCTGTCGCGCGCGTTGCAGGACCGCGGTGATCCAACAGCAGCCAGCGCCCGCCCGGGCTCGCGAAAGTGAACGCTCCGCGCTGTTCCACCTCCCCGGGCTTCACGCCGAACAAACGCGGTTGCTGCGCCCGGTTCAGGTTGAGGCAGCTCGCGTCATCGCCGGCGCGCCTTGCAGCACTTGCTGCTCAGCGAGCACGGGCTGTTGATCCTGCTGGGGCTGATCGTCGGGTTGGTGGCCGCGCTGCTGGCTGTCCTGCCCGCGCTGCGGGCGCCGGGCGCGGCGGTGCCGGCGGGCCGGCTGCTCCTCGTGTTGGTGGGCTTGGCGCTGGGGGGCTTCCTCTGGATTTGGCTTGCGGCGCGCGCCGCCCTGCGCGGCCCGCTGCTGGCGGCGCTGCGGAACGAGTGAGTCGGACAGCGGTGCGGGTGAGTTCTTTCGGGAGCGAAAAAACACGCTGCGAAGTAGCGGGGCGCAAGAAGCGCCCGACCCGATGCACGGCGCGTTTGTACCCATCGCGAGGCGCGATGGCGCGGAGTATCCCGCTCCGCGAGAGATATTCCAAAATCGAAAATTACAACCACTGACTACAGACCACTGTCTTCTGTCCAGGCCCTGTTTCCAGCCTTGCGGAACAGGCCGCCGTGGGGTAAAAACACCGTCTCATGACGAGCGGTAACGGGCAGCCGGGGGCGGGGTGCGAGCAGGCCCGGGCACCCCGGGAATTTGCCCGTTTTCAGGAGCTGGTGGACAGCGTGTACGAAAGGAAGATCATGAAGAAATCTCTATATGCCGGGTGGTGGGGTGCCGCGTTGCTGGCCGGCGCCGCGCTGGGGCAGCAGGTCCCCAACGAAACACCGCGGCTGCCGCCCGTGGTGGTCACCGCTCCGCGGATCCCGGGGGCGCTGGATGCGCAGGCGACCCCCGCCGCGGTCACGCAGTGGGATCGCCAGGATCTCGCGGCCTCCGGCCTCCAGTCGCTGCAGCAACTGCCGGCGGCCACGCCGAACCTGGCGTTGAGCCACGCGGTCGCCCGGTCCTACGGCGACATCTATGCCGTCCGCGGCATCGCCAATACGGAGTTTTTCAGCGACCCGGCGCTGGCCATCTATGTGGATGACGCGCCCATGGGCGCGGTGTTCGCCAGTCCGCCCGATTTGTTGAACATCGAGCGCATGGATATCTGGCGCGGCCCGCAGGGGACGCGGTTCGGCAAGAACAGCCCGGCGGGCGTGATCGACATCACAACCCGCAAGCCGACCGACCGATACGAGGCGGACGGCAGCGCGTCATACAGCACGTACAACACCCAGGTCTATTACGCCTCAGCCCTGGGCCCGCTTGTCCCCGGCAAACTCCGGCTTTCGTTGACCGGCGGCTATTCCCGCAGTGACGGATTTCTGGATAATCCTCTGCTGAAAAATCATCCCGACTTTCAGGAAGGACTCAACGGCCGGGCCTACCTCGGCTGGACGCCGGCGGAGGACTGGGACATCAGCCTGGCCCTCGGCGGCGTCAAATACAACGACGGCGTCCGCCTGGTTCCGCTGGCCGGCGACCACCGCGCGGTCCCGTCGGACATCAACCCCCGCGCCGACGCCGCGGGCAACGATCAGGCCCTGCGCATTCGGCGGACGCTGCCCGGCGTTGTCATCACGTCCATCACCACCCGCCGTGATTTTTCGGAGAACCCGATTTTGCTCGATCTCGATCTGTCCCCGCTGCCGGGCAACACCGCGCTGATCCGGCAGCATGAACAGTTCTTGAGCCAGGAATTCCGTCTGCAATCCCCGTCAAGCGCCGACGTCTGGTCGTGGCGCGGGGGCGTGTTCTTCTCCAGCGCGCAGCGCGACGGCGCCGACACGCGGCAATTCGCCGCCGACCCGGCCCACGGGCTGCTCTTCCCCGTGGAGCAAACCACGGATTTTACGATAAAGGAGCAGCAAGCGGCGCTCTTTGGCCAGCTCACCTATGCCGGCGTGGACCGGCTGGCCGTCACGTTCGGCGCGCGCGGGGAGTACACCGCCAAGAGCCTGGATCACACCAAGCAAATCATGGGAAGGCCACTGCCGCCGGTCAACGCGGACGACGACTACTTCGCCGTGGCGCCCAAGCTGACCATAGACTATCACCTGGCCAAGGACGTGATGGTCTATGCCAGCTCGGGCTTGGGCTTCAAGCCCGGCGGCTTCTCCGCCTATATCGATCCGCCGAAATCGCCCGCGTTCGCGACGGAACGGAACTGGGCCAACGAAGTCGGCCTGAAATCCGCCTGGCTTGACAACCGACTGCTGGCCAACGTCGCGTGCTTCTACAATGACATCAGCCACTACCAGGTCGCGCGTTCCATCACCGGCACCGCGGATCTGACAATCTTCAATGCGCCCGCGGTCACCGCGCGGGGTGTGGAAGTGCAATTGGTTGGCAAGCCGCTCGCCGGCGTGGAGCTGTCCGCCGATTTCGGCTACACGGACATCCAGTTCGACCGGTTCGACAACCCGGAGACCGGCGCGAGCCTGAAGGGCAAACGCCCACCGTACGTGCCGGAATTCAACGCCTGCTTTGCCGCGCAGTTCACGTGCCCGCGCGGGTTCTTCGGGCGGATCGAGTACCAGGCGATGGGCCGGACGTTCTATGACGAGACCAACTCGTCCACGCTGGAGCAGTCGGGCTACGGCCTAGTTAACGCCCGCCTCGGCTACGAGGCGCGGCGCTTTAGCGTGTGCCTCTTTGGGGAGAACCTGGCCGACACGGACTACTTCACCAAGAAGCTGATGGTCCTGCAGCCCGCCGGCGTGCCCGGCACGCCGCAGACCTTCGGGGTGATGGCGTCGGTGAAGTACTAACCCCCCCCGCCTGTGAAGCAATGGCGGATTTGGAGGGCGGTCGGCCCGACCGCCGGATATCGGCAACGGAACCCGTTGCCCTCCAGGTGTGGATCATGGTGCCGGGTAATCACGTTGACAGATGAACGGGTTGGTTGGGGCTGTGCCGCTACTATGGCCCCGTCCGCTGTTCCACGAGGATGTGAACGTCAAGCGTCACAAGACCTAACGCAAGCCCTGCTACATTAGCCGGCCCTTGATTATGGGCGCTGCTACACTGCCCCAGCAATAACCACCCGCCGAAAATAAACGTGAGTACGAAAAGTGTGCTGAGCAGAATCGACAGCATCGGCCCCGGGGCTTTAGCCCGGATTATTCATGAACGCTACGCATTCATTCATAATCCGCCTGATGGGCGGCCCTCAGGTCGCCCATCCGGCTTCGACGCGGTGCTGCGCACCTTGCTCAGGGCTAACCCTGAGCGCAGGCCCGGTTTGGCGGGCCGGAGTCGAAGCCCGCAGGGCGGCTTGTTCATGCTTCATGAATAAGCCGGGTTAGGTGCGTGAACGAAAATGCGCCTGAGGGACAAGGCGCAGAACCCGAGGCTCATTGCGTAGAAGATCAATGACCAATCGAGGAAATCCACGCCATCTGGAGTGAAAAGGCCCCAACCATATCGCCCTGCATATCGTAACCGCGCAATCTGTATACAAGCTAAGATGGCCGTTCCCGCAAGTATGCGGTGAAAAATTGTTACTATGGTCTTCAACGTGCTCACATAAGCATTATTAAATTTGCGTTTACCTCTGTTCCGCTTCCTGCGCGTCCGGCAGGATGCCGGACGCAGCGGGCTGGAAGCCCGCGCTCCCCCATTAAAATCTGCGCTGGAGCGCCAGTGCAGGCGGCCTTACACCTTCCACGGCGCGCGATAGTCGCGGGTCCGCCAGCTTGGGTCGCCGGTGCCGCCAGCGAAGGCGAACTTGGCCGGGTCCCATTGCAGCTTGGCGTTGTGATAATAGGACTGATTGAGCAGGTGGCAGCAGATGGCCGAGCGGCCGCCGATCTGTTCGCTGGTGATGGGTTTTTTCCGCGTCTTTACGCATTCCATGAAATTGGAGACATGGGTGGTGCTGACGTAGAGCCGGACCTTGGGGTTCTGCAAATACTCGCGCTCGGCGGCCTGTACGAGCGCCGCGCAGGAGGCTTTGTTCTTCTTGCCGGAGGCTTTGTTCTTCTTGCCGTCGGCCTCGCCGGCTTTTTCCGGCAGGGTCAGGCTCTTGCCGGCGACGACGAGATCGAAGCGGCCGCGGTTAACCTTCACTTCGCCGTTCGTCCCGAAGAAATGCACGCCAAAGCCGGCGCTCTTGTGTTCCACAAAGATGCCGTTGGCATAGACCAGCTTGGCGCCGCTGTCGGCCCCGGCCGCCGCCGGCTGCACTTCCACCGGGCCGCTGGCGTCCATTCCCAGCCCCCATTGCGCGATGTCCAGATGGTGCGCGCCCCAGTCGCAGACCATGCCGCCGCCATATTCCTTGTAGTTGCGCCATCGCGGAAAACCACTGTGTATGCCGCGCGGACTGAGCACGGCACTGTAACCCCGCAGCGGGCCTGGCCCGCACCACCGATCCCAGTCCAAACCCGGCTCCAGCGGATCCGTGGGCAGGTCGCACGGCTTGCCCGGAGGGCCGAATTGGCATTCGACATGCGTGATTTTGCCGATGACGCCGTTCTGCACCAGTTCGCAGGCGACGCGGAATTCCTTCATCGAGCGCTGCATCGAGCCGGTTTGCAACACGCGCTGGTTCGCGTCCACGGCTTGCATGACCTCGATCGCCTCGTGGATGTTGTGCGTCAGCGGCTTTTCGCAATAGACATCCTTGCCGGCGCGCAGCGCGGCCAGCGTGACGAGCGCGTGCCAGTGGTCGGGTGTGGCGATGCAGACGGCGGCGATGTCCTTGCGATTGATGATTTCGCGGAAATCGCTATAGGCCTGGCAGTCGGTGTTCCCGTAGTGCTGGTCCACCTTGCTCTTCGCGTCGTTGCGGCGGTTGGTGTCCACGTCGCAGCCCGCCAGCACGCGCGTGTCCTGTCCGAGGAAATTGCCCAGCAGGCCGCGCGACTGCGTGCCCATGCCGATAAAGCCCATGCCGAGCTTGCCGTTCGGGCCGGTGGGCGCGGACCAGACGCGGGACGGGAGGAACAACGGGGCCACGGCCGAGGCGGCTATGGTTTTCAGAAACGAGCGGCGCGACGATTGCATAGATGTCCTTTCAGGGTGTTATCAGACCATATAACGCACGCACGCGAAAAATATTATTATGCTTTCGGCCCGATGTCAACGCCGTGGCGCGGATTTAGTGCACAGCGTTTTGTGGGCGAGGCTTCCAGCCCCGCGTGCAGCCCCGCGCGCGCGCAGCCGGGCATCATCGCGGCAGCAATTCGCATTATGGCCGAGGACCGCCTGAAGGCGGGACACCAACGGCCTGAAAAGGCTTGCTTCGGCGTTGGTGTACCGGCTTTAGCCGGGCTTCGATATGGCGCGGCGGCCATAATGCGAATTGCTGTCATCGCGGGGCTGGAAGCCCCGCCCACCAGGAAGAAGTGGGGAGCGAATGGCTTGCCGCGCTGTAGCCGGGATCGGCGATCCAGGCAGATGCAAAGATTACAGAAGCGGATCGGGGCCAGCGACCCCGGCTGCAAGCGATCCCGGTCATGGGGTTATTTCCGCCGAACGCCGCCCACGCCGCCTTCCCGCTTCGCCAAGGCTTCGCAGGACACGTGCGGCCAAGCCTATCTGACGCGTTCCGGTGTCGGCCCCTCGCCGGCTTCGACTGGCTCACCGCTGACAGGCTCCTTCGACAAACTCAGGACATGTCAGGGCGACCCGATGCACGGCGCGTTGGCATCCATCTCGAGGCACGATGGGGGGGGTATCCGATGGGGGGAAGATTTTATTGTTGCATTTGCTGGGTGGGGGTCATATTCTTTGCCCAGATGGCACCAAGGTGGTGCAGCTTGGGCGTTTCGAAGGAGGAACAAATGCATCGTAAAATCGAAGTTTTCGGAGAAATAAAAAGGTGTGCATATTCCCGAGCAGCCATTCTGGGATTTGCAGTTTTCATCATGATGGCGGATCTGGCATTCGGCCAGTCCGTAACGGTCAATCTTGCGTACGGAAATAAATACAAGCTGGAAGTGACGAAGAACCAAGGCAAAGCATGTGTAAGCGGCAACAAGATCTGTGTTGTTGCAAATGTTGAATATGACTTCAAATATACTGCGATACCAGCCGCTGATTGGTTAGTAGTTGAACCGAATCCGAATCCGACAACGGTAACGAAGACTTTTGCCCAAGCAGATGCAGGCAAGG
>JAPLSZ010000096.1 GCA_026398385.1 Kiritimatiellota bacterium | reverse complement strand
GTCGATGGCGAAACCTCGACCCGCTGGGGTGCTGCGGCCGATGCCCGCAGCGCTTGGTTGGAAGTCGATCTCGGCCAGCCGCAGCGCGTCGGCCGCGCCGTGATCAGCGAATTGCAATACCCGCGCACCCGGCAGTTCGCCGTCGAGTACCTGGACGGCCAGACGCGGAAACCACTCGCCAAAGGCACGACGATAGAGGGCACCAAGGTGTTGGATTTCGCGCCCGTCACCGCCCGCCAGTTCCGCCTCAACATCCTGGAGGCCACGGAAGTGCCCACGATCGAGGAGTTCGGCGTGTACCCGCCGGCCAGATAAAAAAAGAGTGGCTCCCGGTGGCTCCCGCCGCCGGATGGGGGCCGGGCGCATCCTCTACGAAAGCGAGTGGCTGCCCAAAAGGCATAAGAGGGTAAAAGAGGGTTGTTTCGGGTTGTTTGCGATGACGTGCTTTTTAACCAATGAAAACGCTGCTTTCCATTGATTCTATTGGGGGCAAAGATGGTGGCGAGAGACGGAATCGAACCGCCGACACGAGGATTTTCAGTCCTCTGCTCTACCAACTGAGCTATCTCGCCACGCCGGAGTGAAACCTAGGGTTTATTTTCATGAGTGTCAATATTTCTTGATTTCCAAATAGTTCGCTTGCGCCGAACATGCGCTGGGGCGGACAGCCCCCCGGAGTTCCGGCTCACCACGCGGCGTTTGGCGGGCAATAACCCCAAGAGCCGGGAGCACCGATCCCGGTCCCGGCTACAGCGGAGCAAGTGCGAGCTCTGCCGAAGTCGTTGACCACGGCGAAAGCCCCGAGGCGGAAACGACCAACGACGCCACCGCAGCGCTTAGTCGAGCGTACCCGCAAAAGGGCCCTGCGCCTGGGCGCGGAATAATGCCGGCTTGCGTTTTGCGCGCGGAGACGGCATAAATCCCGCTTTCACGAAAGGCAGGCCGTATGGCAGAGTTCAAAAAACAGGAGCCGCAGCACAAGCTTGGCGAAGTGGAAAAGATTGAGGTGACCGAGGTCCGCGAATTCCTGGTCGCGTACGGGCCCTCGCTCCTGATCGGCGTGGGCGTGGCCGTGGTGCTCGCGCTGGGCGTCGGGTTTTATCAAAATCACCGCCGGCAGCAGGCTCAGCAGGCGGCGCGTCTCCTGGCCGGACTGTCGTTGCCGGAGGAGAACGTCGAGGCGGGCCTCGGTCCGCAGAAGCTGCAGATGATCGTGGACCGCTTCCCCAACACCCCGTCGGCGCCGCTGGCGCTGCTGGGCCTCGCGGCGGAGCAGTACCGGTCCGGCCAGTATGACGTGGCGCAGCGGTCCTATGCCCGGTTCGAGCAGCACTACGCCCGGCATCCGTTCCGGCTGGCCGCCGACTTCGGGCGCCTCCAGTGCCAGGAGGCCGCCGGCCAGACGGACGCGGCGCTGGCGGGCTTTATCCGGTTTGCCTCCGTCCAGACCAATCACTACCTCACCCCGCTGGCGCTCTTCGGCCAAGCCCGCTGCCTGGAGCAGAAAAAGCAGTTCGAGGCTGCCCGCGTGGTGTATGAGGATTACCTCGCCGGAAATCCGGACAGCCCCTGGCTCGGTCAGGCGCGGTCCGCGCTGCAGCATCTCGAGCAGAGCAAACGGGCGCATGCCCGGGGGCTGCCGCCGCCGGGAGCCGCCGCCCGGCCGCCGCCGGTCAGTCCTGCGGCGCTGTCCCCAGTGCCGCCGCCACCGGCGTCTGCAGCAAAACCGCCCGCGCGCTGACGTACGGGCTGGGGAACAGTTTCCGTAGCGCCTGGGCCTGCGCGGCGCCCGCGAACAGCGCGCACAGTTCCGCATAGGCCTTGCGGTTATAGTGCAGCAGGCGCTCCAGCTTACGCGAGGCCACGTCCTGCACCACGAAGCAGAGATTCTCCGGCGTCGAGTCCTGCGCGTTGAACAGCAGGGTTTTTTTCCGCGGATCCACCTGGCTGTGGTTGTTGAGGTAGATCAGGTGCTTGACGTACTCGATCATCCGCTCGTCCAGCCCGGCCTCCAGCAGGAAGATCCGCTCCACCCATTCCAGCCGCGAGAAGACGAGGTGCACCGCGGGCAGCACGATCCCGGGCGGTTGGCGCTCGGCCAGGGCCAGCAGCAGGTCGGCAAATTGCCGCTCGCCGGTCGCCTCCGCGCCCGCCGGCGCCGGCACCCAGTACACCAGGATGCCCCGCGCCGGATCGTGGTACAGCAGCGGCTTGTCCACCCGGAAGGAAGATGCGCAACTCACACACTGGACTGCGTTGATTTTGTTTTGCATCAACTGGTCGCGCAATTCCGGCTCGGTTTGTACATTGATGGCGTCGTAGAGCTGCGCGGTCTGCTCCTGTCCGCACTTCGGGCACCGGATGGAATACTCTTGCTGCTGGGACATGCTGGGTTCTCCGAAAGCGGGCCACGTTACCCCATGCGCTGAGACCCGGCCTACAATAATCTTATCGCCAGCGGCGCCTCTATGTGACTGACCCATTACAGGTGGTGATCTTTCTGGGTGGGGATGGGTTTGCAACCAATCAGGTTCATAAGCTGCTGCTGTCCACGGCGGCCAACAAAACTTCCATTCGAAGGATAAAAGATCGGAAGGAGGAGAAGAAGGCCGCGGGGGCACGTCGCATCGCGCCGTGAAAAGCCCCTGGAATGCAGTCCGTGGAAGATTTGTATATTGGTGAAAACGGGACTCTGTTCCCCTGTGCCGCTAACCCGAGGCGGCAGGGAAGGGAGCGCGGGCTTCCAGCCCGCTGCGTCCGGCATCCTGCCGGACGCTGGTGACGGGCTTGCAGGACGAAATCGAAAAAAACGGCTCGGCGGAACTAAGGCGCGGACGGCACCGCCGCCGGTGGAACGTTGGTCATGGCCGGCGGGGCATTGGTGACGGCCGCTGGCGTCGGCTCCGCGGCCGGGTGGAAGAACCGCGGCAGAATCATGCGGACGACGTCCTGGTACATCAGCAACAGCGCCGCGCCGAGGATCAGCACGAGAAAGAAGTTCATGATGGCGTTGGCCACCTTCGCGTTGATCCGCCGGCGGGTGACCATCTCCCAAAGCGCAAACAGCACGTGGCCGCCGTCCAGGATCGGGATCGGCAGCAGGTTGATAATCGCCAGGTTGACATTGAACATGCACGTGAACGAGATGGCCACCATGAAGCTGCGCTGGACGACCCACCAGAACATGAGAATGACGGCAATCGGGCCGCCCAGCCCGCCGGCGGCGGCCTTGGCCTCGTGGGGCGTTACCAGCGCGCGCAGAACCCGGAAGATGAGCGTCGCATGCTCGCGGAGCTGGGCGCCGGGCCGCGGGTGGACGATCTGGTCGTAATCCATGTCGAAGGTCGAGCCGAAGAACTGCACGCCGATCAGCGCGCGGCCTTCCTTGGCGCTAAAGTGCGGCGTGACGGTCAGGGCGAGGCGCCGGCCCTGACGCTCCACCACGGCGGGCGTGGGCTGGTCGCGGCGTTGCGCCACGAGGTCCATCAGGTGCTCGCGGCTGATGAGGGGGAGGCCGTCGAATTCAAGGATGCGGTCGCCGCCGCGGATGCCGGCCTGGGCGGCGCTGGAGCCGGAGACGACGGCGGCGATGGAGCAGAAATTCTGCGGGCTGATGCCGGGGATGACGGTGATGCCGAGCGCGCCTTTTTCCAGCGGGATGGTCAGTTCCTTGACGCTGCCGTCGGCGGCGCGGACGCGCAGGTGCGCCGTGCGGGCCAAGACGCCCTTCATGATGAGGTCGTCCCAGTTGCGGACCGGCTCGCGGTTGAAGGCGGTGACCTCGTCGGCGATGCGGAGTCCGGCGGCGTAGGCGGCGCTGTTGGTTTCCACGTAGCCGATCCGGCAATTGCGCTCGTGCGGGGCGGAGGGCTTGCCGACCCAGAACACGAGCCAGGCCAGCAGGACGGCCAAGAGCAGGTTGCCCGCGCCGCCGGCGATGGCGACGAGCATGCGCTGCCACGGCGCGGCGGGCGGCAGCGCGCGTTGCGCCTGCTCCGCCGTAGCCTCAGGGGAGTGGGTCGGATCCATCTGCGGCAGGGCGACGTAGCCGCCGCAGGGGATGCAGCCGATCTTGTACGTTACGCCGCCGATCTTCCGCTTCCAGAGGGCCGGTCCGAAGCCGAGGGAGAAAGTGTCCACGACCATGCCGCAGGCGCGGGCGACCAGGAAATGGCCCAGCTCATGGATGAAGATCGTCAGCCCGAGCAGCAAAACGACGACGATCAGCGTATAGACGATCAGGAGCATGGGGGCGGTTTCCTCTCAGTGGGCGGTTCTCAGAAATACCAGCGCGTAGAAAAACATGGTGGGCGCGGCGAACAGGATGCTGTCGATCACGTCCAACACGCCGCCCAGGCCCTGGATGTAGCCGGCGGAGTCCTTGACGCCGGCGGCGCGTTTCATGAGCGATTCGGTGAGGTCGCCCATCACGCCGGCCAGGGCGATGAGCAGGGGCAAAACGATCGCATGGAGCAGGGGCAGCCGCAGCGGGCCGATGCAGCCGCCGGAGAAATGCCACCAGAGCAGTCCGGCGGCCAGCGCGAAGGCCAGGCCGCCGAAGAAACCTTCCCACGTTTTATTCGGCGAAAGGCGGGGGATCAGCTTGTGCCGGCCCAGGGAGCAGCCCACGAAGTACGCGCCGCTGTCGCCGGCCTTCACGATCAGGATCGGGAAAAAGATGATCCACCGGTTGCCGGCCACGTCCCATTGCAGCAGCAGCCGCACCAGGAACGAGAGTAGAAACGGAGCGTAGAGCACGCCCAGCAGCGTGCCGGCCATGGTTTCCAACGGCCGCGGATTGAGCTTCTGGGGGAACTGCCGCAGCAGCACCAGCACGGTGGCCAGGAAAAGGGCGTTGGCTTCGGCCGCGCCAGCCGGCAGGCCGGGGAAATAAAAGCGCAGGCCGATGGCGGCCAGGAGCGCGTTGCCGCACACCACGCCGACCCACGGGTAATGCGGCAAATCGGCCGCCCGCAGCAGGCGGTAGAACTCCAGCGTGGCCAGGCTGGCGACGGCCAGCAGAATGAGCAGCAGGACCGTGACGGGCGCCCAGACGAGCACGGCCAGCAGGAGCGCGACGAGCAGGACGCTGCTGGTGACACGTTGGACCAGGGCGGGGATCATCATTTGACCCCGCCAAAGCGGCGCTGCCGCTGGGCATAGCTGGCCAGGGCCCGGTTGAATTCCGCCTCGCGGAAGTCCGGCCACAACACGTCCGTCACGTACAGCTCGGCATAGGAAATCTGCCACAGCAGAAAATTGCTCACCCGCATCTCGCCGCTGGTGCGGATGAGCAGGTCCGGGTCCGGCACGTCCGGCGCATAGAGGTTGGCCGCCACGGTTTGTTCCGTGATCTCCTCCGGGCGGAGCCGGCCGGCTTGCACGGCGGCGGCGATGCGGCGCGCGGCGGCGGCGATTTCGGCGCGGCTGCCATAGCTGAGCGCCAGGATGAGCTGTCCGCCGGTGTGCTGCGCGGTCGCCGCAATCACGCGCGACAGCTCTTTCTGCACCGCGGCCGGCAAATCTTCCATCCGGCCGATCATGCGCAGCCGCACCTGGTGCTCGTGCAGCTCGTGCTCCTGGTCGCGCAGAAACTTCCGCAGCAGGGCCATCAGGCCGTTGATCTCGGCCTTCGGCCGGATCCAGTTCTCGACGCTGAACGCGTACACGGTCAAATACTTGACACCCGCGGTGCGGCAGGCGCGCAGGATCGCCTGGAGGGATTGGGCGCCCTCCTGATGGCCTTTCAGGCGCGGCCAGCCGTGCCGCCGGGCCCAGCGGCCGTTGCCGTCCATGATGATGGCCACATGCTGTGGCACGCTGGATTTACCGGTGCTCATGTCCTGATCAAGCTCACCCGATCAATTTCAAGGTGCTGGCGCGGCGCGGGCCTACGGAGAGCAGCCCGACCGGCACACCGGTCAAGGTTTCCAGGCGACGGATATACGCCTGGGCCTGCGCCGGCAGATCGGCGAACCGCGTCACGTCCTTGGTCGGGCTGCTCCAGCCCGGGAAATCCTCGTACACGGGCCGGCAGCGTGTCAGTTGCCGGATGTTGCCCGGCACGCTGGTCAGCCGCCGCCCGTCGCACTCATAGGCCACGCAAATTTTGATGACGGGCACCTCGTCCAGCACGTCCAGCTTGGTCAGCGCCCATTCATCCACGCCGTTGATCATCGCGGAGTAACGCGCCACGACCACGTCGAACCAGCCGCACCGCCGCGGCCGGCCGGTGGTGGCCCCGAACTCGTGGCCGCGCTCGCGCAGGTGCGCGCCCGTGGCGTCCGAAATGCGGTGCGGTGCCACGCCCGTGCCGGTGCAGGCGCCGCCGGCGGTCGCGTTGGACGAGGTGACGAACGGATAGGTGCCGTAATCAATATCCAGCAGGGTACCCTGGGCGCCCTCGAACAGCATGGCCTCGCCGCGGGCGATGGCCTCGTTCAGCAGGTGGATGGTATCCGTGATGTACGGCGCCAGCTTCCGCGCCGCCGCCTGGTAGTCCGCCAGCAGCGCGGCGCCGTCCAACGGCGGCAGGTCCCACGCCGCGAGCAGGCGATTGTTTTCCGCCACGCGTTCGCTCAGCAGCGCGGGGAAAACCGGGTCGAGCAGATCGCCCATGCGCAGGCCGACCCGCGCGGCCTTGTCGCCGTACGCCGGGCCGATGCCGCGCTTGGTCGTGCCGATCTTCGAGCTGTCCGCCGCGGCGTGCTCGTGGCGTTCGTCCCGCTGGCGGTGGTAGGGGAAGACGATGTGCGCGCGGTCGCTGACAAAGAACCGGCCGCGCAAATCCGTGCCGCGCTGTTCCAGATCCGTGATCTCCTGCACCAGCGCCACGGGATCCACCACCACGCCGTTGCCGATCACGCATTTCTTCCCGGGCCGCAGGATGCCGGAGGGGATCAGGTGCAGGACATAGCGCTCGGCGCCGATTTCCACCGTGTGGCCGGCGTTGTTCCCGCCCTGGTAGCGGACCACCCAGCCCACCTCCCCGGTCAGGACGTCGATGATCTTGCCCTTGCCCTCGTCGCCCCACTGCGCGCCGATCAGAACCGTGTTGGCCATGCGAATTCCTTTGCTGATGCAGCACAAAAAAAGCCCTTCGCCGAGGGCTTGCCGAATGCCGTACGACGATAGGCAAAGCCCCCGCGACGGTCAACCCCAAAAACCAGCATGCCTGGCCTGCGGACGCGCTAGCCCGGATTATTCATGAACACTACGCCTTCATTCACCATCCGCCTGATGGGCGGCCTGGGGGCCTCCCTCAGGCTTCGACGCGGTGCTTCGCACCTTGTCCCTCGACAAACTCGGGACCTTGGCCCCACCGCTGCGGGCATGGGACCGTGAGCCTGTCGAACGGCTCAGGGCTAGCCCTGCGCGCAGGCCCGGTTTTGCGGGCCGGAGGTGAAGCCCGAAGGGCGGCGCGTTCATGCTTCATGCTGAGTGCCTGGCACCGCGGTGCCGGATCCACCACCCGGAGCCATGCTCGCTGTGATCGTCCAAACCTGCGCCGACGCCGCCAAGGCCGATTTTGCCAGGATATCGGACTTGGTCAACGACTCGATCACCGGCGCGGCGAGCGCCGCGCCCGCCAGGGCATTCTTGATGAACGCCCGTACATGCCCGTCCAGAAAGCACGGTATATCACAGCGGTCATACAGGTGGACGAAGTCGCGGCCCGACGACGCTGAGCACCGGTTGCCGGCGGTCGGCCGCCTCCTCCCGGCGCGGCTCGGGCTCGCGAAGATATTTCCGGACCGTCCGACGGTTCGGCCCCATCTCCCGGGCGATCTGTCGAACGCTTTGCCCCTCGGCGAAGTGCTTGTGTTGTATGACATGTACCTGTTCCATCCTGAGCATGCTCCTTTCCTTCCCAACGTATCGTTGCGTCGGACGGAATTATGCCTCAGGGTGGTGCACTTTCTGAGTGCCGAGTGGTGCACTTTCCGAATGCCGGGTCCAATGGCGGTATTTCAAATCAAAGCGCGTTGCAATTTAGCAGGTCGGATTCCGCTTGTAAACATGGAGAAATGACTCAAAGGGACGGCGACGTTGGACCAACCGCGCGCTTGACAAACCGCGTTATCATGCCTATTTCCTCATTTATGTCGAAACTGATCCCTGTCCGGCTGGGCCCGCGGTCGTATGCCATCCACCTCGGCGCCGGCTTGCTGGAGGCGTTGGGGCCGCTCGCCCGCGAAAGCGTGCGCGGCCGGAATGGCCTGGTCGTCTCCGACGGCCACGTGCAGCCGCTGTATGGCGCGCGCGCGGCGGACAGCCTGAGGAGCGCTGGCTTCACGGTCAGCGCGGCGGTCGTGCCGCCGGGCGAAGCGAGCAAAAGCAGCGCGCAATTGCTGGCGCTGTATGACGCCACGCTGCGCGCCGGGCTGGACCGCTCCGGCTGCATCGTCGCGCTCGGCGGCGGTGTGGTGGGCGATCTGGCCGGGTTCCTGGCGGCGACATACCTGCGCGGCGTGGCGTTGGTGCAGGTGCCCACAACGCTGCTGGCCATGGTGGACAGCAGCGTCGGCGGCAAGACCGGCATCAACCTGCCCGCCGGGAAGAATCTCGTCGGCGCCTTCCATCAGCCCGCCCTGGTGGTGGCCGATATCAACACGCTCCGGACGCTGCCGGATCGCGAGGTCCGGGCCGGACTGGCCGCGGTGGTGAAGGTTGGCGCCATCCGCGATGCGGTTCTTTTCCAGACCCTGGAATCCGCGGCCGGCGGGCTGGCGCGGCCTTGGAAGACGCGGACCGCCGCTGAGCGCGACCGGATGGAAGAGATCATCGCCCGGGGTTGCGAAATCAAGGCCGAGATCGTGGCGGGCGACGAGCGCGAGGAGTCCGGTCTGCGGGCGTTGCTGAATTTCGGGCATACCTTCGGCCACGCCGTGGAACAGGTCGCCGGGTACGGGACGTATCTGCATGGCGAGGCCGTGGCCATCGGCATGGCCTTTGCCGCCCGACTCTCGGCGCGCCTGGCCGGGTTGCCGCCGGCGGAGGCGGACCGGCTGATCGGCCTATTGCGCGGGCTGGGCCTGCCGGTGGCGGCCCAGGGCCTCGCCTGGCCGGAACTGCGGGCCGCGATGGGTGTGGATAAAAAGGCGCAGGCGCACGCGCCGCGCTTTGTGCTCTTAGGCCGGCTCGGCGCGGCCGTCGCCGGCTGCGCGGTGCCGGAGGCGGACCTGGAAGCGGCCTTTCGCAGCGTAAATCCGAAATCCGAATAGCGAAACTCGAAACAAGTCCGAATATCGAAAAAGAAAAAACAAAAACAGGTGAACCCGGCAGCGGATTCCGAACCTTGACGGCGGCGTGGCGGGATTGCAGCGCAAGCATTGGCTGCGTTTCAATATTCAGCGTTTTCAAATTTCGGATTTGTTTCGAATTTCGTATTTCGAAATTCGGATTTGCCTGATAAGCGAGGTGCCTATGGCGTCAGTCAGCGAAATCATTGTTCGCGAATACTTCGAGTCGCTGGGCTTTCTGGTGAACCAGCCGCGCAAATACCAGGTGATGTCGCGCGCCAAGCAGGCCGAGGAGGAGGTGGACCTGGTGGTCTTCAATCCACAGGTCGTCGCCGCCGAACTGCCGCCGCTGGCGGTCTGGGGCGCGCCGGAAATGCGACAAGTCTCCCGGGCGGTGGTGGGCATCCGCGGCTGGCACAGCGAGCGGTTCAGTCCGGCCACGCTGGAGGTGGAAAAGGCGCTGTTCCGGCTCGCCGACCAGGTGGTGATCCAGAAGGCCCACCGCCAACTGGGCGCGGGACCGGTGGCGAAGATCCTGTGCCTGCCCGACCTGCCCGCCTCCGGGGCGCTGCGCCGCAAGTCGCTGGATATGCTCAAGGCCGGCGGCATTGACGGCGTCCTGCTGTTCCGGCCGATGCTGCTGGAGTTGATCCGGCACGTGGATGCGCAGAAGAACTACGAGCGCTCCGATCTGCTCCAGACCCTCCGCATTCTCAAGGCTCACGACCTCTTCAAGAGCGCACAACTGGATCTGTTCCGCATGCGGGGAAAGCGGAAAGAAGTGAACCACCCGGGCGCCAAGGTCGCCAAGTCGGACAAGGCGGAACAGCATGCCGCTGCAGGAACGGAATAAACCGGACAACCAACCGGCGGTGGAAGGCGGGCCTCCCGCGCATCGTTGCCACTTGATCTGCTTGGCGTCTTGGCGGTTAGTTTGGCGGCTTCTATGAATGCGCGCGAAGCCTATATCGCCCTGAACATGATCGGCCAGCTCGGCCCGGTGCGCGTCCGGGCGCTGGTGGCCGCGTTCGGCGCGCCGGAAGCGGTGTTCCAGGCCGGCTACGACGAGCTGCTCCGGGTCAAGGGCATCGGGGCGGAGCTGGCGCGGGGGATCGTGGACCAGCGCGCGCAGGTTGATCCCGCCGCCGAGGAAAAGAAAGCCGCCCGGCTCGGCGCGCGGATCATCGCCTTTCCGGATGCCGACTATCCGGAGCAACTCAAGCAAATTTACGACCCGCCCCTGGCGCTCTACGTCCTCGGCACGCTGGAGAAGAAAGACCGGCACGCCGTCGCCATCGTCGGCACGCGCCGCGCGACACATTATGGTCTGAGCGTCGCCGACCGTCTCGGCTATCAGCTCGCGCGCTGCGGGCTGACGGTGGTCAGCGGCCTGGCCCGCGGCATCGACACCGCCGCGCACCGCGGCGCGCTCAAGGGCGGCGGCCGCACGCTGGCCGTGCTCGGCAGCGCCTTGGATACGCTCTATCCGCCCGAGAACGCGGAACTCGCGCAGCAGATCGCCCAGCAGGGCGCCGTGCTGTCGGAGTACACGCTCGGCCGGGAGGCCGACCGCACCACGTTCCCCTACCGCAACCGCGTGATCAGCGGCCTGAGCATGGGGACGGTCATCGTCGAAGCCGACGTCGGCAGCGGCGCGCTGATGACCGCCGATGCCGCGCTGGAGCAGGGGCGCAGCGTCTTCGCCGTGCCCGGCCGGATTGACTCCGCCGCCTCGCGTGGCGCGCACCGGCTGATCAAGGCCGGGGCGCGGCTGCTGGACGACGTGGACGACGTCCTGCAGGAATTTGAAATGCTGATTCCGCCCGAGCACCGGCAGAAAGCCGACGCCCTGGACCCGCGGCCGCGCGTCCAACTCTCGCCCGACGAGCAGGCCGTGGTGCGCGCGCTGTACGAGGAGCCGCTCGACGTGGATGCGCTCGCGCGGCGGGCCGGCCTCGCCACTGCCACGCTCAACGCGCTGCTCTTGGGGCTTGAAATGAAGCGCGTAGTCCGTATGCTGCCCGGCCGCGTCGTCGCGCTGGCGGAAGGGTTGAAGGGTCTCGCGAAGCCTGAACGGGAAACCGCACGGAAGGAAACGAAATAACATGGCGACCAAACTGCTGATCGTGGAATCGCCGGCGAAGGCCAAGACCATCAACCGGTTTCTGGGCAAGGATTTCCTCGTCAAGGCCTCCATGGGGCATGTGCGCGATCTGCCGGAGAAGGAGCCAAGGTGATCGCGGAGCTCCAGGCCGCGGCCAAGGGCATGGACACCATTTACCTCGCGCCCGATCCGGACCGCGAGGGCGAGGCCATCGCCTGGCACCTGATGGCGCTGCTGAAGAAAGCCGTGCCGGCGGACCGTTTCCTGCGCGTGACGTACAACGAGATCACGGAGCAGGCGATCCGCAAGGCGCTGGCGCATCCCGGCAAGATTGACCTGCAGCGCGTGGACTCGCAGCAGGCCCGCCGCGTATTGGACCGGCTCGTCGGCTACAAGGTCAGTCCGCTGCTCTGGCGGCAGGTGCGCGGCGCGTCCAGCGCCGGACGCGTGCAGTCGGTGGCGCTGCGCCTGGTCTGCGAGCGCGAGGTGGCGATCGAAAACTTCAAACCCGAGGAATTCTGGCTGCTGGGCGCCCGGGTCCGCAAGCAGGCGGCTCCGGTGGACCCTTTTGAAATCCGCCTGGCGAAGATCAACGACGGCAAGGCGGACATCAAATCCGATGAGCAGGCCCGGACCATTCAGGCCGATCTCGACGGCCGGGCGCTGCGGGTCGCGGCGGTGATCAACCGCGAACTGGCCAAACGCGCGCCGCCGCCGTTCATCACCAGCACCTTGCAGCAGGCGGGGTCGAGCGTCTATGGCCTGTCGCCCGCGATCACCATGAAGATCGCGCAGAAGTTGTACGAGGGCGTGGACCTGCCCGGCGGCGAACACGTGGGTTTGATCACCTATATGCGCACCGACTCGCTGGCCGTGGCGCGGGAGGCGCAGGCGGCCTGCCGCGAATTCATTGCGCACCACTTTGGCGTGCCCTTCCTGCCCGACCGGGCGCCGGTGTTCAAGAGCCGCGCCAGCGCGCAGGAGGCGCACGAGTGCATCCGGCCGACCAGCGTCCAGCGCACGCCGGACGCGGTGGCGGCGATGCTGCCGCCGGATGAGGCCAAACTCTACCGGCTGATCTGGCAGCGGTTCGTCGCCAGCCAGATGGCGGCGGCGAAGATCGCGCAGCGCACGGCGGAGATCGAGGCGCCGCCGCCGGCGGGCCGGACCAGCACCTACCTGTTTCGTGCCACGGCGTCGGAAGTGACTTTCCCGGGTTACATGAAAGTCACCGGCGTGCTCGAAGAACGCGAACGGAAAAATGACAAGGAGAACGGGGAGGAGGCGGAAGTGGACCGCCTGCCGCCGCTGGCGGTGGGCGAAATGCTGGATTTGCTCGAATGGCTGACGCAGCAGAAGTTCACCCAGCCCCCCGCGCGCTTCACGGAAGCTTCGCTGGTCCAGGCCCTGGAGGAAAACGGCGTCGGCCGGCCCAGCACCTACGCCAGCATCATCGCCACGCTGCTCAACCGGCGCTACGCGGAGAAGGACAAGCGCGCGCTCAAGCCGACCCCGGTGGGGCGGCAGACCAACGACTTTTTGGTCCGGCACCTCAACGAATTGTTCGATGTCAAATTCACCGCCGGCATGGAACTGCTGCTCGACGAGGTGGAGGAGGGCAAAGTCGAGTGGCACGAGATGATGGAGAAGTTCTACCGTCAGTTCATCGGCTGGCTGGACGTGGCCAAGACCCGCGGGGCCGAGCCGGAAAAAGTCCAGAAACTGCTCGGACTGCTGGCGCGCATGACGGCCTGGGCGCCGCCGACGCCGCGCGGCAAGAAGATGTACAGCGACGAGGGTTTTGTCCAATCCATCCGGGAGCAGGTGGCGTCCGGCCAGGGTGTATCCGACCGCCAATGGGTCGCCCTGCAAAAGCTCGCCTGCCGCTACCAGGACAGCGTGCCGGAGCTGAAGCACGCCGCCGCCGAACTGGGCCTGACGGCGGAGCTGGCGGCCGCGTCGCAGCCGCGGGAGCCGGCCAGTGTGGCCACGCTGCGCAAGATCGAGCTGCTGAAGCCCGTCACTTTCGGCACGCCGCGCAAATTCGGCCGGCGCACGTTCAATGACCAGACGTTTTTCGAATCGCTGCGCCAGCAGGCCGAAGGCGGGCGTGGCCTGTCGGAGAAGCAGATCGGCGTGCTCGACAAGATGCTGCGGAAATATGCGGAGCAGATCCCGAATTTCGAGGCGGTGGCCGGGGAGCTGGGCCTGACGGCGCCGGTGACCGGCGCGGAAGACGCGGAGACCGGCCGGCTGGTCGCCTGGTTCCGGCACGTCAAGGAATGGCGCGCCCCGGTCCAGCGCGGCCGGCGGCTGTGGGACGACAAGGAATTCGTCCAGTCGCTCTCGCACCAGTACGCCCAGAACCGCCGGCTGTCGCCCAAGCAGGTCGCTTCGTTGCGGAAGATGATCAAGTACTACGTCAGCCAGCTTCCGCCCGAGGCCGCGGCAGCCATGCCGCCGCCGGCGCCCAAAGCCGACGACGCACCGACGCCCCCCGGTGGCGTGACGTAAGCCGCCGGGCGACTTTACTCTGACGGCGAGCGCGATCTTTCGGGCGAAAGATAAGAAAATGAAAAGAAGCAAAGCGGCTATTTTTGGGGTGCTTACATATTGGCCCCTCATTTACATTCTTATTTTTCTTATAACCATCCTGTCGGGTGTTTTTAATATCAAATCGCAACAGGATGGCGGGATCCCGTTGGCTTTTAAGATTCTCTTTGCTGTTCACCTTGTAACCATGGTGGAGATACTCGTTCTTGTCGTTTATTATCTCGTTTATCTTCTCAAAACCGATTTTGTCCCTTCGAACAAGAAAGCCCAGTGGGCGTTATTCCTATTCCTCATGAACATAATAGCCATGCCGATATTCTGGCGTCTATACATATGGAATAATCAAAAAGAAAAGGCACCGGAACAATCGGTTAAAGGCACGAAATCAAGAAGCATTTGGGTTGTTATTGCCGTTTTGATTACCCTTGTAGCATTTGCTTTGTTCCGCATTACGATGTTGTGGCCTAGGCTTGCACCAATCTTTGGTAAATATCCATCGGTTGCCAAAATTTGTTCGGACTTCCCAGGTTTTGAAATCCGCGTATGGATCGATGGGAAGGAGTTCGATGGCGATGATGAGGCAGCTGTTTACAATCTTAAACGAAGTTTGTTAACAATTGATGTGGCGAGCAACTATGTTGATATGATCAAACGAACAATAGGTGAAAATGCGCTGAAAGGTGTTGGCTATTGGCAGTTAAATGACAATATTCTGTTGGCCAAATCTACTGCCGGAAGACTCATGGTTCAGGTTGATCCCGACCGGGTTCCAAAAGCCAAGGAGTTTTTGATGATGCTTGAGCAAGAGATGCGTGTTTCGTGGCCAAATAATAGCGAAGCGTCCATCAGTACGAAAAAGGGAATGAAACCTTATCGCATCGAGGTTGTATCTTCGGGACATAATTCAGATAAGAAATAGTCCTGAAACTCGAATCATCTGGAAGTGATGTTTGAAAAGCCCGACAGACCACATGCCAGGAAACATCCAGAAGACCGCGGCGGTGCCGGCAGACCCGTGTCTGGCGCACTTTTTCAACTACCTGCGCGGCGAACGCGATTTCTCGGAGCACACGTTCAATGCCTATCGGATTGACCTGGCGCAGTTCGTCGCCCAGCAGTGGGGGGCGGACGGCCGGCCCCCGTTTCGGTGGAAGGAAGTGGACCGGTATGGCGCGCGGCGCTTTTTGGCCGGGTTGCAGAAAGTCGGCAGCGCCGCCACGAGCATCGGCCGCAAGCTCTCCGCGCTCCGGTCCTTTTTCCGTTTCCTCGTGCGCGAGCGCCACGTGGACGTTAATCCGTTCGCCGGCCTGCTGTCGCCCAAAAAGGACAAGCGTCTGCCTCAG
>JAPLSZ010000038.1:865-1642 GCA_026398385.1 Kiritimatiellota bacterium | reverse complement strand
CCTGGCTTTCGGCAAGACGGCGGATGAGGTCATCGCCGAGGGCGCGCCGTCCAAACTCGTGCCGCACCGCGTCTTCGAAGGCAACCGGCCCACCAATAGCATTTTGGCGGCGGAATTGACGCCCAGCGTGCTGGGGCAGCTCATCGCGCTCTACGAACACAAGATTCTTACCCAGGGCGTGATCTGGGACATCTTCAGCTTCGACCAATGGGGCGTGGAACTCGGCAAGCAACTGGCCGCGCGCATTTTGCCGGAACTGCCGGCCGCAGCCGCTGCGCCCCTAGCCCACGATTCCTCCACCAACGCCCTGATCCGCTTCTATCGCGCCCACCGGGGACGGTCGCGTGCATGAGGCGACGCTGCGCGGGTTGCCCGGTGAACTCCATAGGCCGAGCGCCTGTCGGTCAGGGTTGCCCTCGCGCCGAAGATCGCTGCGCAGCGCCTGAGCGCCGACGTGCTCAAACTCACGATGCGGAGAGCCCCGCCTACCTGACGTTCGATAAGCGGAAATAGCGTGTTGGCCAAACCGCGCGCGTCGTGGGCAGAGGGTGAAAGGACATCGTTGGATGCCCTCTTATACAGTCTCGTGTAACTGATTAGATTATTAAAGACCGGACCCCAATCAGCCCGGTGGACATCTTGGGCGTGTAAAGGCGGATTTCGTCCGCCTAGTTGGCTGGCGCTGGGCCAGCGCGGCGCCGCGGCGGATCTGAAACGATCTGACGTTGTCAGCGGCGGGGGATTGTGCTTAGACTTCCGCCGTTGCCGGGGATCTCG
>JAPLSZ010000038.1:0-860 GCA_026398385.1 Kiritimatiellota bacterium | reverse complement strand
GTAGAAGCGTCCACTGGACGCTTTTCAAAGCGACGGGACGTCGCTTCTACGGCCGAGAATATATTCGCGGGGAGGCTGGGCGCAGGATGGGGTTGAGCATTTACAACACGCTGACGCGGCAGCGCGAGGAGTTGCAGCCGAGGGATCCGGGGCTGGTGCGCATGTACACCTGCGGGCCCACGGTGTACAACCATGCGCATATCGGCAATTTTCGCGCCTACCTCTTCGAGGACCTGCTCCGGCGTTACCTCAAATTCCGCGGCTTCCAGGTGCAGCAGGTGATGAACCTGACCGACGTGGACGACAAGACCATCCGCGCCTCGCGCGAACAGGGGCTGCCGCTCAAGGAGTTCACGCGGAAGTATATCGAGGCTTTTTTCGCGGACCTGCAGACCCTGCGCGTGGAGCGGGCGGAACATTATCCGGCGGCGACGGACCACATCCCGGAAATGCTCGCGTTGATCAAGACGCTGCTCGCCAAAGGCTTTGCCTATCCGTCCGACGACGGCTCGATCTATTTCAGCATCGCCAAGTTTCCGGGCTACGGCAAGCTGGCGCACCTCGATATGTCCGGGCTGCGCGCCGGGGCGCGCGTGGCGCAGGACGAATACGAAAAGGAAAACGCCGCTGAGTTTGCGCTGTGGAAAGCCTGGGACGAGAAGGATGGCGATGTGGCATGGGACGCGCCGTGGGGCCGGGGACGGCCCGGCTGGCACATCGAGTGCAGCGCCATGAGCATGAAATATCTCGGGCCGAGCTTCGACCTGCACACCGGCGGCGTGGACAATATTTGCCCGCATCATGAGGACGAGATTGCCCAGAGCGAGGCCGCCACGAGCCAGCCGTTCGTCAAATATTGG
>JAPLSZ010000371.1 GCA_026398385.1 Kiritimatiellota bacterium | reverse complement strand
CAAGCACAAAATTCTGCTCTTTCTGAAAACCATCGCTGCTCGCGCTAGATCAAAACCAAACTCCAGCGCGGGGCTGGAAGCCCCGCCCACGAAGAACTCCGCCGCAGCTTGGGCTATTAGGCCGAAGCCTTGCCAGGTCCCTCCGTAACTCCCGGCAGGATCACTTCTCCGGCAGATCCTTGAACGGATCCTTCTGGCGGAGGGTGAGCTCCCAGAGCTTGGCGTATTTCATGAAGGCGCCATAGGCGCAGGCCCAGGCGATGATGAAGCCGTGGGCGCCGTCGAGAAAGCCGGCGCGGAGAAAATACCCGCGGAAAAAGCGCAGGAAGGGGCGGAACAGCAGGTCGCTCCAGCGAAAGCGGCTGCCCTGCATGAATTTCTGCTCCGCGGTGATGGTCGAAAACCGGTTGAGCGTCTCGAAATGGTCCCGCATGTCGTCGTAGGTGTAATGCCAGATGGCGTTGCGGAGCTGCTTGACCGGGCCGTTGACGACCACCTTGTCGTGGGGCTCCTGGCCCTCGGTGCGGCCGTGGTCTTTGCGGAACAGGCGGAGCTTGACGTCGGGATACCATTCGCCGTGCCGGATCCAGCGGCCGAGGTAGTAAACCTGGCGGGGAAATCTGTACCCGGCAAACTCGCCGGGCCCGTGTTCGAATTCGGCGAGGATTTCCTCGCGCAGGCCGGGTGAGACCTCCTCGTCGGAATCGAGGAAAAAAATCCAGGGGTGGCAGGCCATTTCACGGACGGTATTGCGCTGACCGACGTAGCCGAGCCAATCGCGTTGATAAACCCGCTCGGTGAATTCGCGGCTGATCTCGACGGTGCGATCGGTGCTGAAGCTGTCCACGACGATGATCTCGTCGCACCACGACAGGCTCTGGAGGCAGCGCCGGATCTTGCGCTCCTCGTTGAAGGCGATCACGCAGGCGGATATTTTATCACGCTTCATGGCGTTCGTACGTTCCCCGCTTGGGGTCTATGACTATTCCTCGCCCAGCAGGGCTTGGGGCCGGGCCTCCTCGGCGTGCAGTTCGCGGTCAGCATACACCCGCACGCGGTATCCGGCAAAACGCATTTTACGGCCGGCCAGCAACTGGCGGTCGCGGAGCCCGTGTGGCACGACGCAACTGGCGGTGAGCACGACCGGGTCCTGGCGGTTCCACGCCGCCGGCGGGGTCAGCTCGGTCTGCAGGGTCAGGGCCGCCGTGGGCGACCGTGCGCCGGTGTATTCGTCCGCGTCGAAGAACGCCACCTGGATATGGATGGCAGCGGTCTCCGGCAGCGGGGCGGCGGCGGGCGCGAGGGTAATATGCAGCAGGCGCATCTCGTCGAATTCCGGGCGGTCCGGCAGAC
The DNA here is from genome assembly GCA_026398385.1 of Kiritimatiellota bacterium. GTDB lineage: Bacteria > Verrucomicrobiota > Kiritimatiellia > CAIQIC01 > CAIQIC01 > CAIQIC01. The sequence continues at coordinate 19,582 of JAPLSZ010000371.1, read as the reverse complement.
GGTTCTGTTCCAGGGCGAGCAGGCGCAGGGCGGGCTGGGCCGCCCGCGGGAGGCGCGGCGGTGCTGCGGGGGCCGGCGCCACCAGGCGGGCCGGCGGCGCCTGTGTCGTTGCGGCCAACTGGCGCACGGCTTCCCGGATCAAGCTCAGCTCCTCGCGCAGTCGGCGCACGTCCTCCGCCGCGGGCGGCGTTTCCAGCGGGCCGGGCGCCGACGCTCCGACCGGCGAGCCTGGCCGGCGCGCTTCCGGGCGGGGCGGTGGTGGGCTGGCGCGGCCGGCGGACCGCATCCGCACGCCGCCCCACAGCAGCGCCAGCAGGAGGCCGCCAGCCAGACCCAACGCCGGGAGCCACCGGTGCCACGGCCGGCGGCGCGCCGGCGCCGCCTCCACTTCCGCCTGCACCAGGGCCTGCACCAGGAACCGCGTGCGCCCGAGCTCGACGGTGTCGCCGTGCTTCAGTTTGGCCGCGCGCACCTCGCGCCGGTTGACCAGCAGCCGGTTCATCGTGCCCAGGTCGAGAATGAAAAGCCCGCCCCGGCGCTGCTCGAGCACCGCGTGGCGGCCGGCCAATTCCGCGTCGGGGATGACCAGTTCGCACTCCGCCGCCCGGCCCAGGGTCATGGGCTGCGGGCCCACCGAGACCTGCTGGCCCTGCAACGGACCGGATAAAATGATCAGCCGATACATCATAAGATGCCCTGCGCCCACCGCCACCGGACCCAATCTACGCCGGGGGGCTGCGCTCCGTCAACAACGCCGCCCATGTAGCGGGTGTCGGAGCGGAGATACAAAACGCCGCCAGAGGCCTGTGGGTCCGCCCCGCATTCCTGATGTGGGCAGGGCTTCCAGCCCCGCGCCAACACACGTAAGGATGGACTCCTGTCCACACCCCGTGCTGCCGGCGCACCGCCGGCTTGACCGGGGGCTCATCGCTGGAACAACATTTCGGCGTAGGTCGGCAGCGGCCAGTACTCCGCGCCCACGATCGGCTCGAGCGCGTCGGCGGCCTGGCGCAGCTCTGCCATGGCCGGCACCACCAGGTCGCGATAAGCGGCCGCTTTCTTGTCGGCATGTCCCGCGTGGGCCACCTTCGCGACCGCCGCCGCCAAACCGTCCACCGCGCTTTCCAGTTTGCCGGCGCCGTCATTGACCTGCTGGAGCAGCCGGCGCTGGGTATCCGGCTTGGCGCCGGCGGCCTTGACGGCGTTGAGGCCGCCGGCCACGTCGGCGGCAAACTGCAGCACGGCCGGGAGAATCTCGCGCCGGGCGGTCTGGAGCATGGTCTGGGCCTCGATGTTGATGACCTTGGCGTAGTTCTCGAGCAGGATCTCGTGCCGCGCCGTGATCTCGTTCGCCGGCAGCGTGCCGTGCTTGATCATGACCCTGGTGTTTTCCGGCGTAATCATGGCGTGGAGGCCATCCACACAGTTGCGGATGTTGGGCAAGCCGCGCTTCGCAGCCTCCCTGACCCACGCCTCCGTATAGTTGTCGCCATTGAACAGAATGGCTTCATGCTCCCTGGCGTAGCGCTGGAGCAGCGCCTGAACCTTGGCGGCCAGGTTCTTGGCGCCGGCCAGTTCGTCGGCGATTTCGGACAGCGATTCCGCGACGATCGTGTTGAGCACGAAGTTCGGGCCGGAAAGCGATTGCGAACTGCCGGGCATGCGGAACTCGAATTTGTTGCCGGTAAACGCGAACGGCGAGGTCCGGTTGCGGTCCGTGGTGTCCTTGGGGATGGACGGCAGCGTGGTCACCCCGAGCTGGAGCGTGCCGCCCTGCTTCGAGCTGCTGGCCGCGCCCTTCTTGAGCTGCTGGTAGATGTCCGTGAGCTGGTCGCCCAGGAAGATCGAGACGATCGCCGGCGGCGCCTCGTTGGCGCCGAGGCGGTGGTCGTTGCCCGGCGTGGCCACCGTGGCGCGCAGCAGGGTGGCATACTTGTGCACCGCGCGGATCACGGCGAACAGGAACACCAGGAACTGCATGTTGTCGTGCGGCGTGTCGCCGGGATTCAGCAGGTTGATGCCGTCGTCGGTGCCGACGGCCCAATTGTTGTGCTTGCCGGACCCGTTGATGCCGGCGAAGGGCTTCTCGTGCAGCAGGCAGACGAAGTCATGCTTGCGGGCGATGCGCTGCATCAGCTCCATCGTCAATTGGTTATGGTCCACGCCGATGTTGACCGTGGCATAGACCGGGGCGATCTCGTGCTGGCCCGGCGCCACCTCGTTATGCTGGGTCTTGGCGAGCACGCCGAGCCGCCACAGCGCTTCGTTCAGATCAGCCATGAACGAGGCCACGCGCTCGTGGATCGCCCCGAAATACTGGTCTTCCAGCTCCTGCCCCTTGGGCGGCGGCGCGCCGAACAGCGTGCGCCCGGCGAAGCGGAGATCAGCGCGCTGTTCCACGAAGGACCGGTCGATGAGAAAATATTCCTGCTCGCCGCCCAGCGTGGCGGTCACCCGCTTGCTGGTGGTGTTGCCCAGTATGCGCAGGACGCGCAGCGCCTGCTTGTTCAGGGCGTCCATCGAGCGCAGCAGGGGCGTCTTCTTGTCCAGCGCCTCGCCCGTGTAGGAGGCGAAGGAGCTCGGGATGAACAGGGTGGTGTTGGTGCCGTCGGTCTTGATGAACACCGGCGACGTGCAATCCCACACGGTGTAACCGCGGGCCTCGAAGGTGGCGCGGATGCCGCCGGAGGGGAACGAGGAAGCGTCCGGCTCGCCCTGGGTCAGCTCCTTGCCGCTGAACTCCATCATGATCCGGCCGTCGGCGGTGGGCGAGATGAACGAGTCGTGCTTCTCGGCGGTAATGCCGGTCATCGGCTGGAACCAATGGCAGAAATGCGTGGCGCCCTTCTCGATCGCCCAATCCTTCATGGCGTTGGCCACCACATCGGCCACCGCCACCTCCAGTTCCTTGCCTCCGTCAATCGTCGCGCGCAGCTTCTTGTAGATATTCTTCGGCAGCCGGGCGCGCATCGCTGCATCGTTAAAAACATCCGATCCGAACATTTCCGGCAACGAGGGCCGATTTTCTTTTTCACAGCAGCCATTCATAGGTCACTCCTTTTTTCTTAACCCGGGTTTACCGCCTAGCCTTGCCTGGCTTCACGCTTATCTTTCGCTGGGCATGCCGCCGCATCCTCCGCGCAAGGCTTTGAAATCCGCGCGGTACGAATAGCAATAAACATGCCATCCATCGATATCAAACATCGCAAGTTGTTTTTAATCAACAACTAATGCTTTCGGCTCTTTGTTACGCAACGTGCAATCGTCACTTTATTGTATTTGTTAATATCATGAAATACATTTCTGTACTTAAACACTATCCGACATCCACGACGCTGGGATCGTAGTCCGCGGGCGGGATGAAGCCCAGCAACTGGAGACACGTGGCCGCGAGGCTGCTGATGCCCAGGCCCCGCTGCGCGGCCAGCCGTAGCCCGGCGACGCCGGCCGGATCGTAGAAATACGCCGGCACCGGATTGAGCGAGTGGCTGGTCTTGGGCTTGGGCTGGCCGGTGGCCGGATCGCATACCGTCGCGCCGGTCTTCTTGTCGTGCTCATACATGTCGTCGGCATTGCCGTGATCGGCGCTGACCACCAGGATCCCCCCCGCCGCGGCGACGGCCTGCATCACGCGGCCCAGGCACAGGTCCACGGTTTCCACGGCGATTTGCACGGCCGGGTACACGCCGGTGTGGCCGACCATGTCGCCGTTGGCGTAATTCACGCGCACAAACCGGTACTTGTTCCGCCGGCGCAGGATGGCGGCGACCAGCTTGTCGGTGACCTCGCCGGCTTTCATCCACGGCCGCTGTTCGAACGGCACGCGGTCGGAGCGGACTTCGACATAATCCTCCAGGCGCTCGTCGAATTTCCCCGAGCGGTTGCCGTTGAAGAAATAGGTCACGTGGCCGAATTTCTGCGTCTCGCTGATCGCCAACTGCCGGACGCCGCTGTGCGCCAGGTATTCGCCCACCGTCCGGACAATGCCCGGCGGCGCCACCAGGTATTTCTTGGGAATGGCGAGATCGCCGTCGTATTGCATCATGCCGGCATACTGCACCGCCAGCCGCGGGCCGCGGTCGAACTTGTCGAATGCTTCATCCTCGAACGCCCGGCTGATCTCGATCGCGCGGTCGCCGCGGAAGTTGAAGAAGATCACGCTGTCGCCGGCGACAATCGGGCCGACGGGCCGGCCGTCGCGGGCGATCACAAACGGCGGCAGATCCTGGTCAATCACGCCCGGTTTTTGCTGCCGCAGGGTTTCGATCGCGGCGCGCGCCGTGGCGAAACACGGCCCCTCGCCCCGCACGTGGGCGGCCCAGCCCCGGGCCACCATGCCCCAGTCGGCCTCGTAGCGGTCCATGGTGATCTGCATGCGGCCGCCGCCGGAGGCGATGGCATAATCCACCGCTCCGCCGGCGTTGAGCTCCTTAAGGAAAGCCTCGAACCGGTCCACGTAGACCAGCGCCGAGGTCGGCGGCACATCGCGGCCGTCGAGCAGGATGTGGATGCGCGCCCGGCGCACACCCGCCGCCTGGGCCTCCCGCAGCAGGGCTTCGAGGTGGTTGATGTGGCTGTGCACATTGCCGTCGGAGAACAGCCCGAGGAAGTGCAGCGTGGACCCGTGCTCCCGCACATTGCCCACCAGTTCCTGCCACGCCGCGCCCGCGAACAGCGCGCGGCTGGCGATGGCCTGGTTCACCAGGCTGGCGCCCTGGTCGAACACGCGGCCGCAGCCGATGGCGTTGTGGCCGATCTCGCTGTTGCCCATGTCCTCGTCGCTCGGCATGCCGACCGCCTGGCCGTGCGCCTTGAGCTGGGTATGCACCGTGTGCGCCCGCAGCCAGTCCAGGTGCGGCGTGTTCGCCGCCCGCACGTAGTCGCCCTCGGGATATTTGCCGATCCCCATGCCATCCATGATCACGAGGACCACCGGCCCCGGCGGGCCTTTGAATTTTTCCGACGGCTGCAAGGCTTCCATGACGTGCTCCCAGGAGGTCACCCGCCCCGCGGCGGGCCATTACTATGCCCCACTGCGCGCCCCGGCGCAAGATTGTCCTGTTGACGCTGCCCGCCCGCCTGCCGTATGTTCAGCGCATGCCAACCACGCCCATGCCGGACGCCCTGCAGCGCCAGCTCGCCGCCACGCGCAGCTTGATCAAAGAGACGATGACCGAAACCACCCTCAAACCGCGGGCCAACGAGTTCGCGCCGTTTATCAACGGCGGCAAGATGCTGCGCGCTTCGCTGGTCTTCCGGGTCGGCGCCGCGACCGGCCCCGCGGATGCCACGCTCCGCCACGCCGCCGCCGCGGTGGAGATGATCCATGCCGCCAGCCTGCTGCACGACGATGTCATTGACGGCGGGACGCTGCGCCGCGGCGCGCCGTCGTTCTGGGTGGCGAACGGCACCTCCGGCGCGATCCTGCTGGGCGACCTGCTGTTCTTCAAGGCCATCCACCTGGTGCGCTCCGTAGAGCGCGGCCGCCTGCTGAACGATTTTGTCAATCTCGCTGGCGAAGTCTGCGAGGCCGAATCCGAGCAGGAACTGTTGTGCCGCCGCCAACCCTCGCAGTGGCGCCAGATCGTCAGCATCGCCCGGCGCAAGACCGGCGGCCTGTTCGCGTTCGCGGCGCTGGCCGCCGCCGGCCGGAGCCCGGACCGCCAGGAGGCGCTGCGCGAGGCGGGCTACCTGCTCGGCACCGCCTACCAGTTGGCGGACGACCTGCTTGATGTCGCCGGCAATCCCCACGTCACCGGCAAGACCTCCGGCACCGATCGCGCCCGCGCCAAGGCCACCGCCGCCGGCGTCCGGTCCGGCGCCGCCATCCGGCGTTCCGTGGCCGCCCTGTGCCGGAAGTCCGCCGCCGGACTGAACCGCTGGCCGGCCGTCCGCCGCGCCTGGTCCGTCTACCTCGCCGGCGACATCCAGCCCACGCTGCATCAATTCCTGCAGGAAACGCCATCCTGACCGCGTGTCCCGGAATCTGCGGACCAGGGCGAACGCCTCGAGAATCACACGATGCCCTGGAAAGTGCTGCTTGGCTGGCGTCAGCGATCGGATGTCTTGGTGCAGGAGCTCACTGATCGCTGATTGCCCCACGATCTTTATTGTTATTCAGATGCAGACGCTCAGGGTACCCCTCACATTTCATTATCCGGCCGGATAGTGAAATGTGAGGGGTGGGTTACCGATGGATGAGCAGATTTGCGCAGGCGGGCGCATTCCGCTTGACTTCTCGGTCCGGCTGCGGGACTGTCGCGCCTTTTTACGGAGCACATCATGAAGACATCTTGGATCACGTGGATGGGCATATTCTGGCTGGCTGCCAGTTGCAGCGCCCAGGCCGCCACGGCCAAAAAGCCGGTCGTCAGAAGCACCGGGCGCGCCGAGATCGCCGTCTGCGTACGCGATCCCTATCTGGGCGCCATTGCCGTGGACGCCGCCACCGACCGCGTGCTCTTCGAAGACCAGGCCGACACGCGCGGCTATCCGGCCAGCACGCTCAAGCTGATGGATCTGCTGATCATCCTGGAAAAAATCGAATCGGGCGGGCTGAAGCTCACCGACCGCATCACCGCCACGGCCGCCGCCGCGAAAATGGGCGGCACCCAAGTCTTTCTCAAGGAGAACGAGATCTTCACCGTGGACGAACTGCTCTACGCGTTGATGGTCCAGTCGGCCAACGACGCCGCCGTCGCGCTGGCCACGCACATCGCGGGGAGCCCGGAGGCCTTTGTCGGGCTGATGAACCAGCGCGCCCAGGCACTGGGCATGACGGCCACCGTCTTTCATTCCGTCCACGGTCTGCCGCCCGGCGCGGGCGAAGAGCCGGATGTGTCCACGCCCGGCGATTTCGCCAGGCTGGCGCTGGCCGTACTCAGGCACAAGGACACCCTGCGCTACACCGCCACCGCCGAACGCGTCTTTCGCGTCCAGCCGGCGCTGACCATCCGCACCCACAATCATCTGCTGGAAAATTACCGGGGCCAGGACCGGCATAATTTCCCGGGCTGCGACGGGCTGAAGACCGGCTACATCAAGGCCGGCGGCTACGGCATCGCCGCCACCGCGCAGCGCGGCGGGGACCGCGTCCTCGTGGTCATTTTCGGCAGCCCGAGCTACGCCGTGCGCGACGCCAAGGCGCGCGAGCTGCTGAGCCAGGGCCTGGCCGCCATCGCCGCCTACCGCGCCCAGCATCCCGCGCCGCCGCCCCCGCCCATGGTCCCCGTCGCGCTTGTCCCATCCTCTCAGGCGGGGCCGCCGGCGTCACCGGCCCCGCCCGCGAAAAAGCATTGGTGGTCGTGGTAATTGTGCCGCAGCCTGCGGCACAATTGAACGATGGCGGTCGAAAAAGGCCGCTGTCCGTGGCCCAATTATGAGGAGATCGGATCAGCCCTGAGGGTTCTGCCGTAAATGATTCTGTCAATTCTGTCCCGTGGCAAAATTCTGACTGCCCGTCCTCATCCGTGATCCGTCCGTAGTTAGAAAACCAGAAGAATAATTTATGGCGTGGCTTTCACGCTGGGCGCGGGTAAGCTTCCGCGTGCTGCAACAAACCTTTCTGCATCTGCCGGGCGTCGGACCGGCCACCGAGCGCCGGCTGTGGCAGGCCGGGCTACGGTCCTGGCAGGAACTGGCGGATCGCGGCGGGGATGTGCTCCGCGGCCCGCGCGGCGACCGGATCCGGCGCGCGGCGGAAGAATCGCAGCAGCGCTGGGCGCGCGGCGACTGGGCCTGGTTCGATGCCGCCCTGCCGGGCCGGCATAAATGGCGCGCCTTCGGGGATCTCGGCGGCCGGGCGCTGTACGTGGACATCGAAACCACCGGGCTGCACGCGAGCGACGCGATCACCGTGATCGGCTGCTACGACGGCCGCACGGTGCATTCGTTTGTCGCCGATAGAAATCTGGAGGCGGTGCGCGAACTGATCGAGAGCCATCCGCTGATCGTAACCTACAACGGCGCGTCTTTCGACATGCCGCTGATCCGCGCGCGGTTTCCGTACAATTTCTTCAACCACATCCATATTGACCTGCGCTTTCCGCTCCACCTGCTGGGCTACCGCGGCGGGCTCAAGCGCATCGAGGAAATGGCCGGCCTGGAGCGCAACGACCGCCTGCGCGGGCTCGACGGCTGGGATGCTGTCCGCCTGTGGCACGAATACCAGGCGGGTTGCCCGGCGTCGCTGGACACGCTGCTGGACTACAACCGCGTGGACATTGTCCACCTCGAGCCGCTCATGCGCCTGGTCTTCGATCGGCTGTCCAAAGAACTGGCCGTGTGACGCGGAGTTAGTTAGCGGACGGATTTTATCCGCAGATTTCGCAGATTTTCGCAGATGGGAGGTGAACGATGAAATCGGAAGACAAGCGGGACGAACAGACCTATGCCGTTATCGGTGCCGCGATGGAGGTGCATCGCGAGTTGGGACCCGGTTTCCTTGAGGCCGTATACCAGGAGGCGTTGGCGAGGGAGTTGCCTTGCGCGGTATACCTTTCCTGCGCGGACATCCCGTCCCGGTCTACTACAAGGGCGAACAACTGAGCACGCCCTACCGGGCCGATTTCTTGTGCTTCGATGAACTTATCGTTGAGCTGAAGGCCCTGTCCGCGTTTAGCGGCGGCGACGAGGCACAGGTCCTCCACTACCTCAAAGCCACGAAACTCACGAGGAGCCTCCTGCTCAATTTTGGTGCTCCGAGCCTCCAATACAAACGTCTGGTCTCAAATCTGCGTGAATCTGCGATAATCTGCGGATAAATTCCATTGCTCCCACTTTCCAGGCGCGAATCCCGGGGCGCGGTAGTTGCTTTATTTTTCGGACGGGATGCAGTACACTGCCGCCGCGATGGCACAGGAGAGGAACATGAACCGATTGATAACGTTGATGGCGGCCGCCCTGGTGACGCTGGCCGCAGCGGTCCTGACGGTCCAAGGCGCGCCCGTGGCGCCGGCCGCGTCCGCCGTTGAGCTGAATACGCTGCTTAGCCGGCTGCAGGCCATGGGCCAGGGCTATCACACCCAAACCGAGTGGGACGGCGTCTTCCGGGATCTGGAGCAGATGGCCGCCCGCGCGGAACAAGCGCAGGCGTGGGAGCAGCTCGTGGAAGTCAACCAGGTCAAGGCCCTGGTCTTCGGCCAGATGCTGCGGGATTATCCGCGGGCGCTGGACGTGCTGAAGAACATTCTCGCGCAGTACGGCCCGCGCTGTCCGAAGAAGATGGCGGGCGTGTACGCGCGCATGGCGGACTGCTATGCCCGGCTGGGCGACGAAGCCGCCGTGAGCCGGCTGATCAAGGAATTCAAGGCCAGCCCCTATTACGATCCGGAACAATATCCCTTCACCGGAGGCTGGGGCCGGGAGGTGCCGCTTGCCGTGACGCGGGCGGCAGCCAAGGGCGCGAACTCGATCTCCGTCACCGCCATGGAGCGGCAACGGAAGCTGGCCAAGCTCGGGCCGGGCCAGTTGTTCCCGGATTTTCAGGCGACGGACCTGCAAGGGAAGGCGGTGCGGCTGGCGGACTATCGCGGCCGGGTGGTGCTGGTGGATTGCTGGGCGCGCGCGTGGGAGCCGTGGCAACGCGCGCTGCCCGCGCAGGCGGCCATGTTCAAGCGCTATCACAGCCAGGGTTTTGATATCATCGGCATCAATCTCGAAATCCAGCCGGCCGGGTTGGAGTCGTTCGCCCAGGCCCACAACATGCCCTGGCCACAGATCGCCAACGATCCGGCGCTGACGAAGAAGCTGGGGATCTTCGGCGACGCCACCAACTTCCTGCTCGATCGCAACGGCGTGATCCTCGCCCGCGATCTCCAGGTGGCGGAGCTGGTCAAGGCCGTCCAGGACGCGCTGCCGTCGCAGTGAGATTCTCGGAGAACCACCCGAATCGCCACGAAAGATCCTGACGCGGCACAGCCGCAACCGAATAATATTTGACAGGATTAACAGGATTTTACAGGAAGGTTGTTAGTTTGTGAATGGATAGCTGGCACGGCGACAGCGGCCAATCCTGTAGAATCTTGTACATCCTGTCAAAAAGCTTCTCTGGAAAGCACGATTTGGATGGTTGGTAATGCAAAGCGCCCAGCCAGTTCTGCGTTCGCTGTGCTCTTTTGCGGCCATGCTTCGAGCCGCTCCGATGATTTGGATTGTATATTCTTATGCCGTCGCCGGTGGCGCATAGTCTGATCGGTCTCGCGCTCGGCGCGGCCTTTTTTGTGCCGCGCGCTCGCGGCGCATCGTTGCGCGCCACCCTCCGGCCAAGCCGGGGGCTGTTGTGCTTGTCGGTCGCGGCGGCCACGGCGGCGGACTTGGACTACCTCCCGGGCTTGTTCATGGGTTCGCTGAACGCCGCCCACCGGTTGTACACGCACACCCTCGGCTGGTCGCTGCTCGCCGCCCTGGCGCTGTGGCTGATCGGACGGTGGTGGCCGGCGCGCGGGGCTGACCGCCCCGGCGCCGTGGCCTCCGGCTGGCTGGCCTTTATCGGCCTGACGCTGATCGCCCTCAGCCATCTGGCGGCCGACTGGGTGACCGAGGATCTGCGCCCGCCCTACGGCCTCATGGCCCTCTGGCCGATCAACAGCCATTATTACATCGCGCCTCACGTCCTCTTTCTGCACCTGCAAAAGGCGGACTTCAGCCAGTTCTTCTGCCGGCACAATGCCTGGGCCGTGACCGTGGAACTCGCCTGGTGCCTGCCGCCGCTGCTCGCGGTTCTGTTTTACAAACAGGCCCGAATCCGGCATGCTCACCCGCCGAGGTAGGCGCGCTATGAAGGAACCGGTTCCAACGACTCTGGGCATCATCGCCGGCCGGGGTGTCTATCCCCTGCTGCTCGCCGCATCGGCGCGCCGGCAGGGCGTCCCGCATCTGTTCGCCCTGGCGTTCAAGGGCGAAACCGACCGGGCCATCGCGCGGTGCGTGGACCGCGTGGCCTGGGTCAACATGGGCCAGTTGGGCGCGGCGCTGGCCGCGCTCAAGGACAGCGGCGCCCGCGAAGTGGTCATGGCCGGCCAGATCACGCCAACCAACCTTTTTCGCATGCGCATGGACCGCGAACTCCTCGCGCTGCTCGGCCGGCTGCGCACGCGCAACGCGGAAACCATCTTCGGAGCGATGGGCGAGGAATTGCGGAAGATCGGCATCGAGCTGAAGCCCGCCAGCCTGTTCATGGAAGACCACATGCCGGGCCCCGGCGTGCTCGGCGCCCGCGCGCCCACGGAGACGGAACGCGCCGACATCGCCCTGGGCCGGCAGGCGGCCAAGCTGACCAGCGGCCTGGATATCGGACAGACCGTGGTCGTCAAGCAGGGCACGATCCTGGCCGTCGAAGCCTTCGAGGGCACGGACGAGACCATCGTGCGGGCCGGCCGGCTCGGCGGACCGGGCTGCGTCGTCGTCAAGGTCGCCAAGCGCGGACACGATATGCGCTTCGACATCCCGGTCGTCGGGGCGCACACCCTCAAGCTGCTGCGGAAGATCCGGGCCGCGGCGCTGGCCGTCGAGGCGCACCGCGCCATCCTGCTGGACCGCGCGGCGCTGGTCGCGCAGGCCGACCGTCAGGGCCTGGCGCTGGTGGCGATGGAAACAGAAGAAGAGAAAATCCGAAATCCGAATAGCGAAATTCGAAATAATATCGAATAAAGAAAACGGAAAAACAAAGAGTGGAAAAGCAGCATTGTTTTCAACCTTTGCTTCATTTGAATTTCGAATTTATTTTGGATTTCGTGTTTCGATATTCGGATTTTAAGCAGAGGCTGCTATAATGAACGATACTAAAATCAAAGTCGGTGTGATCGGCGTGGGGAGCCTCGGGCAGTATCATGCCCGGATTTATTCCGAGCTGCCGGAGGCCGAGCTGGTGGGCGTGTATGACGTGGACGCGGACCGTGCCGCGGCGATCGCCCGGAAATACCGCACGCGCAGTTTTCCCTCCCTGGAGAATCTGGCCGCCGCGACGGAGGCGCTCAGCGTCGTCGTGCCCACAGACCGGCACCGCGCGGTCGCCGGCGTCCTGCTGGAGTGCGGCCGGCACCTGCTGGTGGAAAAGCCCATCGCCGCCACCACCGCCGAGGCGGAGGACCTGGTGCGGCTGGCCCGCGAGCACGGGTGCCTCCTGCAAATCGGCCACGTGGAACGCTTCAACCCGGTACTGAGCTACCTCGATAGCATCAACAAGCCGCCCAAGTTCATCGAAGCGCACCGGCTGGCGCCCTACCCGCCGCCGCGCGACGGCGCGGCGCCGCGCGGCACGGAGGTCAGCGTCGTGCTGGACCTGATGATCCACGACCTCGAGGTCATCCTGCATCTCGTCGGCGCGCCGGTGAGCGACATCCGCGCCGTCGGCCTTCCGGTGCTCAGCCTCAGCGAGGATATCGCCAACGTGCGGCTGGCGTTCGCCAACGGCTGCGTGGCGAACGTCACCGCCAGCCGGATCAGCCCGGAAAAAATGCGCAAGATCCGCGTGTTCCTGCCGGACAGCTACGTCTCGCTGGACTACCAGGCGCAGGAGGGGTTGATCTACCGCAAGGACGGCATGCGCATCACGCGCGACAAGGTGCCGCTCGAAAAGGGCGAGCCGCTGGCCAACGAATTGCGGTCGTTCGTCCGGTGCGTGGCCGGGCGCAACCAGCCGCTGGTCTCCGGCGCCCAGGCCGCGGAGGCGCTGAAGCTCGCCGTGGAAATCACCCGCCGCGTCCGGGAGGGCAGTTCGTGACCCGCTCCGTGCTCGTGATCGCCGGCGAAATCTCCGGCGACCAGCGCGCCGCCGAGCTGGTTCGTGCCGCGCACGCGCGCGCGCCCGGCCTGCAGTTCTGGGGCATCGGCGGCGACGACCTGCGCGCCGCCGGCACGGAGATCCTGTATGACACCCACGCGATGGCCGTGATGGGCCTCGGCGAAGTGCTGCGCCGCTATGGTTTTTTCCGCCGCGTATTCGCCGACTTGGTGGCCCGCGCCCAGGCGCGCCGCCCGGACGCGGTGCTGCTGGTGGACTATCCCGGTTTCAATCTGCGGTTTGCGGCGAAAATGCGGAAGCTAGGCATCCCGGTGCTGTATTATATCTGCCCGCAGGTCTGGGCCTGGCACCGCGCGCGCATTCCGCACATGGCGCGCCTGGTCCACCGGCTGATGGCAATCTTCCCCTTCGAGCCGCAGGTCTTCGCCGGCTCCGCTGGTGGACGCTGCGCAGGCGGCGCGGGCGGCGCCGGCCCAGGCCCTGCCCTGGCCGGGCGCCGTCCGCATCGCGTTGCTGCCCGGCAGCCGCCGGCAGGAAGTGGACCGCATCCTGCCAGTGCTGTGGGCTGCCGCCGCGCGGCTCGAACGCGCCGTGCCCGGAGCCGGCTTCCTGATCGCCGCGCCGTCCGCCGAGGTGGCCGCCCTGGTCCGGGGCCGGCTCGCGACGCTGACCGGCGGCCCGGCGCACTGCGAACTGGTGGTGGGTGTAACGCGCGAGGTGCTGCGCCAGGCCCGCGCCGCGCTGGTCGCCTCCGGCACCGCGACCCTGGAAACCGCGCTCATGGGCTGTCCGATGCTGGTGGTGTACAAAGCTTCGCCGCTGATGTATTTCTTCGGACGCCTGCTCATCCGCGTCGCGCACATCGGCATGGTCAATCTGATCGCCGGCCGGACCGTCTGCCCGGAATTCATCCAGCGCGACGCGACGCCAGACGCGCTCGCCGCCGCGCTGGCGCCGCTGCTCGGCGACACGCCGGAGCGCGCCGCCCAGCTCGCCGGCCTGCGGGAGGTGTCCGCCCGGCTCGGCCCACCCGGCGCCGCCGCCCGCGCCGCGGACATCGTGCTGGAGGAACTGGGCCTGACCCCGCCCGCGCCCGCGCGCAGCCCCGCATAACCGTTGCGTAATCCTGCCGCGTCCTTGACGGTCGGGAGTTCAAGTCTCCTACCCTCCACCAGCTTCAATGTAGTAAAGCCTGGCGGACAGGTGCTTCGTCTATATCCTGCAGAGCCAGTTCACGGGTCAATTTTACATTGGCTCCACCGACGACCTCCTGCGGCGCTTCCATCAACATCAAGCCGGTTATATTGCGCCTGTCGTCGCCCCCTGCGGAGATCGAGCGGGCCTGGATGCAAAAGAAATGACATCGAAGCAAAAGCTGTACAACCGGATTGTGCAGGCCCTAAGATCGGCCGGGCGCCCATGTTTTTGACTGCAAGAAATTTCTGTGTAGCGCACGCCGTCCTGGCGCTGGTGGCGGGCGGGGGGGTGTATCCGGCCCGCCGCGCCAGTGCGGGCACGAATGAACCCTCGGCCGCCGGCGAATATGTATTCCGCGCATGGGGTACGGAAGCAGGCCTGCCGCAAAACTCCGTAGGCGTTATCCTGCAAACGCGCGACGGTTACCTGTGGCTGGGGACGCCGGCCGGGGCGGTGCGGTTCGACGGCATCCGGTTCAAGGTCTACGGACTGGCCGAGGGCTTGCCCAGCGTGCCGGTGCGGGCGCTCTGCGAAGATCACGAGGGCAGTCTTTGGATTGGAACGTACGGCGGCGGCTTGAGCCGCTGGCGGGACGGACGGATGGACACGTTCACGGAAGCGCAGGGTTTGAGCGACATCAACGTGACGGCGCTGGCCGAAGATGCCCTGGGACGTGTATGGGTCGGCACGGCCACCGGCCTGAACCTCTGGCAGAACGGCCAGGCGGTCCGGGACGAAGCGCTGGCCGGGCTGGGGACGGGCCTCATTCGCGCACTGTTGCGCGGCCGGCATGAGGTCATGTGGATTTCCTCGTCACACGGTTTGTTCGAGTTCGCCGGCGGCCGGTTAACCGAGTGCGTCGGGCCGCCGGGCAATGAAAAGCTCTCGCCTTATTGTCTGCTGGAAGATCGGGACGGCCACCTGTGGGCGAGCATTGGCGACGGGAAGGTGCTTTGCCGACGGAATGGAGTTTGGGACAAATATGGTGGAGACTCCGGATTGCCCTGGCCCTATGTGACCAGCCTGGCGGAAGGGTCCGACGGCACGATCTGGGCGGGCTCACTGGACGCCGGGCTCTACTATTTCAAGGCGGGCCGGTTTCATGCGATCACGAAACAAACGGGGCTTTCCGGGGATGACATCCGCGCCCTCCTGGCCGACCGTGAAGGCAATCTCTGGGTGGGGATGCGCAGCGGCGGGCTCAACCGCCTGGCGCGCCGGAAGGTGTCGGTGTACGGCCCGGCGCAAGGGTTGGCGCATGATTTTGTCCGCGGAGTGGCGGAAACCGCCGATGGTTCACTCTGGGTGGGCACGACCGGCGGTGGGCTTTATCGCGGCGGCCCGGAAACGTTCGCCAGTTTTGGCGATTCTCTTATCAAATATTATACGGCCGTGGAGTCGGTGCTGGCCACGCGCGATGGCAGTCTGTGGTGGGGTTGCATACGGGCGCTGTTTCAGTGGAAGGCCGGCCAACGGGCGGCCAGTTACACACCAACCGACCAGCCGTGGCTGGGGGACGTGGCGGTAACCGCCTTGTGCGAAGACGCGCGGGATGGTTTATGGATCGGCACCTCGATCGGCGGGCTGTTGCATTACCGCAACGGCGCCTTCACCCCGTTCGCCGGCCGGGTGGCCCGGGGCGCGGTGACGGCCCTCGCGTCGGCCGCCGATGGCACGCTGTGGATCGGTTCGAGCGCGGGCGGGCTCAGCCGTGTGCGCGCCGGCCGCTGGGACAATTTCTCAAGCGTCAACGGTTTTCCCAGCAACCACATTCGCACGCTCTACCTGGATCGGGAGGGCACGCTGTGGATTGGCACCGGCGGCGCGGGTCTGATCCGATGGCAGCAGGGCCGCAGCGACGGCCTCACGACCCGGCAGGGGCTGGGCGACGACACCGTTTCGCAAATCCTGGAAGACGACGTTGGCTGCCTGTGGCTGGGCTGCAACCGCGGCATTTTCCGGTACAGCAAGGCGGAACTCGCGGCTGTACTGAATGGGAAAACGAAATTTGTCCATGCGCGCGCGTATGGGGTCACCGACGGCATGCCGGCGGAAGAGTGTGCGGGCGGATTCTCCCCGGCCGGCCTGAAAATGAAATCCGGGCAGCTTTGTTTTCCCACCATCAAGGGCCTGGTGGTCATAGACCCCCGCCAGCCGGAGCGGAGCGCGCCGCCCCCCAGTGTCTTGCTGGACGAGGTGTTGGTGGACCGGCAAAGCCAGAACCTCACCCCGTCCGCGGCCCGCGGCGCGGACGCGCCGCCCTGGGCCCTCACGATTGCGCCGGGCGCGCGGGAGCTTGATTTTCATTACACGGCGTTGAACTTCGCCGCTCCGGAAAAACTTCACTTCCGGTTCCGGCTGGATGGTTGGGACCGCGAGTGGGTCGAGGCCGGCACGCGGCGGGTGGCCTACTACCAGCGCATCCCGCCGGGGCATTATGTTTTTCGGGTCCTGGCCTGCCATGCCGATGGCGTCTGGAGCGCGCCCGGCGCGGCCCTGGCCGTAACGGTGCAACCTTTCTTCTGGCAAACCGGCTGGTTTTTGGCCGCCGGCGGATTGGCCGCGGCGGGCTTGTTGGCGGGCGCGGTGCACGGGGCGGCGCGCCGCAGATATAAGCGGCGCCTCGCGCTGGCGGAAACCCGCAACGCCATCGCACGCGAGCGCCTGCGCATCTCGCAGGACATGCACGACGACATCGGCGGGATTCTGACGCGGGTCTCCCTGTTGAGCGACGCGGGCCAGGGTCAAGCCGACGCGGCCGCCGCCCCGCAACAATTCGAGCGCATCGGCCGCCAGGTGCGCGCGGCGGTGGTGGCGCTCGATGAAATCGTCTGGGCCACCAACCCCCAGGACGACAACCTGCCCCGGTTTGCGGAATATGTGAGCCGGTTTGCCGACGAATGTTTCGAGAACACCCCCGTGCGGTGCTGGCAGGACATACCCACCGATCTGCCCCACCGGCCGCTCCGGGCCGACGCGCGGCACAATGTTTTTCTGGCGGTCAAAGAAGCTTTGAACAATGTCCTGAAACATTCCGGGGCGACCGAAGTCTGGCTGCGGCTCAAGCTGGCGGATGGCCAGGTCTGCCTGGACATCGAGGACAACGGCCGCGGCTTTACGCCGGCGGCGGCGCCGGGCGGCCACGGCCTGCACAACATGCAGGCGCGGCTCGCGGAGTGCGGTGGCACCGCGGAACTGGCCAGCGCCCCCGGGCAGGGCGTCAGAATCCATTTCGTTTTTCCCGTGCCGGAATAGCCGCAAGAAAAGGAGCCTTACATGACGCGAACGATCACCGTCTCCCTGGTGGAGGACGATCCCGGCGTGCGGGCCAGCCTGGTCAGCCTGATTGACGCCGCGCCCGGATTCAAGCGGGGAACCGGCCGGACGTGGTGTTGATGGACATCAACCTGCCCGGCATGCTGGGCACCGAGTGCGTGCGGCGGCTCAAAACCATGGCGCCCGACGTGCCCGTGCTGATGCTGACCGTCTATGATGACAGCGAACAGATCTTCAAGGCCCTCATGGCCGGGGCCACCGGCTACCTGCTGAAGCGCACCCCCCAGGACAAGCTGCTGGAGGCCATTCGCGAAATCACCGCCGGCGGCGCGCCCATGTCCCGCCAGATTGCGCGGCGCGTGGTGCAATACTTCCAGAATATCAGCCCACGGGCGCCCACACCGCCACGAGCGCCGGAAGTCGAAACGCTGAGCGAACGCGAGAAGCAGGTGCTGGCGTTGCTCGCCAAGGGACATTCGAACAAGGAAATCGCCGTCCTGTTGCGCATCAGCTTCGAGACCGTGCGCACGTATGTGCGCTCGATGTACGACAAGCTGCACGTGCACAGCCGCACGGCGGCCACGCTCAAGTATCTGGGCCGGCCGCGAGGTTGGCGCGCCAGCCGGTCGGTAACGCAGCCCGGCACAGCCGCAATTAAAGATCAAGAATAATCCCCGAAATTGCCCCGGTGGACGAGGCGCACCGGGGCCTCGGGATAGCTGCGGCGCCAACCCGCGCCCCCTCGGGCTTCCTCCCCAACTCTCGTGTCCTTGCATAGCCGGGCGACGCAGGAAGTGAACGCCGTGAACGGGTGATGAAATTCCGTCTGCCCAACTTCGCGCCCTGGCGGCTTCGCGCGAAACCTTCGGCCCACGGCGCGATGAGCGGAGATGTTTGACAGGGTGTAACCGGAATACTACAGTAGCACACGTGAAGGTTGCCATGGACTCCGATTGCCTGATATCAGTGCCGAGGAACACGCCGCAGCCCAACTGATGCTGGCGGGGGGAGGAGTGCCATGACAACGAAGACCTTGCGAATGCCGGGCGACCTGGCGGCGGCCGTCCACGCGGTCGGGGTGGATGAACGCATCGAGGAATCCACGGCGATGCGCAAGTTGCTGCGTATGGGCTACGATCTGTATGTGGCCGAACAGTACCGCGCCGGACGCATCTCCCTGCGGGTTATGGCCCGCCGCATGGGCAAGTCGCTGAGCGAAGCGCTCGACCTGTTGCAGCGCATGGGCATCGCCGGCAATGTGACCGCGGACGACGCTTTGCAGTCGCTCAAGTCTCTCGAGCGCACCCGAACCTGAGCGCCTTCAAACAGCGGACAGGGCCGCCGCTGATTATTCAATTTGGAAATCAGGAAAACAGGAACCGGCGGGATTCTTGCCGGCCTTCGCGCCTGCCCCGTGCGCTGCGTCGGGGCCTTTGCGTTGAATTCTGCTTCTCTGCGTCTTCTGCTGACCTTCGCGCCTTCGCGTTAAAAAAGCCTGAGCTATTCGACAGAACCATTAAAAAGAGGGCGGAAGCAGCAGAGTTTTGTCCGCAGATTTTCACAGATGGACACAGATTTTCAGAACGCAGAGATATTCCCGCCGCCAGTAAATCTGCGTAAATCCGGCCCCTCCGTCCCTCCGCCGGTTCTTTTCCGTCCGTGCTCATCCGCGTGCCCGGCGTAGCCTGACGAAGCCGGGCGGCTAAATTCCCCTTCTTCCGCCGCTGCGCCTTCCGCCTTGTGGGCGGGACATCCCTGTCCCGCGTCGGCCCCGCCTCCGCCTGGCGCCTCCTCCCCATCCGCGAAATCCGGCCCGACCACGCCGTCCCGACCGCGCCGCAAAGACGGGTGTCGGGAGCGGGTGTCGGGATCCGTGGCTAAAATTCTTCATCCGTTCCTGCTCTTAATCTTAATCGTAATCTCGCCGCTGCTCCGTTCCGCCTTCCTCTTTGCGTTCTCTCGCGGTGAATCTGCAGGAACTTCGGCGGCGGAAGTTTATCCACAGATTTATGGGATTTACACAGATTGAAGGCGGGCGGAAAACTTTCTGAGTTCCGAAAATCTGTGTTAATCTGTGAAAATCTGTGGACAAAACTCTTCTCCGTTCCGCCTGAATTTTAACCGCCAAGTCGCCAAGGCCGCCAAGTTGCTGAAATCATCTTCCGTGTAAATCCGTGTTCATCCGTGGCTAAATTCCCCTCCGTCCGCCGCCTCCGTAAAATCCTGTCAATCCTGTCAAAAATCTTCGCCGCTCCGCATGAATTTTTGGGGCAAAAATTCATATATCATCCGCTGCGCGGATGCGGATGGGCGGAGGTCGGAGGGCGGATGAATTTTTGCCGCAAAAGATCGCAAAGAGCGCATAGA
>JAPLSZ010000372.1 GCA_026398385.1 Kiritimatiellota bacterium | reverse complement strand
CGCAAGCCACCGAGCACGAACGCGGGGCTGGAAGCCCGTCCCACGGAAGGCTGCCACTGGCCCGGCGCTTTTCCCAGTCTGTGGTCGAGCGTGTGTCCCTATTTTGGGGCCGGCATGGCGGGCGCGTTGGTGGCCGGGGCTCCGCCCGGCGCGGGCGGGCGGGCGGGCGGCACACACTCCGGAGCGAGGCCCTGGGCGCGCAGCTTCCGGACGAGCTCGGCGCTGGAACGGTCCAGTTGGTAGGCGGCGGTCCAGCAGCGAATGGCCTGCGGCCGGTCATTGAGCTTGAGATAGAGGTCGCCGAGGTGGTCGTAGATGGTGGCGTCGTCGGGGATGAGTTCGGCGGCTTTCTTGAGCGGCGCGAGCGCGTCGCGGTAGCGGCCCATCCGGTAGTACACCCAGCCCAGGGTGTCCTGGAAGGCGCCGTTGTCGGGCTCGAGCTGGAGGGCTTTCTGCACGAAGGGCAGGGCGCGGTCGAGGTGGAGTCCTTTTTCGCACCACATGTAGGCCAGGTAGTTGAGCGCCTCGGCGAAGTCGGGGTTGCCGTCGAGGCATTGCAAGAAAAGTTGCTCGGCGCGTTCGAACTGGCCCTGGNNNNTAGAAAGGAGAACGAGGCGTCGAGTCGGTCCTGCTGGCGTGGACCGGCGGCGGCCAGAGTCTGTGCCCGCTCGAAAGCTGCCAGGGCGGCGGCGTAGTCCTTGCCGGCGTGGTGGAGGTAGCCGAGCAGAATGAGCGGTTGGGGATCGTCGGGCAGGCGCGCGCCGATTTTTTTCAGCACCAGCGCCGCGCGGCGCAGGCCCTCGGGATCACGGCCGGCGGCGGTTTGCTGACAGAAGGCCGCGAGGGCGTCCTCGTCGAGCGCGTAGACTTGGACGAGCAATTCCGCGGCATCGTCGGCTTGGCCGGCTTTCAGCGCCGCCGCCGCGCATTGGAGGTAGATGGTGGGCGGCAGGGTGGCGGAGGGCCGAATCTGGAGCTGCCGCAAGGACTGCTGGAACAGGGCGACAGCCTGGACGTATTCCTTTTGCGAGAGGTGCAAATAGGCGCGCGCCTGCAGCAGTTCCGGGTCAGCGGGCCAGCGGCGCAGCCCTGCTTGCAGGACGGCAATGGCGGCGTCCGGCTGGTCGCGCTGGATCTACCACAGGGCCAGCCGGCTGACCGGCGCGGCATGGGTGGCCGCGTCGGCGGCGTGTTGAAAACAGTTTTGCGCCTGCGCCGCGTGGCCGGCGGCGTCATGCAGTTCGCCCAGGTAGAACCAGAGGCGCTCGTCCTGCGGCCGTTGTCCGACGAGTTTTTCGAAGCAGGCGATGGCCGGCTCGTGCCGGCCGGACGCGGCCATGCTTTGGGCCAGCTTGGTCCTGAGCGCGAGCTGCCCCGGGAAGCGGTCCTCGATGATTTTATAAACGTCATAGGCCTTTTCGAATTGCCCGTCGGCGATGTAGAGCGCGCCCCAGCCGGACCGCAGGGCGGTGTCGTTCGGGGCTGCGCGGCACGCCTGCTCCATCAGCTCCAGCGCTCGCCGCCGGTGGCGCTGCGCCTCGTCGGGCAGGCGGGCGGCGAGGGCGCGCCGGGCGTACAGGTCGGCCAGCGCCTTGCAGAGTTCCGGCTGAGCGGCGGCCCGGGCCAGCCCGCGCTGCAACCAGAACAGGGCATCCGCGTCCCGGCCCTGGCGGCTGTAGAGGGCGGCGAGCTTGAGGTAGCCGGACGCCTGCTGCGGCGCGAGCCGGATCAGGCGCTGATATGTCCAGGCCGCCTCGGCGCCGCGGCCCGTGGATTGGTAGACCAGCGCCAGCCAGGCCAGCGCCTGCTCCGACCGGGGATGGCGGCGGACGAGGGCCTCCAGGGTGGCCAGGGACTCCTGGTTGCGTTGCTGCTGGAGCAGCGCGAGCGCCACCTTCAACTGGAGGGCTTCATGATCCGGCTCCAGGCGGGCGGCCTGCTGATAGTGCGCCAGCGCCGCCGCCGGATCCTTGTTGATCTCATCCAACTGCGCCTGGCCAAAGGCCGCCAGGGCCGCGGCGTTGTTACGGGCTGCCGCGCTGAGGGCCAGCGGCTGTGCGCACGCGTCCGCGGCGCGGCCGGGCGGGCGGACCGACTGGCAGCCGCACAACCAGCCGGCCGATCCCGCGACGATCCACCAGAAGCCCATGCGCCTGATCAACATGATCCTGCTCCGCGGAAAAGCGACCGCCGGGCGGCGCGGCCTACTTGTTCTCGTTCTTATGCCGGTTGGAACGACGGCGTTTGCGGCGTTTATGCTGCGCCATTTTTTTCCGGCGTTTCTTTTTTACGGATCCCATGCTTTGCTCCCGCGGGCCCCGCGCTCAGGGCACCACTTTGTTCAACGCGATTTCAATGATACCTTCCGCGCCGGCGCTCTTCAAGGCCGGGATGATCTCGCGCACCACGCGCTCGGCGACCACCGATTCCACCGAATACCAGCCCGCGCGGCTCAGGCTGTTGATGGTCGGCGAGTTCAACGCCGGCAGAATCTTGAGCATGGCGTCCAGCTTGGGCGCGCGCACGTTCATCTTGAGCAGCACCTTGGACTCCGCCTCCAGCGCGCCCCGGAGCAGCAGCGCCAACTGCTCGATCTTGGCCCGCTTGCCGGGGTTCCGCCACGCCCGCCGGTTGGCGATGAGCCGCGTGGTGGATTCCAGCACGGTGTCCACGATGCGCAGGTTGTGGGCCCGCAGGGAGGACCCGGTTTCGGTCAGCTCGATGATCGCGTCCACCAGTTCCGGCGCCTTGACCTCCGTGGCGCCCCAGGAGAACTCCACCTCGGCGTGCACACCGTTTTTCTTCAGGTACTTTTTCGCGATCCCCACGGCCTCGGTGGCGATGCGCTTGCCGGCCAGGTCCCGGACGCTTTTGATCTTCGAATCGTTCGGCACGGCGAGCACCCAGCGCACCGGCCGCAGGCCCTGCTTGGCGTACACCAGGTCGGCCACCTCGTGCACGTCGGAGCCGTTTTCGACGATCCAGTCGTGGCCGGTGAGACCCGCGTCCAGCATGCCATGCTCGACATAGCGGCTGTTTCCTGAGCCCGGATCAGACGCGCTTCGATCAACGGGTCGTCCACGCTCGGGAGGTAGGGGCGCGCGCCCGCGCTCACGGTGAACCCGGCCTTCTTCATCATCAGGGAGGTGGCTTCCTGCAGGCTGCCTTTCGGCAGGCCCAGCACAATTTTGTTCATGGACGTTTCCTTGTTCATGGCTCTCAGCGGCGCGCATCCTAGGCGAAACCGCCGCCGGAGTCCAGTTATTCGCGGATCAGCACCCGCCGGCCGGCGATCCGCACCTGGCCCGCGGCAATCCACTGGAGCGCCTGCGGATACGCCGCGTGCTCCTGCTCCTGAATGCGGGCGTGCAGCGCCGCCGGCGTGTCGTCATCCAGCACCGGCACGGTGCGCTGCAGGATGATCGGTCCGGTATCCGTGCCCGCGTCCACGAAATGCACCGTGCAGCCGGTCACCTTCGCGCCGTAGTGCAGCGCCTGTTCCCAGGCGCGCAGGCCGGGAAACGCCGGCAGCAGGGCGGGGTGGATGTTGACGATCCGGCCGGCGTAGGCGCGCAGCAGGCCGCCTTTGACGATCCGCATGAAGCCCGCCAGGGCGACCACCTCGGCGTGGTGTTGCCGCAGGAGGTCCAGCACGCGCTGCTCCGCCGCGCCGTCGAGCTTGGTCTTGAACGGCGCGCCGTCCACAAAAAAGGCCGGCAGACCGTTCTGCCGCGCGCGCGCCAGGATGAACGCGTCGGCCACGTCGGCGATGACGCACACGATCCGCGCGTCCAGCCGGTGGGCGGCGATGGCGTCCAGGAGCGCTTGCATGTTGCTGCCCTGGCCCGAGCCGAGGATGGCGATGTTCAGCATGGTGCCGCAGCTCCAACATGATCAAAAGGGACAAAGCATACGCTCATCCCCAGCATAGTATGGCCGCCCTGCTGGATGTGTCAATAGCACAAGACTGCGCCTCTACGCCCATTCCCCGGCGCATCAAAAAAAGCTGGCGTTGGCCGGCCCTTTGGGCTAGTAATCGCCGCGGCGATTTGTAAATGACACGGGACAGCCCGTCTCCGCAGCGGGGCGCTTACACTGGTTAAAACGGACAATCAAGGGAGCACACCATGAGTTCGAGCAATAGTATGTTTCGCACCCCGGACGGCAAAAACCTGGCGATCACCTTCATGCTGGTGAGCTCGCTGTTTCTCCTGTGGGGCTTTCTCAACGGGATGATCGACGTGATGGACAAGCACTTTCAGGAGGAACTCCACCTGACGCTGGCCCAGTCCGCCACGGTGCAATTCGCGCATTATCTGGGGTACTTTTTGATGTCCCTGCCGGCCGGCTGGCTGGCGACCAAGCTCGGGTACAAGGGCGGCATCATCGCCGGCCTCCTGATGGTGGCGCTCGGCGGGTTCTGGTTCATCCCCGCGACGCAGATTGCGCAATTCTGGGCGTTTCTCGTGGGCGTCGGCCTGATCGCCTCGGGCCTGACCTTTCTGGAAACCATCGCCAATCCCTACACCACGGTGCTGGGCGATCCGCGATTTGCCGCCACCCGCATCAACCTCGCCCAATCCTGCAACGGCATCGGCTGGATTTTCGGGCCGATCGTCGGCGGCCTGTTCTTCTACGGCAAGGACGCGGCCGGCAAAAACACCGGCAGCCAGACGCTGTACATCCCCTACGCCGTCGTCGCCGTCGTGGTCCTCGTGCTGGCCGTCGTCTTTTATTTCGCCAATGTTCCGGATATCAAGACCGAGGATGACTACCACCTCGACGATAAGAGCGGCGACGCCCCCGCCGGCGGTCCCGACCGGCTGGTCAACCGCCCTCTGGTTTATGTGCTCCTGCTGGCCAACGCCGTGGCGCTGACGTTCATCTGCGGCATGATTCTCAAGACCATTCTCACGCTCTCCAACGTGCAGCCGCCGGAGATCGGTTCTTGGATTACCAACGCCGAATATGCAATCGCGGCGATTCTATTGGTGGCGATGATTCCGACGGCCCGGAAGATTTCGCATCACAGCATCTGGTCGCATCCGCACTTCTCGGCGGCGACGCTGGCCCAGTTCTTCTATGTCGCGGCGCAGGCGGGCATCTTCAGCTTCCTGATCAATTACATGACCTCGCAGACGCCGCCCATCCCCGTCTCCTGGAGCACGGGCCTCCTGAAGAACTGGTTCGATACCAGCGCGCAGGGCGTCGTGAGCTTCAGCAACCAGGGCGCCTCGAACCTGGCGGCCCTCGGTTTCTTCTGTTTCCTGGCGGGCCGCTTCTCCGGCGCGGGCCTTCTGCGCAATTTCTCCGCCCACAAGGTGCTGGGCCTGTATGGGCTGCTGAATGTGATCGTGTGCCTGCTGGTCTTCTTGAAGCTTGGCTGGTTCTCCGTGCTCTGCGTATTCGCCAGCTATTTCCTGATGTCCATCATGTTCCCGACGATTTTCGCCCTCGGCATCTTCGGCCTCGGCGCTCGGGCGAAGCGCGCTTCGTCCTTTATTGTGATGGCCATCATGGGCGGCGCGATTCTGCCCAAGGTGATGGGGGGCGTCGCCGACAAACACGGTATGTCCAAGGCCTTTATCGTGCCGCTGATCTGTTTCGCCCTGGTCGGGCTCTTCGGCTTCATCTGGCCGAAGCTCAGTGGCGCGGAATCGATGCAAGGCGTGAAGACCACCGGCGGGCATTAAGCGCCGACCGGGAAATCTTAAGACACACGGCAACGGAGCGCCGTGAATGAACTGATGATTCCGCGTGGGCGGGGCTTCCAGCCCCGCGCCAGCGCTGAGAAATGCCCGCGGGGCTGGAAGTCCGGACCACGAAGATCCGCGGCGGCATGCAGCATCGCGACGTGGCGGCGTCTCAGGCCGGCGGTTCCGCCGGGAGCAAGGCGGCGGCCGGCGGCGGCGTTTCCGCGCGCGCGCCTTCCAGCCCGTGGACCACGCCGTCGATCTGATCCAGTTTGCCTTCCACCTTGGTGAAGCGCTTGTCGGCTTCGTCGAACTTTTTCTGGGCGTTCTGGAGATGCTGGCCGATGAGGCGGAAGGCCTCGCCGAAGGTTTCCAGCTCCTTCTGCAGCCGGCCGATGTTGTTGATGATCTGGCGGGCGCTGTCCTCGACGCGCAGGCCCTTGAGCCCGAGCAGGATGGTCTGGAGATAGGCGTAGAAACTGTTGGGCGAGACCGGGATCACGCGCCGGGTCAGGGCGTATTGAAAAAGCGCCGCTTCGCCGCCGAACTCGTCATCCTTGATAATGGCGGTGTAGTACACATTCTCGGCGGGGATGTACATCAGCGCGAAGTCGAAGGTGCCCTCGTCGGTGCGGATATACTTGGCGGCGATGGCGTCCACGTGGGTTTTGACATCCTTGACGAAGGCGCGGCGGGCGGTTTGGCGCTCGTCGTCGTCGGCGGCCCGCGCCAGGCGCTGGAAATTTTCCAGCGGGAACTTGGCGTCCACCGGCACGAACCCGGCCTTGAGGCGGATGATCGCGTCCACCTTCTCCCCGCTGCGGAAGGCGAATTGCATCTGATAATGGTCCGGCGGCAGGATCTGGGCGAGCAGGTCGCCGAGGAACAGTTCGCCGAGGTTGCCGCGCAGTTTGGGCGCGCGCAGGATGTCCTGCAGGCTGGCGATGTCCTTGCCGACGTCGTAGATGCGCTTGGCCGATTCGTCGAGCTGGCCGAGATGCTTGGAGACGTCGCCGATGACGCGCGCCGCGCCGTCGAGCCGGGCGTCCATGGCCTGGCGGGTGTCGGCCAGCGACCGGTGCGTCTGATCGGCGATCTGCTGGATGCCGTCGCGCAGTTTTTCGACCTGGCTGACGGTGGCCTGCACCTGGTTCTGGAGCAGCGTCAGTGCCTGGTCGTCGCGGCGCTCCGCCAGGGCAGTGCGCAGGCTGCGGCGCAGCCACCAGCCGAGGCCCGTCAAACCGAGCAGCACCACCGCGATGGTAACAACCGTCTCCATGGTTTACCGCCCGTTCTCACCCTGTAGGCCGGGTCTCCGACCCGGCGTCCTAATGGCCGCAGGCCTAGTGCCCCGCCTGTTTTTACCGGACCAGCATCACCGGCACAGCGGCGTGATGGATCAGGTGCGTCGTGGTGCTGCCGATGATCCACTCGCGGATGAGGCTGTGGCCGTAGGCGCCCACGACAATCAGATCGCAACCCTGGGCCCGGGCGGTCTCCAGAATCATGGCGGAGGGGCGCCCGGCGGCGATGAACCGGGCGGCGGCGCACGCGTGCGCCCGCGCCAGCTTGAGGCCCTCCTCGGCGACGGCTTCCGCGGGCGGCTCGTCCTGGCCGGTGCGGACCGTGAGGATCAGCAGGGGCACGGCCAGCGCCCCGGCCAGCTCGATGGCCTCGTGCAGGGCCTTGCTCGCCGAGGCGCTGCCGTCGAAGGCCGCCAGGATTTTGGTGATGGGCCGGAACGCCGCGGGCGTGATGAGGCAGGGCTTGAAGGAGCGGCGGATGATGCGCTCGACATTGGAACCCAGCAGGTCGCCGATCAGTTCCGCGTGCTCGCCCCGCTGGCCGAGGATCAAGAGTTCGGTCGCCACTTCCTCCGCCAGGATGACGCGCGCCGGATGTCCCATCGCGAGCCGGGCCTCGGCGTCCTGGCCGGCTTGGGTGGCGCGCTCGTTGAACGCTCGCACGACAGCCGCGCCCTTGGCCTCCATCAGTTCACGGAATTGTTGCAACTGGGCGCTGAACGGTTGGGCGCCCACCCAGCCGGAGATGTCGGACAGCATCGGCCCCTCCAACATGCGGGAATCCAGCACATGCAGGCCGGCCAGATGGCCCTTGAGCCGCGCGGCCAGGAATAACCCGTAATCACAGGCCGTGTCGCCGTACGCGGAACCGTCGGTGCAAACCAAAATGCTTTTAATCATGGTGCTTCCTCGCGGCGTTTCATCGGCGCACATCATGCCACCGAAACAACGGGCTGTCCAGTCCGCCGCCGCTTGTCAAGACTCGTTGGCAAGGTCCCCTTGGGCTTGCAGCGGAGGAGCGCGGCGGGGGATGCGGTCAAAGCTCGCAGCTTATC
>JAPLSZ010000002.1 GCA_026398385.1 Kiritimatiellota bacterium | reverse complement strand
CATAAGGTCTCGCGTCGTAACCTGAAAAGTATAACACAGCCCGCGGGATGAATCCAACGCGGTGGAGGATTGAAGTAATGGGTCAGTGACGTAGGGGCGCAGGCTTGCTGCGCCCGCCGGCGGTGAGCGTGTCAAACCCTCGGGCGTCGCCTCTCGCCGGGTCGGAGACCCGGCCTACAGTATGATCTTATCGCCAGCGCCGCCCCTACGTGACTGACCCATTACGATTGAATAAATAACTATGAACAAGACGGTCTGTTCACCACGCAACTGCGCGTGGGGCGGCTACCGTGACGGCCGGGTCTGCCAGGCGTCGCTGAGGACCACCGTTTGCAGGGTGCGGTGCAACTCCGCGGCGACGCGTGTCAACCCGGGCTGGGCCTCGGGCGGCACGGGTTGTTCGATAAAGTGTTCCTTCGGATACAGGTCGAAGTGAATGCCGTCGGGCGCGAAATAGCGGTCGCATTCCGGCCCGGCGAACAAGACGGCCAGATCCAACAAGACCGCGCCATGGCGCCGCGCCTCGTCCCGCGTGAGCTCCACATAGCGGGCATGAATCTGCTCCGCCTTGGCCACGGACTCAGCATAGCTCTTTTGCATCAGGGTTTCCGGCAGGCCCCGGCGCGGCGCCGTGATGACCACAGGCACGGCGCCGGCGGCGCGCACGGCGTCAATGAGCCGGCCCAGCACGTCGCGGTATTCCTCCGGGGGCACGCGATACCACCGGTCGTGGTAGTGCGGCAGCCAGCGATGCGCCGGATTCAGCAGCGTGGAGAGGAACATGAAGCTGCGTTTGGTCCGCAAGTGTGCATACAGCCGGCCGGAGCTGGCGGCCATTTTCACGGCCATCTGCGAGCGATCCGACTGGGTGGACAGCCAGTGGTCGTTCCATCCGAAGTAGATGGTCACCACGTCCGGCTGCAATGCTGCGCCCAGCCGTTCGAACAGCCGCAGCCCCTGCAGGACGGAGTAGCCGTGCACGCCCAGGTTCAGAGCCTCCCAGGCTTCCGGCGTGGGTGGCGCGGTCTGGAGCCGCTCGTGGAGCAACTGCGGATAGCCCGGCAAGCCCTGGCCCGTGACGGAGTCGCCCAGGCAGACCACCCGCCGCGTGCCGGGTTTTTTCCGGACCTCCACTTCGCGGTCCCGGAAGCCGAGCTGGTTGATGCGCCGCCCTTCAAACAGGCTGCCCGGCTTGAAGCGGAAGATCAACTCCGGATCCGGCAGGGTATCCACCACCTGCTTGCCGCCGGCATTATTCTGGCCCACGAACACCACCGGCGGGAGGTGCGCCGCGAAGCCCCGCCAAGCCAGCATGCCCTCGAACGCCGCCATGAAAAGATAGATGGAAATCAGCGCCAGGGCGGGTTTCTGAAAGCTCGGCCGACCCAGCAGGCCCCGCGCCAACCAACTACGGCGCAGCCCCGCGCCGGCCAGCAGCAGAAGCACCGGCGCCAGCACGGGCTTCCAGCCCCAATGCACCGTAAGATGCAGCGGGCCGACCTTCCAATGCAAGGGGTTGGCCAGCCAGACCAGCGGGAGAATCAGCAAGGCGATGAAAAAAAGGCCGTCCACGAGCCCCGTCAGCAGCGGCCCTAGCCAGCGCCGGGCGTCCTTGCGCACCCTGGTTCCTGTGTCGGTCTGCGGTTGCATATGATTTCGTGCGCGGCACTCTAGCCCATGCAAAAGTTTTGTCACACACTTAATTAATATGCGCCGGCGGATTTTCTACAGGACCATGCGGCCACCCTCACGGGCTGCGCCCGCTGCGTTCGCCGCCGCCGAAATCAAATCCGGCCCTTGCTGGACGGCACGCCCTTGACGCGCGGATCGAGCGCGACGGCCTGGCGCAGCGCGCGGGCGACGCCTTTGAAGACCGACTCCCAGGCGTGGTGCGGCTCGCGGCCGTAGAGCTGGTGGATGTGCAGGTTCATCCGCGCCTCGGTGGTGAAGGCGCGAAAAAAATCCGCCAGCAGCCCGAGGTCGAAATCGAGGATCTTCTTCTTCCGGCAGGCCATGCGCAGCACCAGATAGGGCCGGCCGCCCAGGTCCAGCGCCACCCGGCTCAGGGTTTCGTCCATCGGCAGCAGGCACCAGCCGTAGCGGCCGATGCCCCGGCGATCCCCCAGCGCGTGGTTCAGCGCCGAGCCCAGCGCCAGGCCGAGATCTTCGACGGTGTGGTGATAGTCCACGGCCAGGTCGCCCCGGGCGCGGATGGTCAGATCCAGCAGGCTGTGCTTGGCGAGCAGTTCCAGCATGTGGTTGAGGAACGGCAGGCCCGTCGCGATGGCGCCGCCGCCGCCGCCGTCGAGGTTGAGCTTCACGGCGATGTCTGTTTCCTTCGTGGTCCGCTGGATGCTGGCAATGCGTTTTTTCATGGAACCCCCCGGCCCTTTGTCAACCGGCAGCATAAACCGCCCGGCCCGGCCTGACAATACGGAAGAAATACGGGCGTTCGCCGCAGCGTCAGCGGGCACTTGCATTTGGAGACGCAGCGGCTAAAGTGCGATGCATGTCGGATGAACATCCAGCCCCGCCGGCGGCGTCCGCGATCGTCTTCGGATCGTCGCGCCGGTTTGTGCTCGGCTGCGCCGCCGCCGCGGCGGCGCTGTTCCTGCTGGGCCGGTCCGTGAGCCTCCCGGTCGGCCTACTGGCCGTGGAGGTGTTCGTCACCATCCTGGCGCTGTTCGTGTTCGGCTCCTTCAAATATCAAATTCACAAAAACGCGTTGACCTATGGCATGGCGCTGGTGATCGTCGCCACGTTTTGCGGCGTGCCGGCCACGGCGTTCCACCGCGAGCTCGCGGAGCAGGGGTGGGCGGCGTTTCTCCGGCACAACGTTTTGTCCTTCCATGGCCTGGATCAATTGGTGCACGCCGACACCATGTTGTTCATCCTCGGCCTGACGTTCTTCGTGGCGGTGATTGCCCAAACCCGGCTGTTGGAGCAGATCACCTTCTTTCTGCTGCGGCGCAACGGGGGGCGCGTGTTACCCACCGTGCTGGCGGTGACCGCGGTGGTGGCGCTGGCTTCGGGCATTCTAGGCGGGGTCTCGATGATCGGGCTGACCATCCGCACGCTGGTGATCATCCTGACGCTGGCCGCCGCGCCCACGGCGGCGGTGCGCTACGCGGTGATGGTCTGCACCGTGGTGACCACGGTGTGCGGCATCTGGCTGGCGTACGGGGAGCCGCCCAACCTGATCATGAGAGCCAACCTGGATCCCCACCTGACCAACGCCTTTTTCCTGCGCTACTGCGCGCCCGCCGCCATCGCCTGTTTCCTGGTGGTCGCCTGGAACCTGCGGCGCAAGCTCGGCGGACGGCGGGTGGCCCTGGCAGGGTTGGACGTGCTCGACGCGCAGGTGGCCACGGTGCGCTTCATGCAGGCGGCGCGGCACGGCGAGGTGCTGCTGCCCAAGGAGTTTGTCGAGGACCATGCGGCGGACCTGGGCGAACAGCTCCGCCCGCTGCTGGCGCGGATGCACCGCGGCGAGCCGCTGGGGCTGGCGCTGGTGCGGACGGAGGTGCCGGCCGCGACCCGCGCGCGGCTGCTGGGCCAGTTCGTCAGCGAGGAATTGGCCGCGGACCTGGACCGGCATTATGTCCGCCTGGCGGCCGGCGATCCGCCGTTCGCCACCGGCACGGAGGCGGAACTGGCGAAGGCGCTCGAGACATGGCGGCAAAAGCGGTCGCGGGCCGCCCGGATCGGCGCCCTGGCCCTGCTGCCGTTCGTGGGCGCGCTCGTCTGGCACGGGATCAACCACGCCGTGCCCTTGTTCCTCGCGTCCTTGGCGGGCTTTGCGGTGGCGCTGCTGGGCCTGGCGGGGTTCCCCCGGGTGCGCGCGCTGGCGCTCCGCGAGGCGCGCCACGAGTTCGCCGAATATTACTTTCTGTTTCCGCTGTTCCTTTCGATCACGCTGCTGACCAAGGCGGGCTTTTTCGAGCAACTGCAGCAACTGCTGCACCACGGGGTCGCGCAGGCCGGCCACGCGGCGATGGCCCTGGCGCAGTTCTTCGGCTGCACGCTGCTGTCGTCCATCCTGGACAACAACGTGGTGGCCGACTTCGGTTCCCGCGCCCTGCACGGGCTGGAGCTCGGCGTGCTGCACCTGTTTGCCCTCGCGCAGATCGCGGGCTACGCGGTGGGCGGCTGCTGGACGCACATCGGCTCGGCCCAGTCGGTGGTCGCCTTCGCGTTCATCCGGCGCGACGTGGACGAGCATTACACGCCGGTTCGGTGGATCAAGGAAATGACCCCCGTGGTCCTCGAGAGCTGTGCGGTGCTGGTGCTGGTGATTCTGGCCGAAAGCCTGCTGCTGCGCTGGCTGCCCGAAGCCGGCCTCGCGCCGTAAGACGCCTCCTAAGGGCCGGGATCAGCGATCCCGGCTACAACGCAGCCAAGGCGGCCTCCGGTAGCCGGGGTCGTTGACCCCCGAAGGCCCCCGCAGAAGTGCCCTGCGCCCCAAGCCCGTTGCGGTGCTCTGAATTAAGGATGACAAATCCGGCGGGCGAGTTTAGAGTCTCACCTGTGCGCCATCTGCGGCTGTGGGCCATGCGCGGCCCCGGAGCAAGGAATGGCTTGCAGGAAAGAACACCTATGAAAAACACCGGCCTTGTATTGATCGCTATGGCCACCTGGCTGGCGGGGGCTGCGGCCCGGGCCGATGACGGCTGGATCTCGATGTTTGACGGCAAAACGCTGAACGGCTGGAAGTCCAACGAGGAAACGCCGCGCTGTTTCAGCGTCGAAAACGGAGTGCTCAAAGTCAGCGGCGGCCGCGCGCACCTGTTTTATGTCGGCCCGGACGGCAAGGCGCAGTTCAAGAACTTCGAGTTCAAGGCGAAGGTCATGACCACGCCCGGCGCCAATTCCGGCATTTACTTCCACACGCAGTTCCAGGCGAAGGGCTGGCCGGCCCAGGGCTACGAGTGCCAGGTCAACACCTCGCACAAGGATGCCCGGAAAACCGGCGGCCTCTATGCCGTGCGGGACGTGATGAACACCGCGCCCTCGAAGGACAACGAGTGGTTCGATTACGCCATCAAAGTCCAGGACAAGCGCATCGTGTTGCAGATCAACGGCCAGACCACCGCCGACTTCACCGAGCCGGACGGTTGGCAGCCCCCGGCCGGCATGTCCGGCCGCCGCCTCTCGGCCGGCACCTTCGGACTGCAGGGCCACGATCCGAAGAGCACGACCTGTTACAAAGATATCCAGGTCAAGCCGCTGCCCTGAGTTTTAGCGCGAAAACGCTGGCCAGCGATGCCCTTTTCGGGCAGGGTAGGGTCATGCCAACGCCGGAGATCAATGAATTCGCGGCGGTGCCGCTGCGCTGGGTCGGGCCGGTGAAGATCACGGGGCCGGAGGTTTGTGACGAGGTCTTGGTGCCGCTGGCGACCTTCGAAGCGCCGCTCTGGCCCTCGGTGCAGCGCGGCGCGCGCGTCGCCGCCCGGGCGGGCGGCATTCGCGCCGTGGTGGTGGACGACCGGATGACGCGGTCCGTGCTGCTCGAAGCGCCGGATGCCGTCACGGCCCTGCGCATCGCCGACGCCGTCGCGGCCCGGCCGGCGGAGCTGCAGGCCGTCGTCGCCGAAACCAGCCGCTACGCGCGGCTGCTCGGCCTGCACCGCCAGTTGGTCGCCAACCTTCTCTATCTGCGGTTCGAATTCCAGACCGGCGACGCCGCCGGCCATAACATGGTCACCGCCGCGGCGGACCGGCTGATGGACTGGCTGCTTCGGGAATACCCGGCGCTGCGCTATGTCTCGATCTCCGGCAACTACTGCGCCGACAAGAAGGCGACGGCGGTCAACGGCATCCTGGGCCGGGGCCGTAACGTGATCACGGAGCTCACCGTGCCGCATAAACTCTGCGAGCGTTATCTCAAAACCACGCCCGCCAGGATCGTCGAACTGAACATCAAGAAGAACCTGCTCGGCACGCTGCTGGCCGGCGGCGTGCGCTCGGCCAATGCGCACTTCGCCAACATGCTGCTGGCCTTCTACCTCGCCACCGGCCAGGATGCCGCGAACATCGTCGAGGGCTCGCAGGGCTTCGTCCATGCGGAAGTCCGCGACGGCGATCTCTATTTCTCCGCCACACTGCCGAACCTGATTGTCGGCACCGTGGGCCGTGGCAAAGAGCTGGCCTGGACGCGGGCGAATTTGGAGCGGCTGGGCTGCCGGGCCGACCGCGCGCCGGGCGCCAACGCCCGGCGGCTGGCCGTGCTCTGCGCGGCGACGGTGCTGTGCGGCGAGCTTTCCCTGCTTGCGGCGCAAACCAACCCGCACGAATTGATGCAGGCGCACCTGAAGCTGGAGCGGGCATGAAGGCCGCCACCAGCCAGCGTAAAGCCGAGCAGCTGGCAGTGCTGGCCCGCGATCCGGGCGCGG
Source organism: Kiritimatiellota bacterium (assembly GCA_026398385.1). Classification (GTDB taxonomy): domain Bacteria; phylum Verrucomicrobiota; class Kiritimatiellia; order CAIQIC01; family CAIQIC01; genus CAIQIC01. The sequence continues at coordinate 3,993 of JAPLSZ010000002.1, read as the reverse complement.
ACCGCAAGATGGGCTGGTTCGACGATTTCCACCTGACGCACCGTGCGTTGCCGGAAATCGCGCGGGACGAGGTGGATGCCGCGGTGACCCTCCTCGGCCGCCGGTTGTCCTTTCCTCTGATCATTTCTTCGATGACCGGCGGCGAGGGCCGCCTGATGCGGCAAATCAACCGGAACCTGGCGCTGGCCGCCGAGGCGGAAGACGTCGGACTGGGCGTCGGCTCGCAGCGCGTAATGTTCGCACATCCGGCGGCGCGCGGCAGTTTTGAACTCCGGCCGCTCGCGCCGCACGCGCTGCTGCTGGCCAACCTGGGCGCGGTGCAGCTCAACTACGGCTTTGGCCTGGCGGAATGCCGCGCGGCCGTGGCCGCCGTCGGCGCCGACGCGCTGTGCCTGCACCTCAATCCGCTGCAGGAGGCCGTGCAGCGCGAGGGCAACACGGATTTCCGCGGCCTGGCGGCCAAGATCGGGCGGATCGTCCGTGGCCTTAACGTGCCGGTGATTGTCAAGGAAGTCGGCGCGGGGCTGTCTTTGGCCGATGCGCGGCGGCTGGTGCAAAACGGTGTGCGCTATCTCGATGTCGCCGGCGCCGGCGGCACCTCGTGGAGTCGGATCGAGCATAAACGCCAGCGCCCGACGGAACCCGGCGACCAGCTCGGCCTGCTGTTTCAGGACTGGGGCGTGCCCACGCCGCAGGCGCTGCTGGCGCTCCGGCCGCTGCGGTACCGCGTTACGTTGCTGGCGTCGGGCGGCCTCCGCTCCGGCCTCGACATGGCCAAGGCCGTGGTGCTCGGCGCGACCGCCTGCGGCCTCGCCGCGCCGTTCCTGGCGCCCGCGCGGCAGTCGCCCGCTGCCGTGGCCGCGGTCATCCGCCGGCTGCGCCGCGAGTTCGAGACGGCGATGTTCCTGCTCGGCTGCCGCCGCGTGGCGGACCTGCGCGGCCGCCTGGAGCTGCTGCAAAACGACCGCGGGTGAATCCGGCCAAACCGGAAAATGTGCGGCCCCGCTCGTTCTACATCCAGCGGACTTCACGACACGGCGTGTGTCGGCGCCGCGCGCAGCAGATCCAGCGGGCTCGTCGCCGGATTGCGCATATCCTTGACCACGTGCGTATAGATCATCGTGGTTTCCACGTTGGCGTGCCCCAAGTAATCCTGAATCTGCCGGATATCCACGCCGTTCAGGAGCAAACTGGTGGCGAAGCTGTGCCGCAGCGTATGTACGCTCGCCGGCTTGGACAGTCCGGCCTTGCGCACCGCATCGCTGACCGCCTTCTGAATGGTCACATCGCTAACATGGTGCCGGCGTATGGCGCCGCCGCGGGGATCGGTGGACAGCGTTTTGCTGGGGAATACCCATTGCCACGCCCATTCCCGGCCGGCCTGAGGGTACTTCACCGCCAGGGCGTCCGGCAGATAGACCGGACCGACACTCGCCGCCCGATCCTGTTCGAATAGTGTTTTGATCCGCTCAAGGTGCTTCCGCAATTCCGGTTTGACCGCCTCGGCCATAAGGGTGGTACGATCTTTGTCTCCTTTGCCGGCACGAACAAAAACAAGATTGTTCTCGAAATCGAGATCTTTCACCCGCAGCCGGCAGCACTCCATCACCCGCAACCCGCCGCCGTAAATCACCTCCGCCATCAGCCGGGTCGTGCCCTCCATCCGGGCCAGCAAGGCTTGCACTTCCGGCAGCGAGAGCACCGTCGGCAGGCGCGAGCCGCGCTTGGCGCGCACCCCGGATTGCAGATTACCCAAAGGCATCTGCAACACTTCCCGGCAGAGAAACAACACGGCACTAAAGGCTTGGTTCTGCGTGGCGGCCGCCACGCGGTGCCGCGTGGCCAGGTGCGCCAGGAAATCCTTGACCGCCGGTTCCGTCACCCGGACCGCGCCGGCCGCGCTGGCCGCAGGGATGCTCTCCAGATAAGCAAGAAAGCGATTTATCCATTCCAGGTAGGTCTGCTCCGTGCGGTAGGAATAATGCTTTACCCGCAATAATTGCCGGCAGGCCGCCAGCGCCTCGGCCTTGGATGTCATGCCGTCAGCCTGCGGATTCACGCGCGGCGCAGTCGTTTTCTGCCAGTCGGTCTGGCTTTGAAAATTGTGGAAATAGAGCCGCACAGCCTTTTCCGCCTGCTCCACCTGCCAGTCTTCGAACCGCCCGTCCTTACGCATGGCCTCGAGGAACAGATCCAGCCGTTCCGTCAGGCTCAGGCGGGGATCGGCGGGCGCTTCGCGGAGAAACCGGCGCACCCAACTGACGTAAAACCTGGCATGCTTCTCCTGCGCCAGATGGGACTTCAGAAGATATTCGCCAAACCGATCAAGCTCCATCGTGTTATCATTCAACAGGTTGCTCATGAAGCGCTCCGCCTTCCCTGTATAGAACAAGCTTTACCTATCATCCCAATACGGACCAATTGTAAAGTTTTTACCCCATGATTTTGCTGAAGAACGCACATTTGATACCTGCTTTTGTAAAGCTTGTTCTAATCCAAACCATAGCACATGTCAACCATTAGAAATGCGCCCGTTTCATGGCGAACGTGTTCGCGTCCGGAAAGGCAGCGACGGCTCATTATTATTGGAAATTAGCTGGATATTCCCGCCGTTTTAATTTCTGCCGATTTTTCTTGCTTTATCATCCGCCGGGTGGACAATCACCGCAGTTCGTATGAGCAACCAGCGTTTGGCGTGTGCCAAGCGTGCAAGGGTAATGCTTGTTCTATACGACGTTCGACATACCGACACACTGCCCACGCGGGCGCAGCCGGTCTTGCGCCGTCCACCACGTCCAGACGCCGCCTCGCTTCACGGCCACGCGCTCACCGTCCGGTGTCTCGACGAACTTGGCGGGCATCCCGCATTGCTGGTGTCCGAGCGTCTCAGTGACCTTGTACGGCTTGCCTTCCACTTCAATCGTTGCCATGCTGACCCCCTGTCGAACAAGGCCGGTCCAGCGTACCGGCTACCGCCGGGCCGCTGACCGCCACGTTGGCTGACGGAAGAAGAGAATGAATATCGCGTTCATAACCGTAATCGTGCTTGTGGGAATAAGTGCCGCAGGAATCTTGATTATCTTCGGGTTGCGCTCACGCCACCTGGTCATTCGCATTGCCGTGCTGCTCGTCTTCTCAGTCCTTCTTGCTTCGATAACCCATCGATGCGGGAGAGACACCGCGGTTGGACTAATCCAAGGAAACCAAGGGCGAGGGTTGCGTGATCTCGTTGACAACATTGGCGAGCTAGCCAAACAGGGCAAGACAAATGAGATCATCCAGGTTACGTCACGATTCCCTGAGACTTTCAGAATTTCACTCGACCAAAACGATTCAACTCAGTTCTGGGGACTCGTGGTCGACAGCATGTATCTGATGCAAACAAATGAGAAGACAGCCAACCAAGTGCCGGAGGATACGGCTCGCAAGCTCGCCGATCCTCAGCGCTGACGTTGGGTGAGAAGAATTATGAAGAATCAAATGATAATTATTGCTTTCGCTTGCATCGTTGCCGGATGCTCGACACAACAACCGACGGCCACATTAAGAACGGTCACGGGTGTACTCAATTACTATCCGAGCAATGTTAAAAGTGCAGAAGCTTGGTATGGCCACAATTTCATAGTCAATGGTATGCCAATCATTTCCACGGAAAACGTTTCGGAGGAAACACTCATAAAACACGCCGGAAGTCGTGTTACAGTCACTGGAATCTGGCAGCCTGGCAAACGATGGAAGCCATCGGCGCAAGAATTATTAGAGCAAATGCCTGTCGATCCCGACAAAGACGTTGTTATTGTCGGAGACGGATTAAAGGCATTATCAATCGTGAAAACAGAAAGATAAGACACCCAACAATGAGAGGGTTTCACGCGCCCGCGCGCGCTGAAACCCTGTGTTGAACTAAGCTGGCGTGGTTAACGAAGGCGCAGTGACTTAGCAGCTATGGATTTTGCAGGCCGCCCGGATGAGTAATCCGTGCGGTCTTTGTGT
>JAPLSZ010000105.1 GCA_026398385.1 Kiritimatiellota bacterium | reverse complement strand
TCCAGCCCCGAGGGTATGCTTCGGTTGCTGGCGCAGGGCTGGAAGCCCCGCCCACGACAAGGCGTTCGGGTAGCTGGCCACGAGGCCCCCGCCGGCGGTCAGCATTTCCGCAGCAGGCCGTGCTTGTAGAGCTTGCAGAGCATCTGCACGTCGAGCGCGTGACCGGCCTTGTAGGAGATGACCCCGCCGGCGAAACGCCCCTCCTCGACGAGGGCCAGCGCGGCCAGCAGATCCAGCGCGGCGCGGTGCCAGACGGCCTCCAGCGACTTGCCCGCATGCAGCAGGCGCGGCGCGTTGTAGTAGCCGCAGCGGCCGGCAATGAGAATGTTCGCCTGCGTATAGCCCAGGTTGCGCACGTCGGCGAAGAGTTTGCCGGCGGTCTTGCAGTACAGCATCTTCAGCGCCGTGGTGTTGGTGCGGGCCTCGGCGGCGTAATGGAAGCGCGCCGGATGCGGGCGGAAGCGCACGCGCTGGCGGCCGATGGCGTTGGGAAAGTCCACCGCGCAGTCCAGGCTCAATTCCGGCACGCCGGGACGACTGGGTGACAGCGTAAGAAAGCCGCCGTTGGAATCGCAGACCGTCACGGTTTCCGTCACGGTGTAATAGTCCGCCGGCCGGTCGAGTTCGCGGAGCCCGGCGGCGGCCAGCGCCTCGATCAAGTCCAGGCTGCCGCGGGCGAACAGCGGCGGATCGCCGGAATCGGTGCGGACGCGGACGTGGTCGAGGTGCAGGCCGATTTTCAAGGCGATGATGTGCTCGACCATGCGGACGTAATTGTGGGGCGGGCCGGCGCGCAGGACGATGTTGCTGACCACGTCGCCGGTGGTCCACACGTTGCGCGCCGAGACGGGGAACGGCAGGGCGTCCTCCCGGTCCTGCCGCTCGAACCACCAGCCGTTCGCTTCGGCCGGCTCAAAGGTCAGCGTGCGCGTGCGTTGGCCGAAAAACGTGCCGGGCCCCTGGACGCTCACGGTCCGCGCCAGGGTGGTCTGACGCGCCGGTGGCGGCGGCAGGGGTTCCTCCGTCAGGTCCCAATCCACCGGCTGCCGGGCCCATTGGGCCCAGGCGCTCCGGAGGATCTCGGGCGATCCGGCGAGCAGGCGGCCATAGGATGCTTCCGACATGTAGTTTCCTGGTTTTCTCGATGAGCAGCGCCGGCGGCCGAACTCGTGCGAGACCCGGCCGCGGCCCGTGCGACGCTAAGGGGCTTGCTTCTCCGTCAGCGGCGGAGCGACGACATCGGCCTGCAACTCATCCGTCACCCGCCGGTAGCAGTCCGGACAGATGCCATGCGAGAACTCGGCCCGCGAATGCTCCATGACATATTTTTCGATTTGCTCCCAAGCGTTGTTCTCAATCTTGACTTTCTTGCAATAGCTGCAGACGCGGATGAAGCCCTGCAACATCTTCTTTTGCTGCACATAGGTATGGGCGATGGTGATGAAGCCGATCACGATGATGCCCGCCGTGATTAGACACGCGCCCAGCCAGGAACCGGATGATTGCGGTTGCAGGAAGATGATCTGCGAGAGATCCAGCGACTGATCGGCCCACAGCAAGCCGATCAGCAGCACAAAACCAAGGAACTGCCAGAAGGCAATATGTTCCAGCGCCGTCGGCCGCTTGAATTTCAACTCGACTTTCATGTTGTTAACTAAGACCGTAAAATCCTAATCCGTGGGCCATCCAAAGTCAAGCATGTCCCGCCAGCAAGTTCACGAAGAGCCCCGCCCGCCGCCCCCGCACGGGGCGGGCGAAGGGTTTTTTCTTTCATCCGTTCGGGGCTTGGTGTATTTCTCCTTGGCAAGCCCACCGGGACATCTAGCATGCTGCACGATCCCAGCCATCACACCCCGCCGCCGCAGGCCGAGGAAATCAAACTCGACCCGCGGGACAAGGACCTTCTGCGCCGGCTGGCCGGCGAGTGGGCGGACATCGCCGCGCTGCCGGTCCATCGGGAAAAAGCGCGGCTCTGGCAGAAACTCAACGATCTGGAGTCGGAGCGCCCGATGGTCTGGATCAACGAAATCTGCTGGAACGAGATGAACGTCAACGACGAGTTGACACTCCGTTGCGCGCATCCGTGGGCGCGCGACCAGGAGCGCGAACTCCGCCGCACCCTCTACCAGTGGCGGCATCTGCCCGGCGACATGATCGTCAACGCTTACCTCGCCAGCCCGCTGATGTTTCACAGCACCGATTTTGGCATCCTGGAGCACGTGGACATCGTCACAACCGATGAAACCAGCGACGTGGTCTCGCGCCACTTCAATATCCAGATCCGCGATTTCAAGGATTTGGACAAGATCAAGATGCCCGTGGTGACGCATAACGAACAGGCCACCGCGCGGCACTATCAGGCCATGTGCGACGTGTACCGCGGTCTTTTGCCGGTGAAGAAAGTCGGCCAGACGCACATCTGGTTCACGCCTTGGGATTACCTCATCCGCTGGTGGGGCATCGAGGAGGCCATGCTCGATATGCTCGAACGGCCCGAACTCGTCCACGCCGGCGTCGAGCGGATGGTGGACGCGTGGATGAGCGAGTTGGATCAGTTCGTCGCGCAGCATCTGCTCGCGTTGGATGCCGACAACACGCGGATCGGTTCCGGCGGCTACGGCTACACCCGCCGTCTGCCGGGCGCACCATTCGATCCGCAGCACGTGCAGCCGCACAACATGTGGGGCTGCTCCAATGCGCAGATCTTCTCCGAGATCTCGCCGGACATGCACTGGGCCTTTGCGCTCCAGCATGACCTGCGCTGGCTGGCGCGGTGGGGCCTGACCTATTACGGCTGCTGCGAGCCGCTCTCCGGCAAGATGGACCTCCTGCGCCGCATTCCGAATCTGCGGAAGATTTCCGTCAGCCCCTGGTGCCGAACGGAACAGATCGTCGCGCAGGCCGGCGCGGACTATGTGCTCAGCCGCAAACCCAACCCGGCGCTTCTGGCCGAGGACGTCTGGCACCCGGAACGCGCCCGCGCGGAGCTGGTCGAATTCATGGAGCCGACGGGCGGCCGCTGCCACGTGGAGTTGATCATGAAGGACATTTCCACGCTGCGCTACCAGCCGCAGCGGCTCTGGGAGTGGGCCCGGATCGCGCTGGACGTGGCGGAACAGTACGCGCGCGCCTGAACGGGGAGCGGCTACCGCTCAGTGCAACCGCAAAGCCCGCAGGCACGCGCGGAAGTCCTCCGGCAGGGCCGCCTTGCAGCGCACCGGCGCGCCGGTGAGGGGTTGCGTAAAGGCGAGGACCGAGGCGTGCAGCATCTGCCGCGGTATTTCCTGCTGCAGACCCGGCGGCTGAAAACGTCCGCCGTAGGCTTTGTCCCCGAGCACGGGATGGTGGACCGCCAGCAGGTGTTTGCGGATCTGATGCGTGCGGCCGGTCTCGATGTTCAGCTTGAGGTGGCTGGCACGGGGGTTGACGTCCAGCCGCTCGACGCGCGTCAGGGCCGGCTGGCCGTCCACCGGCACCTTGATTTCGCGGAGGCCGTCGGGCAGGCGGCCGGCGGCGAGGGCGTGATAGACCTTGGTGACCGCGCGACCGCCGAACAGCGCGATGGCCGCGGCCAGCGCCCGGGCGTTCTTGGCGAACAACAGGCAGCCGGAGGTGTCGCGATCCAGGCGGTGCACGGCGGCCAGTGCCGGCAGCCCGCCTTGCGCCCGCAAGGCGCTTTCCACGCTGTCCGGGCCGCGTGCAACGCATGGCGCGCCATCCAGACCCGCCGGCCGTTGACGAACACCACGCGCTCATCCAGCAGTGCCTTGGCCTTGCCCTTGGAAAGCCGCAACTGCGCGGCCAGAAACGCCTGCAGGGTGACGTCGGCCGCGCTCGGGCGAACCGGAAAACATTGGAGGTTGGGCGGCATGCGCGTTTACCTCGCGGCGGGCAGAATGGGCCAGGGTTGATCCACGACAAACTCCTGCTGCTCGTCGGCGCGCAGCGTGCCGCCATAGAGCTCCGGGTCGTGGGCAAACAGCAATACGCCGTGCTCCGCGGCCAGCGCGGTCAGGCGGGTGCGCTTCCAGGCCCGCGGGTCCAGCGGATACTGGTCGTAAGCGAGCTGGTAGACCATCCGCAGATGGTGGCGCGTCGGGCAGACATCCGTGGCCAGC
>JAPLSZ010000099.1:14916-18045 GCA_026398385.1 Kiritimatiellota bacterium | reverse complement strand
TTTCCCATGCATGGTTGAGTATCCTCCTTATTTCTCCGCCGCCGGCCCGGGCGCGGGCGGCGTCACCTCCACGGCGGAACTGCGTTCGCTTTCCAGCCCGTCGGCATCCACGGCGCTGACCATCACCTTGATCTTCTTCGGCACCTGGGCGCTGCTGAGGCGGCCCTCCGTGCCGGTCGCCGTGGCGATGACTTCGGAACTGAACAGCCCCTTCTTCCAGATCTTGTAGCTCCGCACATCCGGCGACACCGGGGCCGCCCACGTCAGCGACCGCCGACCAGGCGCTCTCCAGCGTGTCCCGGTCCACGGCCTTGACGCGATAACAACGCGGCGCGCCGTCCGGCAGTCCCGCCTCGGTATACGACAGCCGATCCCCCGCCGTGGTTTCCACCCGGGCCACCTCGCGGAATTTTTCATCCGCGCCCTTCGCCGCTTCCAGCACGTAAAAGCGGATGTCCGCTTCCGGATTGGCCCGCCAAATGATTTTCACGGCCTTCGGGAGATTCGTGGTGACGTCCGGAACGGCCGGCGCCGCCGGCGCGAGCTTGGTCCGCGCCGTCACCGCCTCAGAAAGCGGTGAACACACGTGCGCCGTGTTAAAGGCCGCCACCTGATAGCGATACTCCGCGCCATCGGCCAGGGTGCCCAAACCCGACTTCCCCGCGCCGCCCCGGTCGCCGCAGGTCGTGCGCTCCCGGCCCGGCGTCTCCGCGATCTTCACCGCGTTCGTTTCGCCCGCCGCCTGGCGATGCACTTCGTAGCCCACCACCTTCTCGTCGGCCGAGGCTTCCCACGCCACCGACACCTCCCGCGGCTGGCCCGATTTGACTTTCACCCCGACGACGGCCGGCGGCGCCCCGCGCGTAGTCGCCTCCACCACCGCCGAATCCGCGCTCGCCGCGGTCACGGCATTGATCGCCCGCAGTTTGTAAGCATAGAGCTGCCGATCGGCCAGGTTCCCCGGGTCGGCCCCGCCGTCCAGCCAGGCGGTCTTATCCCGACCCTGCACGGCCGTCAGCAGTTTCCAGGCGCCGTCCGGCGCATCGCGCCGGTATAACTCGTAACGCACCACGTCGCTCTCCGGGCTGGCCGTCCACGACAGGGGCACACAGCGCACCTCCCCACCCCTGGCCGTCAGCCCCTGCACCGCCGCGGGCGGCGGCCGCGTGACCACCTCGGCCGGCTGGGAGGGCGCCCCCGCGGCGCCCAGCCGGTTTACCGCTGTGATGCGATACAGATACTTCGCGCTGTCCTTCAGATCGGTCTGCGCCGTGCCGCCCTCGCTGAACGCCGGCTGCTCCACCTCGCCCACGAGGGCAAACTTCTCCGGCTGCTCGGCTGACGCCCGTTCGACGATGTACTTGACCACCCACAGCGCAGCCGAGGGCGTCCACGTCACGCGCAGGGCGCGCGAGGCCGGCGCCTCGGCTTTCACCGCGGCGGGCGGCGCCGGCGGCGGCTGGGTGGTCACAACGACCGGCGGGCTGGGCGCCCCGCTGGAGCCCACGCGGTTGATCGCGATAATCCGGTAACGATAGGCGGAACCGTCGCGCAGTCCGGTTTTCGCATCGCCGCCTTCGCTGAATTCCAACTGCTCCACTTCGCCCACGCGGATGAACTTTTCGGGCGCTTCCGGGCCAGCGCGCTCCACTTGATATTTGACCACGCCCTCGGCCGGCGCAGCCGACCACGCCACCCGCACCGTGCGCGGGGCCGGCGCTTCGATCTTCACCGCCGCCGGCGGCGCCGGCGGCGGCGCGGTCTCCGCCGGCACGACCGCGCTGGGCCCGCTCTCGCGGTTGTTGGCCGCCAGCGCGATCAGCCGGTAATGATAGGTGGCCAGATCGGCCAGCGGCGCACCCGTATCGCCTGCGTCGCGATAGGTGGCCACGTCGGGCGCGACCTTGGCCACCGCCACAAAGGGGCCCAAAGGCGTGTCGCCGCGCTCCAGGCGGTAAGACCGGGCATTGTCGGCGGGCGGCTTCCACTGCAGCACCACTTCGCGCAACCCTTGGCTGCCGGCCGCCAGCCCCTGCGGAATCGGCGGCGCGCATTCGTCCAGTTCGATGGCGGCTCCGGGCGGACTCTCCAACCCGTCGGCGTCCACCACCGTAACGCTGATGACCGTCCGCCGGCCCACATCCCCATAGCGCAACACGCAACTGTTCTGCTCGGTGACACCCAGCGGATCCCGCTCACCCTTCTTCCAGATCCGGTACCTGACTTTCTCCCCCGCGGGCGCCGCCGGCCAGGTCAGTTGCACTTCGCCCGAGCCATAGGCCGCCTGGATTTTTCCCGGCGCCAGCGGCAGCGGTTTGGTTTGCGCCGCCGCGGGCGCGGCCCAGGGCGAGGGATACTCCGTCACGTTGATCGCCCGGACCCGGTAGCTGTATTCCATGCCATCCTGCAAGGCGCCCAATCCGGCGCCCGCCGGCGCGTCGCCGCGATCGCTGTAATTCGTGGCCAGCCGGCCCGACAGTTTGGCCAGCGCCGCGAAATCGTCCGCCTTCCGGGAACTCCGCTGCAGTTCATAGCCCGTGGTCGTCGGATCGGAGGACGGCTCCCAAACCAGCCGCGTGGCGCGCGGCAGGCCGGACTGCGCCCGCAGGCCCTGCACCGCCGGCGGCGCGCCATGCGTGGTGGCCGACACCGCCGCCGAATCCGCGCTCTCCGCGCCCGCGGCATTCACCGCCCGCACCTTATAATACCGCGTTTGCGCATCCCCCAGCCGGTCCGACTTCTTCCCGTCATCCACCAAGCCGCCCGCCGTGCGGCCGGGCACCGATGCCAGGAGTGCGAATGGCCCCGCCGGCGTCCGGCTCCAATACACCAGATAGCGGACCACATCCGGCTCCGGGCTGGGCTGCCACGCCAGCGGCACCGCGCGCACTTCGCCCGACCGCGCGGCCAAGCCGGCCACCGCGGCCGGCGGCGTCGCCGTCAAACTTTCGCGCACCGGCGTGGACGCGCCCGCGCCCCCGCCGGCGACCACCGCCGTCAGCCGATAATAATAGGTCGTGCTGTCCTGCAGGCCGCGGTCGCCATACTCCCGCCGGCTGCCCGGTAGCGTGGTCAGCGCCGCAAAGGGGCCCGGGCCCGCGCGCGCCCGTTCCACCCGCACCTTCCGCG
>JAPLSZ010000099.1:0-14864 GCA_026398385.1 Kiritimatiellota bacterium | reverse complement strand
GCCGGGCCCACGTCAAATGCGCCGCGCGCACGCCCATGTCCGAAACTTTGAAATCCGCCGGCACGGCCGCCGGTGCGGGGGCCACGGGCACCCCGGAACTCGCCGTGAAGCCGGCCGCCGGCGCCGGTGGACCCGCGCTCACCGTAAGGCCGGACGGCGTCATCCGGCCCACCGGCTGATCGGGCGATACCGGCACCGCCGGCGGCGCGCGCCCCGCCGGCGGCCGCGTAATCTTGGTTTGCACGCCCCAGCGCTGATACAAACCGGCGATCAATTCATGCGTCACACGCCGCGCCTGTTCCGGCAGGGTGATTTCCTTCGTATCCGCGCGGCGGGCCAGATCCGCGCTCCACAGCACCTTGCCCGAAGCGCAATCAATCATCCGCACCGAGATCGCCACCACCGGATAGGGATGCCCGCGCTGCGCCACCGTGGCATATTCGTCCACCGTGCCGATCACCACCCCATCCGCGCCGATCATGTTGCCCACCTCGGCGGCCTTGGTGGCCGAGAGGCCGGCCAGCGACAACTCCGACTCGCTCAGCACCTTCGCCATCTGGCTGCGTTCCACCAGTTCGTAGCGCCCGGCGCGGAGCATTTCGGTGACGAAGAGGTCGGAAACCGATAGGCCGATCAACTCCGTCGGCGACTTGAACGGCATGATCGCCACCTTGTGAATCGCCGCCGGCACCGGCGCCACATAGACGCTGGCGCGGGAATGGACATCACGGAAATACAGCTCATCCGGCGTGGCGCAGCCCAGCAGCAGGACGGCCAGCGTCACCCATCCCAGGTTTCCGCCGCGCACCAAGGGCTTCATCATTGGGCTAACTCCTCACCTGTGAACTTTTTCAACCCAGCCGAGGATTATATCCCATACCGGATTCACCATCCCCGTCGGGTTCCCGTTCTATGGGCCCATGTGCGCCCGCGGCGCAGGCCAAACGGTGGTTGTTTCGGCCGCCCCCGTCCGCTCAACCCGCCAAGGCATAGGCGCCCCGCCGGACCCGCACAACCTTCTCCTTGGCCGTGCGCAACGTCTGGCCAACGATCACGCCGAAGTTCTTGGATTTGCTCTGATAGCCGATTCTGGCGACAGCCGCAATGATTTCAGGGATGCTCATGGCCTGCTCCACCTGCAGGACCTTCAGCAGCGCGTCCATGAGGGAAATCGTGTTCCTGGGCCGTGGGCCAGGCGAAGCTTTCCCGGCTTTGGCGATGTTCCTGACTTTTCCCTTCTTCATCCTGCGAACGTTCCGGGCGGCCCCGGATTGCACCGCATCGGAATCCAGCGACTGGATCTGCTCCTCGATGGCCGTCAACTGCTTCCGGAGCTGCGCCTGCCGTCTTAAGAGCTTGGGCAATATCTTCTGCCGCCGCTTCACTTCCGCCAACAAATCCTCGATGCTCAGGGTGCTCAATATTTTCATGCTCTTATCCTTAATTCTTATAGCCCGCTAGACCTCGTCACTGACGATTGACCAGATCGCCTCGGGCGCAGCCGCAAGCCTTACGTCGCAGGGCGCAAGCCGCCCGCCACGCCCTGCGGATAAATTCCGGTTCGCCCGGACCACAACCCTAATCTCGTCGGGCTGTCTTTCGTTACCGCAAGGCCGCCGCGGCTTCTATTTAGCCTGCGCCTTCGCCGCCCTGACTTTCGCCCAGCGGGCTTTGATTGCCGCGACGATCGCCTTGCGTCCGGCGGCGCTAAGGCGACGCTTCTTCGCGGGGGCCGCTTTTTTGGCGGACCCTTGGGCTCTGATTTTGGCCCAGCGCGCCCGCGCCGCGGCCGCAATGGCTTTCCGGCCTGCCGCCGACATCTTGCGCTTCCGGGCGGCCGGCGCCACAACCTTGGTACCCTTGATTTTGGCCCAGCGCGCCCGCGCCGCGGCCGCCATGGCTTTCCGGCCCGCCACCGACATCTTGCGCTTCCGGGCGGCCGGCTTGACCGGCTCGGCCGACAGATCGCCCAGCGCCCCGATGGCCATCCCTATTTTCCTGGACTCCGCCTTCAGGCTCTTGATTTGGACGCTGATGTTTTGTTGGCGCTGTCTGAGTTCCTTCACGATATTATCGAGCATGCTACTCTCCTTGTGATTTTACCTCTCCGACACCCATGTTCCGGCGGTCTTCCGACTCCCGCGCGTTTCCTGCTGCCGCCCCGTATCTGGTGCCAGTGTACGTAATTACATCAGCCCGTCAAGCAGCAAATAAAGGCGGGGGCTCAGGGGTGCGGCGAAAAGCGGGCGATGGACTAGCCCGGATTATTCATGAACGCTACGCATTCATTCATAATCCGCCTGATGGGCGGCCTGATGGCCGCCCGTCAGGCTTCGACGCGGTGCTTCGCACCTTGTCCCTCGACAAGCTCGGGACCTTGGCCCCACCACTGCGGGCCTGGGACCGTGAGCCCGTCGAACGGCTCAGGGCTAACCCTGAGCGCAGGCCCGGTTTGGCGGGCCGGAGTCGAAGCCCGCAGGGCGGCTTGTTCATGCTTCATGAATAAGCCGGGCTAGAGACCGAAGACATCCGGGGACTGCGGCTTTATCTTTCCAACTCCCGCCAGTTACTTATCCGCCTCGAGGGCCATGCGCAGTTCTTTGATGGCGGACTCAACATAGTTCATCGTTTTCTCTTTATGACCGGCCAAATCCTTGGCGTCTTTATACTGCAGCCAGGACTTGGCGCGCTCCAACATATCGAGGCCCTTGCGTATCTCCGCCTGTCGCTCACGCTTTGCCGCAGTCGCCTTCGCCGCTTCGGCTTTGTCCGCGGCCGTCTTAGCCACCGTCGCACCGCCCGCTTTTCCAGCCGGCTCCATCGCGGCCAGGACCGGCAGGGTCAAGCATCCGGCGACCGCGGCAGCGCCCAGCCAGGCGCGCAGGACATAACTTATTCCCAACGAACATAGCTTCATATTTCCTGTCTCCTTCGATCTAGGTTAACAACGAACGGGACATGACCCAGCCCGACAAGGCATATTCGCCGCGCTTGACCCGGACAACTTTCTTCCCGGCCTTACTCAACACCTGACTTACAATCATACCGAAGTTACTGGCATTGCTCCGGTAACCGAGTTTCTTCACCGCCGCTACAATCTCGGGGATGCTCATCGCCTTCTCCACCTGCAAAACAGTCAACAGGGCGTTCAGGAGGGACATGGTGTTCCGGGGCCGTTTGGATTCATGGTCGGTTGGGGCTTGGGCCGCCGGTTTGGTTTTCGCCGCCCTGGTCTTCCGAACTCCGGGAGTCATCCCGGTCTTTCCGCTTTTCATGCCAGCGGAACCCAGCGCCTGGATCTCCGCCGCGATAGCCGTCAACTGCTGCTGAAGTTTCGCCTTTTGCTTCAATAGCTTGGGCAACACCTTTTGCCGCCGGTGCACTTCCGCCAACAGTTCTTGCAAACTCAGATTAAGCAATCCCGCCATAACTCGCTCCTTTTGAATCATCCGCACTGCAGCATTCTGTTCGCTTTCAATCTGATGTCAACAATTTTCGACACAATTTCTGCGGCCGCAGGTCAGTCTGGCATCAAGGCGGCGTCCTTGGCCGGGCAGGCGCCGATATTCAATTTCTCGCCCCGTGGACGAGACTCCGCGCCGAGCGGGTGCTGGTAATGGCAAACAGGCGTCAGGTTGAAATCGCCGGCCTGGCCGGGATCAAGGCCGGCGCCCCCGGCGGCCGACGGCGGGGCGAGGCGATAGTCGTAGCGGGCGGCCGCGACGAAGCCCGTGGCGGCCATGACCAGGTTGTTCGTGACTTGACCGGTCCCGGCCAGGACGCGGCTGGCACCGGTTATGAGATTGTTGACCACGCGGACCTTCGGCGCCGCGCCCGCCACGCGCAGAAAACTGCCCGCGGGCTGGCGCTCATTCACATAGGTGTTGTTCACGACATAGAGCTCCTGAAGGGCGTTCTTCGCGCCCTCGGCAGCATACGAGATCGCCGTGCCGTTTTCGGCGCGCGGACCATGCTGGAGGATGTTGCGATGACAAAACTGCGGCCGCCATTGGGCAGGTCGATGACATAACTGGAGCGACCGTCCTGTTCATCCATCAGCCGGTTGCAGAGAATGAAGTTCTCCGCTGCGCGGCTTTTCACGAGGTGGCCCACAGTGGCGTGGTGCGAGTAACAGAACCGGAGCGTGAACCGTCGCACCCGCCCGACGTAGATGTTGTGCGATAAGCCGTCGCCATGGCCATTAAGGATAAGCTGCGCCGACCCGGAGCACGCGTTCCGTCATGGCGGCCGCCGTGACGCCGACGTACAGGGCCAAGAGCAGGTGGGCGGTGAGTATGGTTCGTATGCCGTGCAGCATGGTCATCATCCTTTCCGTGTCCCTGCGGCGCGCCGCACAGGCTTCCAGTCGGCAGCTTGGACGGGTGGCGCTCCGCCTGTCAGCAGTCTAGCTGTTTACTCCCGGGCTGTCACTGCCCTTGCCGTAAGGCCTCAGTCACATGATGATTCTTAGGGGCGTCGCTGGCGATAAGATCATCCTGTAGGCCGGGTCTCTGCTACTCTGCGAAGTGGCGACTCTGCTTCGCCCTGCGTAGCGGCTCTCTGCTATGCGTAGCGCTTCGCAGAGCATAGTCGCAGAGCAGGGAGCCCCTTCGCTTCCCGCTTCGCCAACCCGCTTCGCCAAGGCTACGCAGGTTAAGAGGCTACGCAGGACAAGACGAAGCACGAGCGACCCGGCGAAAGGCGACGCTGGCGGGTTCGGCCCGTTCGACAAGCTCAGGGCAGGCAAGCTCACCGCCGGCGGGCGCAGCAAGACTGCGCCCCTACGTCACTGATTCATTACCACTTGGTACTTGCCCCGCCGCCCGGTTTGTCCCTAGGATGCCGCCCATGCATTTCCGGTGGATCGGTCTCGGGTTGTGGTGCGCCGCCGCCGGGTGGGGTGCCGACTGGCCGCAGTGGGGCGGCGGCGATACGCGGCGCATGGTATCCGCTGAAACCAACTTGCCGTCCGATTTCGCGCCCGGCGAGAAAAACGCCGACGGCACCCGCCTCGACATGACCACGACCCGCAACGTCAAGTGGGCGGTCAAACTCGGTTCCCAGACCTGCGGCACGCCCGTGATCGCCGATGGCAAGGTCTTCATCGGCACCAACAACGGTGCCCCGCGCGATCCACGGTTGCCGGGCGACCGCAGCGTATTGCTGTGCTTCGAGGAAGCCACCGGGAAATTCCTCTGGCAACTGGCGACCTCCAAGCTCCGGTACGCAAGCAATTTCAACGGCGATCTGCCCGATCTCGGCACCTGCTCCACGCCCACCGTGAAAGACCACCGTGTGTACCTGACCACGATGCGCTGCGAAGCGGTCTGCCTCGACGCCGACGGCCTCGCCAACGGCAACGACGGCCCGTTCCAGGAGGAAGGCGACTATCTTGCGCAGGCCACCATCCTCAAGACCGGCGCGCCGCCCGCCGGTCAGTATCCCGATAACTTCCGCAACGCGCCCAAGCCGCCGCCGCTGACGCTCCAGCCGACCGACGCCGACATCCTCTGGCAGTATGATTTCATGAAAGAACTCGACGTCTGGCCGCAGGACGCGACCGATTGCTCGCCGGTCGTGGACGGCCAGTACGTGTACATCGGCACCTCCAACGGCGTCGACAAGGGCCACAAGAAACTGCCCGCCCCCCTCGCACCGACGCTCGTGGTCCTCGACCGGCTTACCGGCCAACTCGTGGCCACCGACGACGCGCAGATCGGCACGCGCACCTTTCACGGCAATTGGTCGTCACCGAGCCTCGTCACCGTCAACGGCCGCAAACTGCTCCTGCTCGGCGGCGGCGACGGCATCTGTTACGCCTTCGACGCCGAACCGGCGCCGGCGGCCGGCGGCCCAGGCCGGCGGCTCGTGACCGTCTGGCGCTGCGACGGCAACCCGCCCGAGTATCGCGAGCGCGACGGCCGGAAACTGCCCTACAATCAACACGCCGAGGGCCCGAGCGAAATCATTGCCACGCCGGCGTTCGACCGCAACCGGGTGTATGTCACCATCGGCCAGGACACCCGCCACGGCCCCGGTCCCGGCGCGTTGACCTGCATAGATGCCACGCAAACCGGCGACATCAGTCGTAGCGGAGTCCTCTGGCGCTACACCGCCATCAACCGCAGTTTCTCCACGCCCTCGATCTCTCAGGGGCTGGTGTTCGTGGCCGACGGCCGTGGCACGATTCATTGCCTCGATGCCGACACCGGCGCCTGTTATTGGACGCACGCAAGCACGGGCGGGAACACCATGGCCTCGACGCTGGTGGCGGATGGCAAAGTCTATTTTGGCAACGCCAACGGGAAACTCACCATCCTCGCGGCCAGCAAGGAAAAAAAGCTGATCAACGAAATCCGCGTCGGCTCGGCCATCCACGCCACGCCCGTCGCCGCCCACGGCGTGCTCTACATCGCCACCCAGCACTGGCTCTACGCCCTGCAGAATCTTTCCCGATAGTCGCCCTTTAGCCGGCGGCAACGGCTGTCCGGGCTGGTTTCAAATGGCCCTAGCGCGCAGAGCCACAACCAACAAATACTTGACAGGATTAACAGGATTTTGCCGGAAGGTTGTTAGAAATATCCGCCCGTTTGGCCAATAGGCAAGCGCGTCACTTGCCCGCAGGATGCGTTTTGAGCCAGTCGTGGATGGGCTGGTTCTCGATGAACAGGTTTTCGATGACTGCGCGCGTGCCGCGGACGCGGACGGTGACATGGCAGGTGGAATTCGTCCGACGACTATGCGCGTGATAAGCGTCTTCGGCGGCGGGCGCCTTCTTCTCGGTCATGTATAAGCGGTCGAGGCCTGTCCAGTTGATATGAACCTCGCCTTTCTTCGTATCGGTCCAGCTCACGCGGACCGGCACGGCGGCCTGGCCGGCGGGCGCTTCGCGTGCGAGGCGTTCCACGATGGCGAAACCGTTGGTGTCGGCGGCGAGCACGGCGAAGGCTTTCTGGTGGTAGCTCCATGGACTGACGTCCGGCACCTTGACCGGATTCGGCTCCAAGCCCAGCCAGACATAGCGGCCGCGGAACGCGTCGCTGGGATCAATGGGCCGCGTCTTGAACTTGAAGACCTGGCCGTCACGCAGGGTCCACTCGCGCTCGACGATCATCCACGCGGGCACGGCAAGCTGCGCGGCGACGACGAGGGCGAAGCCCAGCAGCAACAGATTACGCTTGTGCATTGTTCGCTCCTTTCCGCCGCAGCATGACGATGTTCGCGACCAGGAAGGCGGTGCCCAGCGCAATGAAGATCAGTCCGCGCAGCAGGAAGCTCAGATCGCCATCGAAGAAGCGCGCGACGAGCAACGCCGTGACCGCCAGCAGTCCCACGTTCATCTGGCCTTGTTTGTCGAGGCGGATGCCGGTGACGAGCAGCCAGAGGCCGGCGAACAGCAGGTACAGGTCGAACAGACCGGCGGAGGGCGCATAACTGCCAGTCCGGCTGGCGAGCGCATAACCGCCGACCGCGAGGATCGGCGTCAGGCCGAAGAGCAGGCCCAGCGGCGTCTTGCGGCGCACGGTCATGACGAGCAGCACGATGGCAGAGATTGGAATCAAACTGCCAAGCACGGCATCGGGGATGGCACGCCAACCGGGATGGTGGAACCGTTCCCAATACCAGTAGTGCCAGCCAATCTCCTTCCACGGCCACTCGAACGTGAGCATGAACGCAAGCACGAGCACGCCGGCGGCGCCGAAGTGGCGCAGCGGGCGCGACCAAAAGCCCGCGGCGTCGCCGAACCAGAATTCGCCAGCGAGAAACATCAGCGCGAACAGCCCCGCGTAGAGTATGATCCAAAGGCCGGGCAGCACACGCTCGATCGTCACGCCGGCGGCGACCGTGACGCTGACGCAGACCGCCCAGAGCAGCAGCGTCGGGCGCACCTGGTAACGGCCGGCGCGCAGCCACACCAGTAGCCGGCGGCGAAGCCGTCCTCCCAGCGCAGGTCGCAGGCCCACTCGGTGAGGCCCCAGAGGTACAACAGCGCGGGCACGACGGCGTTGAGCAAATAGACGACCGGCAGGCCGAGCAGCGCCCAGGTCAGCAGGAAGCGCGGCCGATCGCCGGAGATGTTGTACGTTTGCGCGACCAGCGAGATGCTCGCGCCGATCATCAGGAAGAGCAGCGCGCCCGCGCCTTCGCGCCAGGCGAGGCTTTGCGGGCGGTTGCACATGGTCCACGCCGCGAGGCCCTGCGCCAGCACGAGCGGCAGGAACGAGAGCCCCGCGCGCACCGGCCGGGAGAGGTCCTCCCAGTTATGCGCCAGCACGAGAATGATGCCGGCGCCGATCAACAACGCCCCAAGCACGCCGAAGATGATCACCGCCAGCCGCGCGGGCCGCGCCGGTGCGACCGGCCCGTAGTGCGCGCGCAACCGGGCGTCGGCCTCGGGCGTCAGGAGGCCCTGCGCCACCAGCCGCGGCAGCTCGTCATAGAGCCATTGGATTGATTGCTTGCTCATATCCGCCTCCGTTTCAGGCCACGACGGAGCGTGGCCCTCCAAAATGCTTTCATTTGCCCGCTCCCTGCCGCATCAATGGGATGAACAGCAGATCCAGCTTTTTGGCGCCAGCCTGGCCGCGCTCATAGCGGAAGAAGCGCCAGAGCCAGGAGACCTTCTTGAAGCCGTCGGTCTTGCGGTCATAGGTGAAGCCGGGGAACACGTCCAGGCTGACGTCGCCGTTGAGCCGCTCATAATGCCAGAGGCGCCAGAGCACGCGGGCGCGGGTGTAGTCGTTGGTGCCGGCCGGCGCCTTGGCCAGCGGCGTCACCTCGCGTTTGTAATCGTAGAGCCAGAGCAGGCAGGCGCCGTCGGTGTTCACGCGGCCGCGCGCGGGCGTTACCACGTCGGAATGACTCCACAGCGGAAAGACGCCATGCTGGAATTTGTCCTCGCGCACCAGCGGCAACTGCGGCGCCGGGACAACCGCCTGCGCCCGGTCCTTCGCATGGGTTTGCTTGATTTCCTCCGGCGCGGGGCGGACATCGGTCTCGTTGCGATACCAGCAGATCGGGAGGCAGAAGAAGTCCTGGCCGAAATGCGCCCAGCGCTGCGTGGGTTTGGGCGTGCTGTCGCGCGGACCGAAGTTGTGGTAGCCGAAAAGCGGGAAGAACACCGCGCGGCTGACCCCGCCGCGTTTCCAACGGTTGCCCCAGAGGAACCAGTCGTCCACGTCGCCGCTGCGCGCGTCGCGCGCGTGGGAGTAGAGCGGGAACAGCCAACTGCCCGTTTGGTCGCCATGGCGCACGGCCGCCAGCGGCGTGGCGAAATAGGTGAAGCCCTCCGCACCCGGGTTGCGGCCGTAGAGCAGCGAATAGAACTCATGCGTCCGCGGATCGCGGTAATACAGCGGGAATACATGCGACGACGACGGCTGCGCGCCCCAACTGAACTTGCCCAGGCCGAGCGCCAGCCAGAGGTCGCTGCTCGCGGCGTCGCGTGCAAGCCACGACAGCGCCGGCGGCACCACCGTGTTGGTCGTGCCACCCGCCGCCCACCGCGCCCACAGCGGCGAGAGCAGCGTGCGCGTTCCGCCGTTGAAGTAGTAGAACGGGATCACATGGCTGACAGAGTTGCTGGCATTCCAGTCGGCGTGAACCAGCGGGGCGAGCGCCCAGAACTCGCCGCCATCGGCGCGCGGCGTGCCCCAGCTCAGCAGCGGATAGATCATCCACGTCCGCTGGCCCGCGTCGGTATGCAGACCGCCGAGCGGCGTCGCCCAGAACTTATCCGCACCGTCCTGCCGCGCATAGTAGAGCGGCAGGAGCAGTTGCCAGTTGGAATTGCTGCCGGCGCCCTGCGACCAGAGCGGCGTCAGCAGCAGCTTCGCATCCGGGCTGCGGCCGTGATAGAAGACCGGCAGCAGCGCTGACCAGGAGGTCTGGCGCGGATCGGTGGCCGCATGCGACAGCCACAGCGGCGAAAGCGTGGTAGACGCCTTGTCGCTGTAGCTGTGATAGAAAATCGGCAGCAGGGCGGACCAGCCGCCTTCCACGGGATTAGCCGAGAAACCCTGCAGCCACAGGGGCGAAAGCGTCAACGAACCGTCCGCACCCTGGTGGTGATAATAAAGCGGCAACAGGCACTGCCAGCGGTGGTCCGCATTTTGCCCGCAAGACCACGGCAGCGAATAGAAGCCCCAGTCGTCCTTGCTTCGTCCATAGATATATAGCGGCAGGATCATCGAACCGTGGCTGTCCTGCGCCTTATTCCCCCACTGGTCCGCCAGGAACGACGCCTGAAAGCGGAAGTATTCGTTGCCGTCGCTGTAGCGGCCGGCCAGCGGGAAGATGTGCCAGCCGGAGTCACGGCCGTCGTGCATGAAATGGACCAGCGGCCACGGACAGAATACGCTGGCTTGATTCGTTCCGTGGCGGCGCATGTACCACAGCGGAAACAATGTGTCCAGGCCGCCCATCTGGTCGTTAAGCGGCTGACCGTAGTGCCAGTAGAGCGGGAATGCCACGCGGTAAGCATCAGCCGGACGCCTGCCCCCACCCCAGCAGAACGGGAAGATGCGGTTGTCCCGGGTGTGCCGGTCGAACTGCGCCAGCGGCCAGAACACGTTGTACTGGTGGTTCGATTGATTGAGCCCGTAAACCGAGAGCACCGGGCGGAAGGCCAGGTGCGTATCGGTGAAATCCATAAACGGCCACAGCACCGACAGCGCCGGATTCCGGTAGTACAGCAGCGGCCAGACATTGATGCGCTCCTCCGCCGGCCCCAGCCGCTTCGTGTACTCGCCGGTGTAGAACGGCGTGCCCTTCATCTCCGTCGTCGCGCAGCCCGCGCCGAGCAGCAATGCCAGGCCCAGCAGCGCCAGGCGCGCGAGTTTTCCAAGGCGCCTGAATTTCGCTGTTGGCCGGCCGGCAAGATGCCGGCCGGAGCGGGCTGGAAGCCCGCGCTCCCCATTTGAATTGTAGGCCGCGTCTCTGACGCGGCGCCCTCTGCGCCGTGTTGGAAACCCGGCCTACTCTCCAAGACTTGGAAATTCGTCCTCATGTGCCCTGCTCCTTGGTTATCCCCGCCAGCAGGGTGGTCTTTTTCGCTGCGGCGGGCGAGGCGGAAAGCGAGGGATGTTCCACAAATAGTTCCGCCGGCAACCGCGCGCCGGTGGTCGGCGCGCGCAACGTGCGCTTGAGCACAAAGTCGAAGAGCAGTGGATTGTGCCGGTAGATTTCGGTGAGCGGCGCGCGGTCGGCGCCGGCCAGCACGCCCAACTGCACGAGCTTGCGCAACGAAATGGTGCAGTTGAGCGCGGGCATCGGATAGTCGCTGCCGTTGACGAGGCGCGCCTGCAGATCCGGGCGGCGCAGTATTTCTAGCAGCGGGCGCGGCAGGCGGTTCCACTGCGCGAGGGCGGAGATGTCGGCGAACAGCAGGCCGCGGTAGCGCGGGTCGTCCATCATCCGCAGGAACAAATCGAAGTTGTCGGCCCGCGTCCCCGGATGATCGAGATCGGCGCTCCGCCCGCGGCTGGCGCAGTGCGCCATGATCACTCGAACGCTGGCGTCGAGCGGACGCCGCAGCCGCAGCGGATTGCCGAGCTCCTGCGCGCCGGCGGCGGCCACCGCGCCTTCGGCGCCGGTGTGCGCCAGCAACACCATGTTCAGCGCACGCAGCCGCCCGTAGAACGCGTCGTAGCGCGGCTGCGCGGGGTCAATGTTCTGCGCGTTTGGCAGCCACTTGATGAAGCGCACGCCCTGCCCCGCCCAGGTCTCCAACTCCGCCAGCGCGTCCGGCCGGTCGGGATGCACGGAGATCACCGGCACAAACACGTCGGGATATTGCCGCGCCACCGCCACGACGCGCGCGTTCGGCATGTAAAATTCCGTTTTGGCTGTGTTGATCGTGCCGTCGCTGTTGTAGTTGTGGTCCAGCGCCAGCAGGTGGATGCGTACCGGATGTCCGCAACCGCGCGCGAGCCGGACCAGCCGCGCCACATAGTCGCCGTCGAAATGCTCCCGGGCAGGGACGCCCGTGGCCGAAAGGAAGACGCCGGCTTTGAAGCGCCGGAACGGATGCCGCCACGTGGTCATCTCCGCATTGATTGCCGCGCCGGTGCCGTCGGCGCCGATACCGACCAGGTGCGCGTGATAATCCTCCAGCGGCGCCGCGCCCAGATCGGCGAACGCCCGGGCTACCAGCGCGCTCGCCGCCGGGCTCAGCGCATCCTCGGACGTACCGCGAAACGCGCCGCCCAGCCGGTCCGTCAGCCCCGCCCGCGCCGGAAGCGTCAGGCCCAGCAGCGCGGCTAGGGCTAATTTACAAGAACGCCGGACTACTACACAGGTCCATGTGGGCGGGGCTTCCAGCCCCGCGAAACCAGCCTCAACACAACCAAAACGCGGGACTGGAAGTCCCGCCCACAAGAATTGTTGGACCCTTTTCCACACTCCATCTTCGCCGGGTCGGAGACCCGGCCTACCGCACGAAATCACAGTTGGCGGACGCAATGCTGTAGGCCGCGTCTCTGACGCGGCGCCGTTTACGCCGGGTCGGAGACCCGGCCTACCGCGCGAGACCAGCATGGCGCGGAAAATCGTTTTCATGGTGTGGCCGGCAGCGCCGCGGCGGCGAGCTGCTTGAGCGCGCGCAGATCCAATTTGCCGCTGCCGAGCAGCGGGAGTTTCTCGAGGGCGACGAATTCGCCGGGCTTCCACAAATTCGGCAGCGTACTCTGCGCGAGTACGGCGCGGATTTTTTCTTCGCCGCCGGCTTCGGGGGTATGGAGCACGACGAGTTTTTCGCCGCGCTTTTCGTCGGGCACCGAGGCGATGGCGAGCACCTGCGCCGACATGCCGAGTCCGCGCTGCAACTCTTCCTCGACCGCGCCGTGCGGCACCATCTCGCCACCGATCTTGCTGAAGCGCGAGAGACGGTCGGTGATGCTGACGAAGCCGTCGGAGTCAATGCGCGCGATGTCGCCGGTGCGATACCAGCCGTCGCGCAAAACCTCGGCGGTCAGCTCGGGCTTGCCGAGGTAGCCGAGCATGACGTTCGGGCCTGCCGGTGTCGGGATCCACCACCTTGAGCGCGACGCCGGGCAGCGGCAGGCCGACGCTACTCTCCTTCCAGCCGGCCTGGAAGACGCCGCCGGCTTCAACATGCGGCAGGCTGAGCGTGGCGACAGGCGCGAGTTCAGTGGCGCCGTAGCCTTCGAGCGGGCGGACGCCGAACTTTTCCTCGAAGGCCGTGGCGAGGCGCGTGCTCAATTTCTCGGCACCGCAGACCACATATTTGAGCGAGGCGAAATCAGTCTTCGCTGCCTTGCGCAGATAGACCATCAGGAAGCCCGGCGTGGCGAAGAGCATGGTCGAATGGTTTTCGCGGACGAGCTGCGCGATCACACCGCCATCGAGCGGGTTCGGGTGATAGACCACCGAGAAGCCGCAGAGCAGCGGGAACCAGAGCGTGCCGGTGTAGCCAAGCGAGTGGAAGAAAGGCAACGCGGCGCAGAGGTTGTCGGTCGGCGCGGCGGAAAAGACAGCACGCAAGCTCTCGATGTTCGAGAGGATGTTGTGGTGACTCAACATCACGCCCTTCGGCTCGCCGGTGGAACCGGAGGAAAAGATGATCGTCGCCACGCGGTCGGCATCGAAGCCACCGGGGAAGACCGCGAGCCAGCGGCGCGGCAGCAGGCGCGCGGCGAGCCAGGCGCGGAGCTTTTCGCCGCGCGTCAGGCCGGCGAGAAGATCCTCGACGAAGAGCAGGCTGCCCTCCGGCAGCGGCAGGTTCGGGAATTTTTCGAGGAAGGCGCGCGCGGTGATGATGTGCTGGAGCCCGCATTGGCGGATGGCGGAGGCGAAGGCCTCGCGCGAGGCCGTGAAGTTCAGGTTTACCGAAGTCTTGCCGAGCAGCGTCACCGCGACGTTCGCCAGCGCGCCGCCGGCGGAGGCCGGCAGCAGCACGCCGACGCGATCCGAGCCGGCGGTCAGCGTGCGCAATTTCCGCGAGAGGGCGATGGCGCCGGTCAGCGCCTTGCCAAACGTCAGTTGCTGTCCGCTGGAACTGCTGATCGCACGCTGGCCCCAGTTGCGGCGCGCGGTGCGGATGAATTCCGTGCCGAGCGGACGGCGTTGCGCCTTGCGGTCGGCAAAGTAAGCGCACGAAAGCTCCATCACGGCCTCGCGCACTTCCGGCGCGGCCGCGGTGCTCGGCAGATGCGCGCCGAACTGGACGGTCACGGGATAGCGACCAAGCGTGCCCCGGCGACGGACAAGCTGGCCGTGGTAATAGGTGGCCAGCGAGCCCCACGCGCCGCCGATGTGAACCGGGATGATCGGATAGTTCGATCCCTTCAGGATGTGTTCGAAACCGCGGCGGAACTCGCGCAGGTTGCCAGTGCGCGTCAGCGCGCCTTCGGCAAAAATGACAACGAGATAGCCTTCGTCCAGCGCAGCGCGGGCGTCGCGCAGCGAGCGGACCAGTTCCTTGGGCGAGTCGTTCATCGCGATCGGAATGACCCCGCCGAGTTTGAAGATCGGACGCAGGAAGCGCAGTTGCTCGTACCTGTCGCGCGCCATGATGAAGCGCAGGCGACGCTGCTGGGTGGCAACGAGCAGCACGGCATCCATATAGGAGACGTGGTTGCAGACGAGCAGGCCGGGACCATCGAGCGGGACGTTCTCCAAGCCACGGATGCGGATACGGTAGAGCGTGCGCGTGATCACGAGCACGGCGAAGCGCACCAGAAAATCCGGCAATACGCGCAGCGCCCAGATGGTGAGTGCCAGCGTCAGCGCCGCGAGGACGATGAGCATCGCGCCGGCATCGAGGTGGAAGTGATTGCACAGCAGGACGAGGCCCGACGCCACGATCACACCGGCCCAGCTCAAGAAACCGGACGCCGCGAGCA
>JAPLSZ010000170.1 GCA_026398385.1 Kiritimatiellota bacterium | reverse complement strand
GCGTCGCCCCAGGCGCGCGGGCCTGCCGGCCAACGGCCCCCGTTGGGGGCCTCTCGGGTTGCCGTCTACCTTGCTGTGCACTGTGAATAGCATGTCGAATAACAACCAAAAAGTGTCAAACGCAAATCAGGACGTGACACCTGGAAGCTACCACTACGTCATCAAACCAGACGGCTTGCCGGTCTTTCCAATATTTCTTCGTCGGGTCGCCGACACGGAACGGAATCGGGCCGCCTATTTCCCGGCCGTTGCCTTGGGACTTTCGGGGAGCGGGGCCTTGTTGGCCGGAGGGGCCGCCACTGGCGGCTCGCGCTCCACAATCACGACGCATTCGCGATCCGCCGTCAAGGCGCTCCACCCCGGTAGATTCTTCCACCCCGAACACGCAACCGCTTTCTTCCCCTTCGCCCTGGGCGGCTTGTCTCCCCAGTTCTGGTAGGTCGTCGGTTCGACGGTTATCCAGTTCCAGTCTTTGTCGTCATCCTTGCGCGACAGCCCGATCCAGTAGGGCCCATCGTTGCCGAACCGCTTGGTGACCCACTGATCTTCTTCCTGCGAGTTGATGGTGACGAGATGCCCACCGGCCCGGCGGGCCATTCGGCACGCCTCGGCCCAATCAGTCTTCCATCTCATCATCCGGTACAGGTGTCCGGTCTGCGGGCAGCGGAGCCACCCGTTCTGGTACTCGTCGCAGGGCAAGTCGGCAACGGTTTTTCGGACAACCGGCAGGGCCCCGTTGTAGAGAGCGGCATCGCTTGCGAAACCCCATTCCTTGAAGAACGGGCGCAAGTCGGCCTTCGCCGCGCACGAGAAGGCGCAGATAAGCACGGTGTTCTTCTTGAGAGGGGTGTCTGCCAGCGCGTAGACGGAATCGGGCAGCATGTCGTGTCGAAACGTCATGATGACTTTCTCGATGCATTCGGGCCCATATTTGTCCGAGATGAGGATTCCCATCCAACCCGTGACAGCGAAGGTATCCGCCTCCTTCCTTTTGACCCAGTCTTCAGCATTACCGCCGTTCCGCAGCCATTGCTGATATTCCCCGATGCGTCTTGTGTAGGTCTCTCTTCGCCAGGTTTCTCTCTTCCGAAAGTTCTCGATCGATTCCCCGATCAGCCCGAACTCGGATGGTTTGTCGATGGCCCGCTGACGTTGGGCGGCCTGCAGAAACGGAAGGAGCGCGTGAATGTAAGGCTTGGCCCAGGATGGAGAACCACGATTGAGATGCGACAGTTTCGAGATGGACGTCGTGTGGGCGGCAAGAAACCGATGTCCCACCTCGTGAAAATAATAGCCGAGCACCCAACCCCGCACGGGGTCAACAAAGAAGTGGTTCGCGGCTCCGCGCAACGGGCGATACGGCTCTTGCTCCGCCTCCTTTTCCTCCTTGTGTCGCGGGTCACAGACGTAGAGTTGCCGAGGGTTCTTGGGCTCTTGCCCCAGCAGGCGATAGAGATACTCCCAACATCCATCGATGTATCCCTCTGCATGGTAACGCCGGATCCATGCCGCAATTTCGGGCGGAACGACGAAGTCGCAGTACTTGGTGGACACGATCTGCGGATCGGGAATGTACTTGGGGCAGACCTGAAGAACCCACTCCATTTCGTCGCGCCCGGCGGCGTTGACCGCCGCGACTCGCACGAAATCGTGTCCTGGGGGCGTGCCGACGGCTGAATCGGGGAGTGCCCACCGGACACTTCCCGTGCGGGGATCAATCTCCATCCCCTTCGGGCCTCGAAGCAGCGCGAAGGTTGCGCTTTCACCTCTGGCCAGTTTTGCCGGGGCGCTTTGGAAAGGCTTGCCCTCGATGGCGGTCTGGCACGGATAGTCGAGGAACTCCGGCGGCAGAGCGATTTCTGCTGACGGAGCCAGAGCGGGAAAAGCAAGAAGATGGAGAACAGTAGTCGTGAACGCCCAACGCAGTCTCCCACTATCTGATCTGATCATGTGCCGTGCTCCGAGTTGACGATGTCTTACAGGGTTTAGCAATAAGAAATTGCTTGGGCGCACGCGCCGGAGGAGCGCCGTTTTTCGTGCCGCCTGGGTGCCGTACATGTTCATGGGGAGATTATGACCTGATGGATGGGCCTGTCCAGCCCTTTGATCAATTCCCGCCACGTCTCGGAGGCCACGGGACGCAGCTCGGGCGAAGTGGTTAATTTCCCCGGTAATGGATAGATCTAGAACCTTACTTCGAGAAGGTTTGCCGAAAAAACGAATCCCTTTTCGGACCCTTGGCCCTGTGGGTGCAGCGCAACTATCACAGCAGGGGGATTTGACCGCAGACTTTCCCTGCTTTGATCCCGCATGGGAGTGGATTTCTTCGACATGCGGTTCCAGGCATAAAATGCAGCTGCGCAGACCGCGACGACGACCACTGCAATTATAATATTATTCAACCCCTCATTTGTTTTGGCGTCATATTTCTCGTCTATTTGCCGAGCAATTTCTTCGTTCTGGGCCTTCTGCTTCTGGTATCCACGGTCAAATGCTTCCTTACCCGGCTCGTAGTTCGTCAGGGCCATGGCAACGGGTGCGTTAGACAGCAGCAACGCGGAAGCTACCGCCCATGTAATCCACCGTTTCACTTTCATGATCGTCTCTCCTTTCCACATACAGTTCGTCGCGGATCAGGCGCGCGGTTTGTCCGCCTCGGCTGTAACCGTTTTCCGAGCCGCCTGGGTGCCGTACGTGTTCATGGGGCGATTATCACTTGGCGGATGGGCCGGTCAAGACCCTTATCGTGATTTTCCAGCCCGAAAGCGCAATCCGGAGCGCACCTCCGGCATGTTTTTCCGCTGCAGGGATAAACCCCGTCGCGGCATTTGGTCTGGGTTATCAGGGCGCCGGGCTCTGCCGGGGCCGCGTGCTGATCCGCCGGCTGGTCGGCTGCTCGTGAAAGGCCAGCCAGGCAGCCGGAACGACGTAAGCCCACCCCGGCGGCCGCCGATCATGCCGTACCGTTATCGGCAGCCAGGCTGCCGAGGCCGCCTGGCGCAAGCGAGAGGCCTTCCGCTAAGGATTTAGGAAGCAGCGACCGGTCTTTCAAAAGTACCCCGCGGGGTAAAATCATGCCGGTCCAGATCTCGCGGCAAGCGAACTGGAATGAAACACCCTGAAACGCTCATGGCGGCAGGAGCGTGAAAAGCATTGCGGCCGGCCTGTTCAAGGCTTCCGCGGGATGATGAGCCTCTGGCCGGGGCGCAGCCGGTTGCCGTCTTTCAGGTGGTTGCTTTTCATCAGGTCGGCGACGGATACATCGTGCTGGCGCGCGATCTCGCTGAGGGTCTCGTCGGGCATGACGACATGCGTCCTCGATGTGCTGCTCGGCGCCGGCGCGTCATCCTGGGCGATGGCGATCACGCCTCCGCCAAGCAAGGGGATGAGCGCAGCTGCGAGGATGGCGGTTGGGATGGTGTTCATGGCTTGCCCCGTTCGGCCTTGACCTTGGCGCGTCTTTCTTTCCGATGCGTCGCGCGGTAGGCACGTTTGTAGGCGCGTATTTCTTCCCTGTGCGCCGCGTGGTAGGCGCGTTGGTAGGCGCGGTGGCGGGCGCGTATTTCCTCCCTGTGCGCCACGTAGTAGGCGCGTTGGTAGGCGCGTCTTTCTTCCTTGTGCGCCGCGTGGTAGGCGCGTTGCTGGGCGCGTATTTCTTCCTTGTGCGCCGCGTAGGCGGCGCGGGCTTTCGTTTGCGCTTCGTTCATGCGGTCCCCTTGGTAGATGCGCTGGGCACATTCTGGCAACTCCCACGCGAAAGCGCAAGCAGGGCGCGAGGTGGCGGGGTGCACAGGTTGAGGGCGAAGATGTGGCGCGGCGGCAGGGCGACGTCCAACCGGTCAGCGGTGCGGCAACGCCGGCGGTTCTTCCCAAAGGTGCAAATGTCGCAAAATGGCAATTATGTCAACTGGGGCTTTGATCACCGCGATTTTCGCCATTTCCCGGCCGCACTGCGGACAGCGCAGCGGGTCAACTTCCCACACGCGTTTGATCAATTCCCGCCACGTCTCGGAGGCCACGGGGCGCAGCTCGGACGCAGTGGTTAAAACGAATTCCAAAATCCGCGATCGCCGCTGCGCGGCGGGTAAAAAGGAAAATGGTAAAAAATCAGCCCTCAGCGGACGACAACCCGAAAACCGAAGTCGTTGTGCCGATAGCCGGAAACGTCACCGTGCCGGTGCGCGGAACGGCAGTTCTGCGCTCCGTGGCTCCAACTACCGCCGCGCAACACCCGCGACGACCCCGCATCTTCGGGATCTGTTTGTGCCTCCGCAGTGTAGGACCGCATCCCGCCCCAGCACCATTCCCAGACATTGCCGTGCATGTCGTATAAACCCCAAGCGTTCGGCTTGAAGCTGCCAACTGGCGTTGTCGTCTTCCGCTCCTCTCCTTTCTGACCGCTGCCATACGGATAGTTTCCGTTGAAATTGGCCAGGCTTGAATCCAGACTGTTGCCATAATGAAACGCCGTCCGCGTCCCCGCCCGACAGGCGTATTCCCATCTGCAACTTCTCGCAAAACGCCTTGGCTTGATTCCAGCCCATCCTTTCCACCGGCGCGTCTAGCCCGGCGTCCTTAAAATTGGAAGGACTGTCGCCCATCAGTTGCTGGTACTGCCGTTGCGTGACCTCGTACTTGCCCATCCAAAAGCCGGTGGAGATCGTCACCCGGTGCTGCGGACCTTCGCCGGCAGTACCACGCCCTTCCTCCGTGGCCGGGCAGCCCATCAGAAATTCGCCCGGCGGAATCCACACCAGATCCATTTGCACGTTGCCACCCAGGTTCACGGTGATCGTTTGCTGACCATGGGCGCCGGAGCTGGTCTGGTGGTGGTGGAATGTGAATGTGGCCGGCAGCCCGAGGAAATACGCGCGCTCCTGACATCTTATGCTGCTTGTTTATGCCAGGCGGCCGGCGAATCGGCATGGGTCATGGATTCCCGGTACATGATCGTCAAACTCAACGGTAGTGACGAAAATACTGCCGGGAGTTTGGCCAGGGATCTGACCACGCTGGCCCAGCGGATTCTGGCTGAACCCAACACCGTGGCCTATAAGGCGGTCTTGCATGAATCGTGGGATGACGCGGCCCGCGCGATATACGGTGAAAAAGCCTTCCCCCCTGAACCGGAAGCTGCTCCGGCAGCCCCTGATCCGGCCAGCGCCCAGATGGCCGCGGCGCCGGGCTAACCGTTCCCTTGCATGCAGCCCCTGAGGGCTTGGAGCAACGCGGGCACATTTTGTTTTTCAAAAAAAGCTGCTGCCCCAAAAAAGTTATTCCTGTTTGAATTGCGCTGGGCCAGCGTTCGCCGGCGTCCACGCGGACAGCCACGCTGTTGCGCTTTCAGGTTCTCAGCCGTCGAATACAGCCGGGCCTGAGCACACGTGGGGTCGGCCTCCACCAGGCCGTCCGCGAGGAGCTGCTTCCAAGCCGCGGCCCTGGCATCCCTGTTCACCCGTGCCATCCCGAAGAACCGACTGCGCAGATCCCGGCGCCGTTGCCGGGCCTCGCGCGCTGGCTTGTTCAGATCCTGGGCCGGCGGCCTGGGTTGCCGGCGTTTCCGGCGGCGAAACGGCTTCTTCTGCCGGTTTAGGCGCAAGGCGTAATGCAGTCGCCGGGCTGCTGTTTCGTCCGGGCCGATCGCGATGCTGACTTGCTGGTTTCGACCATCCAGGCCGGCCATGCGGAACCGGATCCGCCAGATGCTCGATCCTGAAGGATAACGCCGTTGCTCAAGGGCGCACCTCTGTGTGGCGAGCGTCTGAAGATGGGGCCGCAGGCGCTGCTGGGCCGCGGCGGGAAGCTGCTGCAGGGTTTGTTCCAGCATACCGGCCGGCGTGGGCGCTGCCGGTTCGGGATTCACGGCCGACACGCCTCTTCGCCGGCAGCCGGCGGCAGGGCTGGCGAGGGGGTGTTGGCCTCCGGCTTGGCGGCGGCGAGCTTGGCGAGGTGCTTGATCGCGTAGAAGTCCCTGAGCAGCTTCATGAACAGCGAGCTGGTCTGGTCCAGCAGGGGAAGCCAGTGATCGACCACCACAGCCGACACGCGCTGAACCACCCGGCCGTAATTCGGGTACTTGGGATGTGGGAGGTCGCTTATGATATTTTGGCGGTGGCGCAGCACTATCTCGCCCAAGGTCAAAAGCGTTTTGCCGATCACGGTTTCAGCCACGCCGATCGCGCCGTGCTCCTGCAGCCGGCGTTGCAACGCCGAGGCGACGGTGGTCTTGGAATAGAAATCGCGGGGGCAGGTTTCGTCCATCGCCTCGTTCTCAGCGTCAAGTAGCTGCTCAGCTTCTGATTTGGGCGGAGGCGGGGGAGGGCGCTGTTTCTTCTTCGAGGTGTTGCCGGCATCGGGCTTCGCTGCCGGCGCCGGCGGCTGGGGCGGTGTAGCTGGAGCAGACGGAGTCGGGGCCGGCGGCGTGGCTTGGGCGGGCGCTGCGCTTGGCGGCGACAGTGTTTCGTTTTCGGCGATGGGCATTGGACACCTTCTTTCTCTGGCATGGTTCGTGACCAGATAGAAGAATACCGCGAGGGCACACGTTTTGACAATAGGGCGGAACCGTGCGCATCAGACACCTTGACCCTCCCCCGGCCCCCCGGCCTCTGCTAAAACTTTTTCTTGAGAAGCGGCGGCCGATGAGCTGTGGTGCCCGACGGCCGGGGCAGCGTCTTCCTGCGACTGCCCGTCATCGCCGCCGAACTCTACCGTCTCACCGCCGACGCACCTGAGGACAGGGACCGCACTCCCGGGCAGCCCGAAGAAGTGAAAAAGCTCCAGGCGACCGACACATTCACGGCGATTGTGCACGTGGACGTCCTTGAACCTGACCATTCGCCAGAACCGCGCCACAAAGATGCACGTTTTCACAAACACTTTTAACATTTTGCGCTTGCATGCCTGAGCCGCCGGCCCTACGCTGTTTCCCGGTAATGGGCGCAAATTACGCCGTGCATAGGTGGAATTGAAGTCCGTTCAATAATACTGTTGGACGGTAAGAGCAAATGAAACCAGCAGCCCAGGCTAAATGTTTCTCTGCAAACTCCACAGCCCTGAAGACGTTAGCGTGGGTGGCGGAGTCTACGCCCATTCAAGCCTGTTACCCATCAGCCTTGCATGGGAATCCTTCGGCATTTCAAACGGTGCTAGAAATCTCACGGAGATGCGAACGCGCGTCGCGAAATATCGCGTACAGCGCGAGGACCGAACCGCGGACTACACGATTGGCTGCATTCTTCTGGAGCAACCATTCTTTCTACCTCAAGAGGCGTGGATTCCCATTCCGTCAGACTGGAAAGCCAACATTGTTCAAGGTCGAGGATACGACCTGACAACTGAACCCGGCCTAACTCTTTGGAATCGACTCCAATCGTCGTTAGCGACAGTACCAGCAGTACATGAGGGGCGTCCGCAGTACGGTGAACCTGTGCTTACGTTCCCGCGCCTCGGTCAGGGATCATTTCGTGTGCTTGTGACCGACGCCTACCAGCGACGCTGCGCCCTAACCAGCGAGCGCACGCTCCCCGCACTTGATGCGGCTCATATTAAGCCTTACTCCGAAAGCGGCTTGCACCTCGTCAGCAACGGGATTCTGTTCCGCCGCGATCTCCATGCTCTATTCGACAAGGGCTACATCACAATCACGCCGACGATGCACGTTGAGGTTAGTCGACGAATCAAGGAGGAGTTTGAAAACGGAAGAGACTATTACCGACTTCACGGCGGCACAATGCGACTGCCCGCGGATCCAGCGGATAGACCTTCCCCAGAGTTCTTGGAATGGCATAACACTAATGTGTACAGAGGATGAGGACGTCCAACCAGAGCGTGGACCGTACGGTGCCCCGCGGCCGGTTCACCCGTCCGGTCACGCTCGACGTTCGGCCGACAGTGGCCGTCTAATGAAGAAAGGATTAAAGATGAAATCGAGATTATTCGCAGTATCGCTCATACTGCTGGCAGCCACCGCGGGATTCGGTCAGACCACGAACTACCCCATGGCCAAAGTCAGCTTCGACGACTTCAAGGGGCTTGTTGCGGCGGTGGAGACTCACCGAGCCAGCCGCCTCATCGACTTCAATACATTCCTCAAGATGAGCAAGGAGGCGGGCGTCATCATTTTTGATTCTCGTTCGGACTTTCGTTTCGACCGCATCCACCTTAAAGGCGCAAAACACTTAGCCTTTACCGACTTTACCCAGGACAATCTGAAGAAAGTGATCCCGACTTTCGAGACCACGATTCTGATCTACTGCAACAACAATTTCGACGGCAACCAGACGGATTTTGCCTCAAAAGTTGCCGTGCCGCG
>JAPLSZ010000239.1 GCA_026398385.1 Kiritimatiellota bacterium | reverse complement strand
TTGCGGCTGCGCCGCGCTTGGTCGGGGCGTTGACCGGCACGGCGACAGAGCGCCGTGACTACATGAATTTTTTACCGCAAAAGATCGCAAAGAGCGCATAGATCGGAAAATGTGATTCACGCGGATGAAAACGGGTTCGACAGAATCATGGACGACAGAATCATTTTGCGGAGGGCCCCGTAGAGGGGCGTGGCCCCCACGGGGCTTTACGCCCGGGCTGTTTCGGATTATTCAATTTGGAAATAAGTAACGGCGGGGATCTTTGCCTGCCTTCCTGTAAAATCCTTCCCGTTCCGCATCCGTAAAATCCTGTAAATCCTGTCAAGCCTGCTTGGGTTGCGGCTGCGCCGCGCTTGGTCGGGGCGTTGACCGGCACGGCGACAGAGCGCCGTGATCACATGAATTTTTACCGCAAAAGATCCTAGCGCGGCAGAGCCGCAATCAAAGAATATTTGGACAGGATTAACAGGATTTTCAGAAAGATGGTTAGTTTATGGACGGATAGGCTGGCACGGTGACAGTTCTTACCGGCGCGCGACAAGGCGGGGGACGGGATATCCAGCGATCATGCAATTCCGCCATTGCGTGGCAGATCGGCATGGTGTAGGATGCCGCCCATGATTACGCGCAAGACCGATGTCCAAGCCATCCGAACCGCGCTGCCTGCGGCCGAGCCGCGTGGTGGGCCACCTCGGCCGCCGCCAGTGTGGCAAAACCACCCTCGCGCGCGAATTCGTGCGCGCGGATTCCATGAACTATTTCGACCTCGAGTCCCCGGCCAGCCTGGCCCGGCTTTCCGAGCCGGAAACCGCGCTGCGCCCGCTGCAGGGGTTGGTTGTCATTGACGAAATCCAGCGCCGCCCCGCGTTGTTCCCCCTGCTGCGCGTCCTGGCCGATCGCCAACCCTTGCCGGAGCGCTTCCTGATTCTGGGCAGCGCCTCGCCGGCGTTGCTCCGCCAATCTTCCGAAACGCTGGCCGGACGTACTGGCGGGCCGGCTGGAGACTGTCCTGCTGGAAGGTTTCCGGCTGAGCGACGTCGGAATTTCCGCGCAGGAGCGGCACTGGCTGCGGGGCGGATTCCCGCTATCCTACACGGCCCGGCGTGAGGCCGACTCGGTCCAGTGGCGCCGGCAGTTTCTGCAGACCTTTCTCGAACGGGACATCCCGCAGTTGGGCAGCACCATCCCGGCGGTGGCGCTGCGGCGTTTTTGGAGCATGGTGGCGCATTACCACGGCCAGACGTGGAACGGGGCGGAACTGGCCCGCGCCCTGGCGGTGGGTGAATCCACCGTGCGCCGCTATCTGGACCTGATGACCGGCGTGTTCATGGTCCGGCAATTGCCGCCGTGGTTCGAGAATCTGGGCAAGCGCCAGGTCAAGGCTCCCAAAGTCTATGTGCGCGACTCCGGGCTGCTGCACACGTTATTGGGCATCCCCAGCCGCCACGCCCTGGAGCATCACCCCAAAGTGGGCGCCTCGTGGGAAGGCTACGCCGTTGAGGAAGTCCTCAAAGCCTTCGCGCCCGACGAGGCGTATTACTGGGCGACCCTCAATGGCGCCGAGCTCGACCTGCTCCTGTTCAAAGACGGGCGCCGGATCGGCGTGGAATGCAAACGCGCCGATGCGCCCACGTTGACGCCCTCCATGCGCATCGCCTGGCACGATCTGAAACTG
The DNA here is from genome assembly GCA_026398385.1 of Kiritimatiellota bacterium. GTDB lineage: Bacteria > Verrucomicrobiota > Kiritimatiellia > CAIQIC01 > CAIQIC01 > CAIQIC01. Next base: position 487 of record JAPLSZ010000239.1, on the reverse strand, counting down.
GAGGCCTTGCGCGTGGTTTATCCGGGCGTCAGCCGCTATCCGTTGGCCGCTGGTATCGAGGTCGTGCCGCTGGCGGCGGTCGCCGACATTCGGGTGCACCACAACTCGGCAGCCAAAGCGAGGACCCTGTGACCGGCATGGCGACAGAGCGCCGTGATCACATGAATTTTTACCGCAAAGATCCTAGCGCGGCAGAGCCGCAATCAAAGAATACTCGACAGGATTAACAGGATTTTCAGAAAGATGGTTAGTTTATGGACGGATAGGCTGGCACGGCGACAGCGCCCCATCCTGTAGAATCCGTGCCTGCCATGAGCCTTGTCGAATGGTTAATCCTGTCAAAATTCTTCTCCCCTCCGCTCCTCCGCCCCGCCTTCTTCAATCTGTGTAAATCCCATAAATCTGTGGAAGAAATTCCGGAGTTTTTGCCGCAAAAGATCGCAAAGAGCGCATAGATCAAAAGGCAGCTTTGCCGGCCAGCGCTCTT
>JAPLSZ010000048.1 GCA_026398385.1 Kiritimatiellota bacterium | reverse complement strand
GAAAGGAAGTGCTCTTCCTGCGCTGGTTCGGGCTCGCCGTCTATTAGCAAACACAACTGAGGAACCTTCAATGGGGTGACCTTTGGCCGCTCCGGCGTTGGCGCTAGAATCCGTTCGCGCCGGGCGGCGAGATTTCGGCGGATAGCGACTTGCTCCCCCGGGGTCGCCGCCGCTATAATTTTCTCTTCGACCTCTGGTGAAATTGTTCCTGTGATGCTGATGGAGTACGTACCGCTCACGTCGCGGGTGACGGATACTCGATTTTGAAATTCGCAAGGTAGGCCGTCCAGTGCCGGCGGTTCCCGGAGAGTCAAGACCAGTTGCGCTGGTTCCAGGTCACCGATGTTGGGCAACTGCGGTTCCTCGTGTTCGAGATAACGCGCCGCTTCCACCTCGTCGAAACCCATGTTGACCAGCCGGTCATGAAGCAGGTTCACCGCCTGTGGCCAACATGCCTTCGAGACAAAGGCGTAAGCCCGGTTTAGGTCTTCGTGCTTTCTCCGGGTAGCCCAGGGCATTCGGAGCACGCGGCCGAGAAGTTGTTCGACGTCTTTCGCGCTATGGACTGTGGCGACTGAACAGAAGACATAGGCGAAGGGGCAGTCCCAGCCTTCCTTGAGCGCCTGCACCGTGATGACAAACTCGATCTTGCAGGCCGGATCCATCAGGTTTACATCGTCAAGCCCCCGCTGATTGCCTGTCGCGATGGCGATCCGGTCTGGTTCGATCTTGCCCTGATCAGTGAGATACTTCTTAACAACTTCGACCGTCACTTCCCGGTCCTTGTTCTCCGCCTGAATCAGCACGATCGGGCGGACAAAATCCGGTTCATTCCGGGCAACCCCCTCCAGCTTCTTCCGCTGAAGGATGCTGTCCGTAAGCGCTTCCTGCCAGGACATTTTTTCCGCAAGGATGATCGGCAGTTTGATCATGGCTTCGGTCTTCAACACGGATGCCGAAACATGGTGCAGCACATTGGAGTCCATCGCCGGCGTGGCGGTGAACTCGATCACGCAACCGGCCTGGACCCGGTTCAGCACGTCATAGCTCAAGTCCGTCTTGGCGTTGTGCGCCTCGTCCACGATCACCAGCGGCCGAATCAGCGCCATGATGTTCGCGCATGATTTCTTGATCTTGCCGGCCTCCGGCCCTTCGGTATGGACTTCCAGCCCCGTCGCGTTCGGCGGCACCGTGGCGAAGTGTGGCTCCAGCGATTCCTTGTGCGCGTAGAACTTGCGTCCCGCCGTATGTTCCACGCGAAGGGCAGCAAAGGTGCTGATGACTATGCACGCCTTATCCCGGAAATCCTGCGGTGTCAGGTCGGCGAAATCCTCGATGTCGAGGACCCGAACCTTGTTTTCGCCAAAATCGGCCTCCAGCGTTTTCTTGTTCGGATGGCCCGGTTTCGTCAGCGTTTCGAACGTCTGTTGCCGGATCGCATCGGACGGGACCAACCACAACACGAGGGGATTGTGTTCCCGGCCCAGGAACTTCGCGCCTATCTTCACCGCCTGCGCCGCAAGGAATGTCTTGCCGCCACCGGTCGGCAGGCGCAGACAAATGTAAGGCGTGTCCGGAAGGTGTTCCAGCGGAGCATAGGACTTATTCCATGGCTTTGGCACCTCTCGCGGCGTGGCATCAAACGCGGCCTTTGGTCCATCAAACCGAGAGGCTTCAAGATAGGCGGCCAAGCAATTGATCGTCTCTTCCTGATATGGCTTGGGCTTGAACATGGCGCCGGATCACCGTCCTTTGATGTCGTATGGGATGTGTTTGAAGATGATATTTTCACGATGCAGGCGTTCGTCGCCCAAGCTCGTGCATTCCGAGAAAATAACCCGCGGCCCATTATGGCGTGGCAGGTCACGTAGAACCCGGCCGGTCAACGTGTTCGACTTCTTGTCCCCGAGAATACCGTTATAAAGCAGGTAAACCGCCGTGCCCTTGTGAACGCCCAACAATGGCGACTTGCCCATCTTGGTCAACGGCGTGTGCGTCTCCGAAAACCACACATGCGCCGCCAGCGTCGGAAACCGGATGGCCGGATTGATACGGCCGGCATCATCCGTGATGGCCGGTCCGAGTCGGTAAAACCGGAACCCGCCGCCGCCTTTCCAGTTGACCAAATCGGAGATTCCGCCTTGCTCCCCCTCGATCACCTTCCGCAACCGCGGCGCGCAGTGCGTCACCGCATGATCGCCCATCTCGATGCCAATCCACCGCCGCCCCATCTTGTGCGCGACGGCCGCCGCAGTGCCGGAGCCGAGGAATGGGTCGCAGACGATGTCACCGGGGTTGGTGGCGATGTTCAGGATTCGATGAAGAAGACGTTCGGGTTTCGGTGTGTCAAACGACTTGTTGCCTTCGAACAGCTTCTTCAGTTCCGCGCTCGCATTTCTTGTACTTCCTGCGAACTCGTAGGGCCACCATGTCTGATTTACCACTCCTTCCTTGACCTCGCTAAGGAACTTCTTCTCCATCGGAAATTCAGCGTTTCCGCTCTTGCCCCACCATATTCGATTCTCTGAGGCGAGCCGTTTCATGACATCAGGGGGCCTGCGCCAACTACTCCCTTTCGGGGGATAGACCTCGCGACCCTTGGGATTGGTCAGGGGGTAATAATCACGATCTCTGTGCTCAACTCGCGTCAGTGGTGTTCCCAACCAGGGACCGCGCGGGTCTTCGTCTGGGTTTGAGTAGTTGGCAATCTGTTTCTCGCTACGCTCAAGCAGGTGCGGCCGAAAGGCGTCGCTCTTCCGATAGGCAAAGACGTGATTGTGTGTCTCTGCGATTTCCGCACTGTTGTTGCCCGGCGTGTCTTTGGACTGCCAAACCACGTTGGCAACGAAGTTCTTCCTGCCGAAAATCTCGTCCATGATGACTTTCAGGTAGTGAGCCTCGTTGTCGTCAATGCAAACCCATATGGAGCCGTCCTGGGCCAGTAGGTCGCGCATGAGTTCCAGGCGGGGGTACATCATGGAAAGCCAAGTCGAGTGCTCCAGATTGTCGTCGTAGTGCTCGAACGCGGACCGGGTGTTGTAGGGTCCGTCAATGGCGAAGCACTTCACCCGCCCGGCGAAGTATGGCATGAGGGTCTTGGCACCTTCGAGGTTGTCGCCCTGGATGAGCATGTTCTCGTTGTCCGGGTCGCCGAAAGACAACGCCGGATCATGTTCCAGCAGGCGGAAGGGCGCGCGCGTCGCCGCCCGCACCGCTGCTTTTCGGTTGGCCCATTCCAGTGTCGGCATATCACAGCCAGCGTTCTTGGTGCATGGTCATTCTCGATTCAGATTTCACATCGGGAACCGCCCGGCTTGCGCATCCAAAGCGATTCAGAATATATGGACCGAGCAGGGCCGGGCCGGACCTACGCTTCAGCCATAGCGCGGGGAATTGCTCGCCGCCGTCACCGTCACGGGGGCTCCCTGCCGGTCCCCAGGCAAGATGCGGTCCCATTTGTTATCTTGGATAACAAAAAGGTCTTCATCGAAGCACCACACCGCCAAATTGCGCCTAAATACCGGAAACCCCCATAGTCCACCCCCCCCATCAGACCTAGTTCCTGAAGGTGTTTGCTCTCGCCTCTGCTCATGCGCGCGCCACTGCTTGACCCAAAACCCACACAGTTAACGACCGCTTTCGGGGTGGTGCCATAGAAGGTAGCCATAACCTGAAAATCGCAAAAAAACATCCTCATTTTGCTGGGGTTTTCGCATGGTTTTCCGGTTGGTTTATGTAGTTGCCATGCCGTTCAGGCGGCCCTTTGCCGGTTGGCCAGCTTCTTTCGCTTTTTTGCGCAGGATGGGCATAGCCGCTTGCGTGGCTGCAGCAGGCATCCGCAGTCCGGGCATTCGCGGCCACCTTCCGCCTTCTGGTTGGTGATCTGCAAATATTCCGCGGCAGCTTCCTGAAGATCCTTGGCGCGCCGCGGATCGGTGGCGATCTGCGCCATGGGCGCCAGGCATGTTTCAAAATACGCGCACCGCTTCCGGCCGGCAACCAGGCACCGCGGCCGAGGCGTGTTGGGCATGGGCTGCAGGTTAGGTCCGAAATTCGCGCCCAGGCACTGACCGTCGGGCAGATGATTTGCGCATTCCTCACGGACAAACGACATCGGCTTCATTTATTCTTCTCCCTCACACCGGACACAACTCCGGGATGTTCGTGGCGCTGATCTCGTCTTCATCACGTGAATGGATTTGTTGCACCTGTTGCAAGCGTTGCACGCAATGTTGCACGCAAGGCGCGGCGGCGTAAATGTTGCGTGTTGCACACCCTTTAGGGTGCAACGCAACAACGCAACGCGCCCGGCGCATGGTATTCATTTCCCCATCCTCTGCCGAAAGCGGTACACGGTTGAACGGTCACAGCGGACTTTCGCGGCGATTTCAGTATCGCCGGCCGTTGGATCTTCAGCCAGGGCGCGGCGTATTGCGTCATCATGCTTGCCGGCAGTGGGCGCGTCCTGGTCATCGGTGACGCGCCAGAACGGCTTGTGCCGGTTCCCGCTATGTTCAATGAACAGGTCGCGGATGATGCGCCCATGCTCAGGGTCAATCAATCCCACCCGCTCAGCGTTCTTGGAGAAGCGCAGCCGAAAGCGGCCATCCTCGGTGCCGACTTGCGTCAACTCAGCCGACGCTCGCGCCCAGTTGGAAATGACGCTTGAACCAGCGGCCATATAAACGCTTTCGCGGACAGTCCAGTTATCGCGGTCCTTGGGCTTGGGCGTATGCGCCACCAGCAGCAGGGCGTAGCCGGTTTCCTTCATCATGGCGTCAATCGGTTTGATCCAGTTCAGGAATGTTTCGGACGTGTTCAGGTCGGCCCCGCCGATGTATGCCTGATAGGGGTCAACCATCAGCAGTTCCGCTCGGTGCTTCAGCATCTGCTCGCGGATGAATTGTCCGAAACCGTCGCCTGCCAGCCCATAGGCATGGATAATGCGCAAGTTTTCTTGCACCGTGGCGTGGTTCGCTTTGACGGCCTCGACAATGGCGCAGAAATCGCGCTTCAGGGTTTCGGCGTCATTCTCGGCCTGCACGTACAGGACGCGGGCCGCCCGATGCACGCGGATGCAACCCAGGATGGACACGCCAGCGGACACGCTCACGGCAATCTGTTCCGCCAGCACGGATTTACCCATGCCCGTGCCGCCGGTCAGCAGCGCCCCGGCACCGGCCCTCAACCATCCCTCGCCGACGAGGTGCGCTTGCGGGTCAACCTCGTATGCCTCCAAGTCGGCCAGGGTGTATGTCGGGAACACCTCTGCATCCGGCTCCGGCGCGGTATCCGGCGTCCATTCCGGCGCAGCTGCCACCAACACGGCGAGCTCATCAGCAGTGCCGCCTGCAGCAATCCAGTCAGCAGCATCTTTTACCTTGTTGCCGTTGCGATCCGGCAGTTCGATCACGCGGACGGATGCGGCCTTGCCGTATAGCGCCTTTGCCACCATCTGAACATGTGACCGGCCGGCGGCATCCTTATCGGCAATGACGTACACCGTCGCGCCGGTCAGCGCCTCGGTGTAGGATGGCAACCACTTCCCGGCGCCGCCAGGGTTGCACGTCGCGCACAGGCCGATCCCGACCAACGCGTTGCAATCCTTCTCGCCTTCGACGATAAACACGTCGTCTTCGTCGCCGACCTGCTTCAGCACGTCCGGCAGGCGGTACAGGACACGCTCGACGCCCTGTAAATTATCAATCCACTTGCCGGGGTGCTCCGGGTCTGGCCGATGTGCCGGGAATTTCTTTTCTTTCTTGCCGTGTTGATCGTCTCGCTCATGGCGGGCAACTTCAAACAGCAAATTGCCGGCAGCATCAGTGTACTTGTAAGTTTCAACGTGCTTCCACGGCCCCGGCTCCGATCCGTTGTCAACCGGGAACAGGTCGCCCATCTTCAGGTTGAGGGCTGAAACGATCTTCTCCGTGGTGCAACCGTGGTTGGCGTGGCATTTCAGCAGGACGCGGCCGTCCTGGCCCTCGGCGATACTTAGGGAGGGGTTCTTGTCGTCGTGTGCCGGACAGCACGCCGACCAGCAGCAACAGCAAGGCCCCTTGCCAGGTGGCGTCGATGGCGCCGAGCGGCATCAGCAGGGCGCCGGCCAGCGCGTCGACCAGCAGGATGGTGGCGCCGAAGCTGGACAGACGCAGCCGCGCGCCGCCCACCGCCG
>JAPLSZ010000108.1 GCA_026398385.1 Kiritimatiellota bacterium | reverse complement strand
GCAGTTTCTGTTCCTTCCCGCCGCCTGCGAGCAGAGGCCGGTGTCGGGCCGCGGCCACACGGCGCAGGATGACGGCGGGCGCAGCCGTCAGGCCGACGACCAGCCCGCCTTTCTTGAGGTCGCGAAGATTGCCGGGGTCGAGCACCACGCCGCCGCCGCAGGCGATGACCAGGTTGCGGCGGGCGGCCAGCTCCTGCACCAGCGCGCGCTCCAGCCGGCGAAAATGCGGCTCGCCCTCCTGCGCAAACAGGGCGGAGATGGATTTGCCGGCGCGCTGCTCGATCACGCGATCCATGTCCACCAGCTCGCGGCCAAGCCGCCGCGCAAGCAGGCAGGCCACGGTGCTCTTGCCCGTGCCCATAAAGCCGAGCAACGCGATGTTGCCGTCTTTTACCGGCCGGCGCGGCCGCGCCTTATCGTGGGCTCTGGTCTTCCGGTTGACACCTGGCGTTTTCATGGCAAGCGGCATTGTCCTCACCGGGGTCCGCCGCCGAGCCAGAGGAGATAGGTGTTCCAAAGTTCACGGCCGCCGAGCACCCAGAGCACCGCGGCGAGCGCGAGGTACGGGCCATAGGGGATGCGGCTCTGCCATTGGCGCCCGCGGCGCGCGATAAGATAAACACCCACCAGCGAGCCGAGGAACGACGAGGCCATGACGATGAACAACACAGCCCGCCAGCCGAGCAGCGCGCCCAGGCCGCCGAGCAGCTTGACGTCGCCCAGGCCCATCGCGTCCTTGCGAAAAATCAGCTTGCCAACCACGCTGACCAGCCAGAGGAGGCCCGCGCCCGCCGCCATCCCGAGCAGCGCCTCGCGCTCGCCGCCCCAGGCGGTGAATTGGTCGTGCAACCGCGGCGCCAGCGGGCTCAACACCAGGCCCGCCACGCATCCGCCGAGCGTCACACGGTCGGGGATGATCATGTGATCGAAGTCCACGAACGTGCCCAGGATCAGCCCGGCGATCATCAGCCAGTAAATCGGCACGCGCCCGTCCGGCCCGTACCGCAGCCAGATCAGCGTGAACAATATGGCGGTCAGCAATTCGACGAGGAAATAGCGCAGGGCAATTCCCCCGCCGCAGCGCCGGCAGCGCGCGTTCAGGACCAGAAAGCTGATCAGCGGGATGTTGTCGTACCACGCGATCGGCTGGCTGCAGTGCGGGCAGTGCGACCCGGGCGTGATGATGGATTCCTCGCGCGGGATCCGCCAGATGCAGACGTTCAGAAAGCTGCCGAGGCAGGCCCCGAAGGCGAAGACGCAAAAGGTCAGATAGCCGTTAACGAAGGATTCGGTCATAAAACCGCCGCGGGCGCCCTCCGTAATCCGCATGGTATCTTTTTCATAGCGGGTGTCCTTGAAAAAAGTTCAGCCCTGCGGCCGGGCGCGGATTTCGGCTTCCAGCGCCGCGCGCATCGCCGCCAGCGGCGCGGCGCAGCCCGTCCAGATTTCGAAGGCTCGCGCGCCCTGATGCAGCAGCATGCCCAAGCCATTGACCGCCTGCGCGCCGGCCGCCG
>JAPLSZ010000037.1:7516-7858 GCA_026398385.1 Kiritimatiellota bacterium | reverse complement strand
GGCGTTAAAGTTGTTTGGTAGCAAGTGATGGAACCTGACATCAAACTGAAAGCCTACGAGGGCGACCACGCGCACTTGATCGGGGAACTCCTGGACGAGGTTAAGCCGCGCAAGAACGTGCGGGAAGTTATTGAGGCGGCATACGCGTCTGGCTATGAGAAGCATAGCGATGGTATCACGCTCATGCCGCAACTGGGGTTCGGGGAATTTAAGATGAAACACCCCGTGGGCGTGGGACACGACTTTCTTTTGTATCTTGGCATGGCGAATCCTTTTTTGCTGAAAATAATTAACACCGAACACACAGTTCTGCTTTGGGACGACAACTGGTTTCACGATGGC
>JAPLSZ010000037.1:0-7456 GCA_026398385.1 Kiritimatiellota bacterium | reverse complement strand
TTTGGCCTGCGGATTGGTGGCTGGAAAGCATGGAGTGATCACCGCAAGGCCAACCATCCATTCACGCGCCGATACAATGCGGAGGGCAAACTGATATGACCAACGCAATTATCCAAGCAGTCAAGGCCGGGATCGAAGCGGCGGGCGGCGCGCCCTGGCAAGTGCAGGCTGGGATGCTGGCGGGTGGCATCGTGATCGGGATAATCGGCGGCGTAGCCGGGTGGTTTGGGCACAAAAGGAAGGCGCGTAACAGGCTCCAAAGCCAACCGAGGCCCTGATACGCGCAAAGTCATAGCTACCGTCTAATGCGGGCGATCCTGGCGCGATTGCGGAATCCACGGCACCAGAGCTATCGAAAAACCTCCCCGAACTTTTCCGTCGCCTGCGTTGCGTGTGCAATCCGTCCCCGGAGACTCCACGGAGAGGGGGCTGAAAATCTTTGACCATGAACACTCCGAGACCGGAGAGCGTACCAGGGTGTCGGCGTGTGGGCGGTTGTGTTGCCGCCGTGTGGGTTGATGTGTGGGTTTTTGACCACCGGATTTCAGGTTGTCCGGGGTGTTTCATCAAAACCCGCCGTAAGCACCGGCATTGGTTTCAACCCCTGAAAACAAAGGCCGGAACACTTGTTCCGGCCTTGTAAAAGGGTAGCGGGGGTTGGATTTGAACCAACGACCTTCAGGTTATGAGCCTGACGAGCTACCGGGCTGCTCCACCCCGCAGTCACAAAAATAGTCTACCCCCTCGCGGCGGGAAGGCAAGCAGATAATTACACGCTTCCAGACAGCCGGGCGAAGCGCGGCGCGCATCATTCCCAAACCGGCGTCAGCAGGGCCACGTTTTCGCGGATATCCTTTTCCAGCAAATCGTTGAGTTCTAGGGCCAGCGGCCCGGGCCGGCCTTCGCCGATTTTCCGGCCGTCCCATTCCACCACGGGGGCGACATCGGGCGAGGTGCCGAAGATCATCACTTCACGGGCCGCATACCCGTCCGCCAGCGGGAGGTCTGCCCGTTCCACGCCGCGCAGCGCGCCGCGGCGCACCAGCGCCGCCGCCAGTTCCGCGCTGCGGTTCATCGTGGTGCCGGCGAGTATCCGGTCCGCCCTGGGCAACCGCAACAGACCGTCCGGCGTGATCAGGCCGATGTTCTCCGTGGCGCCTTCGGCGAGGTGGCCGGCCTCGTCGAAGTTGACGGCAAAATCCACGCCGGCCCGCGCGGCTTCCAGTGCGCGCCCGCCGGATGCGCCTGCAGGAACGGCGGATGGGCGGCGTAGGCGATCACGTACAGGCCGGGACGGGGGCAGTCGAGTGGGTTGATGCCCAGACTGCCCGGCCCGCGGGCAAGCAGCACGCGGATCAGGCAGTCGCGCCGGCCGCCGGCGCGGACGGTTTGCACGATGATGTCCGTCAGGGTGGGGCGGTCCACCGGCGGGACGATCTGGATTTGCGCCGCCGAATGGTCGAGCCGGTCAAGGTGCGCGGCGAGATTGTAGATCTTCCCGCCCACGCATTTGGCGGTATCGAAGACGCCGTCGCCGCGGTGGACGAGGTGATCGTCCGCCGGCACCAGCATCAGGCGCGGATCGGTGACGATCCCGTCCAGATCGCTGGCGTACATGGCGAAATAGCCGCGCTCGTGCGGCAGCAGGGGCCGGGCGCGGCGCGCGGCGACCTCGGCGGCATCCAGAATGGTGATCAGCGGTGGCATCGGCGCACATCATCGAAAAAAGCATCGCCAACCGCAAGTTATTCCGCTAACTGTTTTCAAAAACACATCATGCGATGGGCCTTCAAGAAAACGGCGGCGGCGGGCAGTGCGCCGGCGCCGGGCAGCGAAAACCGGCGGGCGGTGATAAGCCACGCCGTGCCGTTTGGCGCCTGGCTGGCCATCATGATGCTCCTGGATGTGCCGGCCTTGCCGCCGGGCTGGCGGTACACCCTGCAAACCGTGGTATGCGCCGGGCTGTTCATCGTCTTGCGGCCCTGGCGCTGGTACGCGCCGCTCAATGTCCGGAACCTGCCGCTGGCGCTGGTTATAGGCGTGCTGGTGTACCTGGTCTGGGTGGGTCCCGAAAGCGCGTGGATGAAGAGCCACAACCCGGTGATTTATGATTTCTATCAAAAAATGTTCGCGGTGCAGCCGTGGTTTGAGGTGCCCAAACCGCCGAAGATCTGGCAGTTTGCGCCGGAGGTATGCGGCTGGCCGTTGAGCCTGGTGCGGTTGGCAGGCTCGGCCTGCGTGATTGCAGTGATCGAGGAGTTCTTCTTCCGCGGGTTCATTTACCGCTTCATCGTCGCGGATGATTTTTTGCGCCTGGATGTCGGCTATTTTCATCCGGCGATCTTCTTTCTGGTGAACGTGATGTTCGGGTTTGAGCACGGGCAGTGGCTGGCGGGCATTTTCGCGGGGCTGGCCTTCGGGTTTGTGATGATCATTACGCGCGACATCTGGGCGGCGGCCTGCTCGCACGCCATCACCAACTATCTGCTGGGTCTGTACGTGCTGGCGACGGGCAACTACCATTTCTGGTGATCCCGACACGCTGACGCGGTCGGGATGAAACCTGAGACCTGCGGCTGGCGGAAACCGTCGAGTGGCGAAAGGAGCTGAAGCGATGATTACATCCATGGTGTTGTTGAACGTCGAGCGACACAAGGTCAACGAGGTGGCGGAGCAGCTCTCGGCGATGGCGGGTATCACCGAGGTGTATTCCGTCGCCGGGCGTTATGACCTGGTGGCGATCCTGCGCGTCAAGGATAACGAGGAGCTGGCCGACATTGTCACGCGTCATTTGTTGAAGGTGTCTGGCATCACCAAGTCTGAGACACTGATGGCCTTCCGCGTGTTTTCCAAGCACGATCTCGAGCGCATGTTTGCCATTGGCTTGGAAAAGTAGTGCGCGGGGCGGGTTGGCGGTGCGCGTGTGGGCGAAGAAGGGGCGCGGATTGTTCCGGGCGTAGCGGAGAACGGGGAAGCGATACGCATTGGGCAAAACGGATCACGCGTGATCTCGGCCCGTCTGCGGCGTTGCCGCGGGCGCCGCGGACACAAGTCCAGCGGCGTACGCGTCGTCTGGCACTCAGGCCAAGCTGACGCGCTCCCGCTTTGGCGCTCGCAGCCGAGCGCAACCCAATGCGCATCGCGGCTACACCCATCGCTGGGAAGCGATGGACGGAGTTTATAACCCGCTACTCGGGAGAGGATGGTCATGCGGCCGAGCGAAACTGAGACGCGCTCTGACGGCGGGGCGATGGAAGCGCCCGGCCCGATGCACGCTGCGGCTATACCCATCGTGCGCGGCGCCCGGTGAAGAAGATGGGAGAGCAAAGCGCCGCAAGCAGGTATAATCCGATCCGACCTTTCGAGGAAGCATTTTCATCAACCTGGTTTAATCTGCCGCGGATGACGGGTGAGAAACTTTTATGCCGGGACTTTACGTACACGTTCCGTTCTGCGAGCGGAAATGCGCGTATTGCGATTTTTATTCGCTGGCTCTGCCGGAGTCGGCCGCGGCCGCGGCCGACTTGGCGGAACGCTATCTGGATGCCCTGGAGCGGGAACTGTACGGGCTGCCGGCTGAGTTCGTCCCCGACACGGTCTATGTGGGCGGCGGCACGCCGACGGTGCTGAGGGCGGAGGCGCTGGCGCGGCTGGCGGACCTGGTGCACCGGCGGTTCCGCCTGCCGGCGGGCCGTGAGTGGAGCTGCGAAGCCAATCCCGGCACGTTGACGGCGGAGAAAGTCGCGCGGCTCCGGGCCGGCGGGGTCAACCGTGTTTCGCTGGGCGTCCAATCGCTGGATGACCGGCAGCTCGCCTGGCTGGGCCGGCGGCACACGGCGCGCCAGGCGGCGGACAGCTTCCAGACGCTCCGCGCCGCGGGCTTCGACAATTTGAGCGTGGATTTGATCTACGCGCTCCCGGGGATCACCCGCGGCGAACTGGCGCGCGACCTGGAGGGCCTGCTCGCCTGGCAACCCGAGCATGTGTCTGTGTATGCGCTGAGCGTCGAGCCGGGCACGCCGCTGGCGGCGCGGCGCGCGCGCGGCGATCTGGTGGAAATGGCCGGCGAGGAGCAGGCGGAGCAGTATCATCTGATCCGCCGCCGGCTGCTCGCCGCCGGGTACGAGCAGTACGAAATATCCAACTTCGCCCGGCCCGGCCGCGCCTGCCGCCACAACCTGAACTGCTGGGACGGGGGCGACTATTTCGGCTGCGGCCCCGCCGCGCACTCGCATTGGCTGGGTTGCCGGAGCGCCAACGTATCCGATCTGGAATCCTACGCCGCCAGCCCCGCGGCGGGCCGGTTGCCGCGCGCGTTTACGGAATGCCTGGAGGCGGAGGCCAAGGCGCGGGAGACGCTGATCCTGAACCTGCGCCGCACGGCCGGTGTGGAGGCCGCCGCGTTCCGGCGGCAGACGGGGTTCGGTCTGGAGACGCGGGGCGGCGCGGCGCTCGCGCGCGCCCTGGCGCTGGTCCTGTTGGAGCGGCACGGCGATCGGCTGCGGCTGTCCGCCGCGGGGCTGTTCGTGAGCGACGCGATCTTTGCCGAGTTGGTTTGAAAGAAATGGCGCCAAGCAGTCTGCGGATGGAAGCGGTCAAGTCCGGCGATGTCTGTCAGGCGAGCGACACCGCCATTTCGCCCGTTGGGAACTCGTGTACAACTTCTCGCCCGACCTATTCAGTTTTGGCGATTCGGCTGAATCGCCAAAACTGAATGCGGGTCACTTCTTCAGCAGGTCGCGGATTTCCGTCAGCAGTGTCTCGGTTTTGGTCGGCGGCGGAGGCGCGGCGGGGGCCGCGGTGGGGGGCGCCTTGCGGAGGTGATTCATGCCCTTGATCACCATGAACATGCAGGCGGCGACGATGAGAAAGTCCAGAACGGTGTTGAGGAAGGCCCCGTAATTGAGCGTCACCGCCTTCGCCTCACCGATAGCGGGCTTGAGGGTCACGGCCAGTTTGGAAAAATCCATACCGCCCAGCAGCAGGCCCAGCGGCGGCATGATGACGTCGTTCACCAGCGAGGTGATGATCTTGCCGAACGCGGCGCCGATGATGATGCCGATCGCCATGTCCGCGAGGTTTCCGCGTATGGCAAACTCCTTGAATTCCTTAAGCAGTTTCATGCGGTCATCTCCTAATTCTTCGCCGGGCTGATCATCAAGGCCGGACGAATCGGAAGAATAGCAGCCGGGGCGGGGAAGTCAAACCTCCGGCGTTTCATCCCCATAGATGCCGCATGGTTAGCCCTTGTTGATCATATGCAGCCAATCAGAATGTAGACCTGCGTTTTTGAAGCATCCGTGATGAGGTAGTAGAACCAGCCTTTGTTGTCGTGTCGATATTGCTGGGCACCATTCCACGCAGTGAAGTTTGGACAGCCCGGAAGTGCCGTAATGGGTGTATAGGACACGTCCTCCTTTCCGTAGAATTCATCTTTCTCAAGGTTCATGCGAGCGACAAGACGATCGACCTCCTCCGGGATTGTCTCAAAGTAGTATGTATCACTGTAGTCGGCTATTCCTCCGCCAGAGAAGTAGAAGTGTAGGTTGCGTGCGTTGCTGGGCAGCTCTGCATGCGCAAAGCGCTTGAATCGATTTGTGGGAGTGGGTGGATCAACAATGAGTGACCATAGAGTGGTAGCGACTGCAAGCAGGACTGGTGCGAGAACCCAATGCGTGCGGAACCGCTTCCACTTTCGCCAGCGGTAGAGCGCGAAGATGACGAGACTCCATGGAAGAATGTAGATGTACCACGCGATTCCGAACATCAGGATGTGGAACACACCGTTGATGAATCCGTGAAGGTGGTCGGTCCAGCGAATCGTCTGGTCGATGATCGGTCCAATGTTGAAAAGCGCGAAGGAGATCAACAGGAGCAGCCCAAAATGCAACCGCTCCGGTTTTGCCTGTTCTGTCATTTCTATTCTCTCGGGCTAACGCCGAAAGTCAGGTTCCGAGCGGAACACGAGGTAACCTGGACTTTCTGGTTCTGCGTCCTGTGAATTCCGTTTCATAAGGTTGGGTTTGCGACTTTGAAAGCAATGCCCGCAAGGATGATGAGGACAACGTCCGCACCAACGACCAGCCCAAGAGTCATGCCGGCTCTGGACCATTTTGATCGGTCCTTCATCCATTTGGCGGTGAGCCAAAAGAAGAATGCGGCAAGAATGATCTGGAGGGCAACCGGCCCAAACCAGAGCAGATCATCTAGAATGCCAGCCTCACCGAGATTTGGGAATAGGTCCATTTATCAGTCTTATCCTATCGCCCAACGTCACGCCTCAGCCGCGAGGGTGCGCCGACAGGCGCACCCGAGTAGGCTGAAGGCGCTGGTTGGCTTCATTATTTCACCGAATAGAGCCAGCAATCGTAGACAAGATCGTCACGGAGCCTGAGGTCTAGGCTCCATTCGATTCCGTATTGGGTCTTCCCAACTCCGTAGTGGATTGTGTTTGTCGATGACACGTCGGGTTGTCCCAAGAGTCTAATGGCGTGAGCTTCCGTGAGTCGATGCCGCACGGGGAGAAAAACGTTGCCGGACGGGTCATTAGTTGGTGATGATCCGCATAGAATCTGGACAACCTGCTTCGCTTCGTTTAGACGCCACGAGTCTCGTTTACCTTGAAACGCCTGAAGTGCGTCGCGCTCGCGTTGATCCGGAGTAAAGTCTGGCGGTGCCGCGCGCATTGCTGTATGTCGACAAGAATCGCATGCAAGAGCAGCGATGATGATTCCAAGCGCCCATATGGTCGTTTTCATTTCCGTCAAAAGCCAACGTCAGTGCTGAGGATCGGCGAGCTTGCGAGCCGTATCCTCCTGCACTCTGTTGAACTAAGCCGGCGCTGCGCCGGCTTAGTTCAACAGTATTATTGAACGGAATTCAATTCCACCTATGCACGGCGCATTTTACGCACTTTGACGGGGTGAAAGCTAAGGGCAGCAGGCCCTGCTTGGCAAGCACAAAATGATAATGATCTTGCAGTTACGGCAAAATGGTGTTTTTGGACTTAACGGCGAAGTAGTCTTTATGCGGCCTCGCGCGCATCTGCATAAAAACAATTTGTACAAAGACAACTTCGGCGGGGCGAAACATACGCCGTTTTGACGCATTTCGCTTCCTTGGTAGGGGTTCTACGGCGGCGGCATCCCGGCGTGTGGTTGGAGCCGTCGGCGGAGGCGTCGAGCGGGGAGGCGGGGCGAAGAAGTGGCGCGGATCGGGCCGGGCGGGCGGTGGTGCGGGGAACGGAGAAGCGCTGTGCATCGGGCGACACCGGTCACGCGTGATTTCCGTCCGTCTGCGGTGTTGTCGGGGATCGCCGCGGATACGTATCCAGCGACGACCCCGCCGCCGTGCAGCCGAACGAAACTGACGCGTTCCGGTGTCGGGTCGCAAGAAGCGCCCGCCCCGATGCCCGGCGCGGTTACACCCATCGTGCGCGGCTCACGATGGACGGAGG
>JAPLSZ010000183.1 GCA_026398385.1 Kiritimatiellota bacterium | reverse complement strand
CCGCGGCGCTGCGCGCACAGGTGGAAGTGCTCACGCGCGAAAAGGCGGAAGCCCAGCGCCGGGCGGACGATCTTGCCACTCAACTTGCGGCCGCGCGGTCGGCCACGGCGCCGGCGACGGAGGGCGCGCCGGGGACGGAGGGCAAACCGGCAACGGACCTGTCGCCAGCCCAACTCGCCGCGAGTGATTCCCGCGTCACCAAGCTGATCAACGAAAACGCCCGCCTCAACGAAGAGGTGAAGCGGTCGACCCTGGAGTTGGCGCGGCTCGCCCGGCAGGTGCGGCTTGCCGAGGAGCAGCGGAGCGCGCCGGCGGCCGGCGGAGCGTCCGCGGCGCCGGCCGACGCCGGCACCGCGATGGGCTCGAGGAACTCCGGGCCGCCAAGGAAAAGCTCGAGGTCGAGAACCGGCGGCTGGCGACGGCCGGTGCGACGGCCGGTGCGACGGCCGGCGAATTCGAAAAAACCACGCAGCAGCTGACGGCGGCGCAGGCCGAAGCCGGCCGCTTGCGGACGGAGAACGAGCAATTGAAGCAGGCTGCCGCCGCGGCGGCCAGCGTGCCGGCCTTGCAGGCGCGGGCGGCGCAGGCCGAGCAGGCGCTGGCGGACGCGACCCAGCAACGCGACTCACTGTCGGCGGAGAAAGGCGCGCTCGAAAAGAGCCTCGCCGACCTCAAGGCCAGGCCGTCGGTCGATCCGGAGCAGGTTCAGATCCTGCGCACGCAACTCGGCGAGGCGATCGATGAGGGCAACGCGGCCCGCCGCGCCACCAACGGTTTGCGGGAGCAACTGGCCCAGGCGAAACAGACGCTGGCGGAACGGAACCAGGCCGTCGCCGACCTCGCAGCACTGCGGGAGCAACTGGCCGATGCGCAGTCCAAGCTGACGGGCGCCCGGCAGGCGCAGGAGACCGAGGGCCAGCGTGCAGGTCAGACTATCGCGGATCTCACCGCGAAGAGCGAGAGCCTGCAGCGCGAACTGACCGCCGCCCGGCAAGTCGTGGCGCAAGGCGGTGAGGTGGCGACGGAGCTGGCGTCGCTGCGGACGCAACTGGCGGAAGCGCAGGCGCAGGCGGCGGGGGCGGCCGGGACGGCGGCGGCGGCCGAAAAGGTCAATGAACTTTCGCAGGAACTGGCCAGGGTGGCGGCGGAGCGCGACCGCGTTGCGGCGGCGCAGCAAACACAGGCGGCAGCGCAGGCGAAGACGGTGGCAGAACTGCGGGCGAAGATTGCAGTATTGACCCGGGATCTGGAGGCGGCGGCGACGGCCCAGGGCGGCGCCGCCACGGAACTCGCCGGCTTGCGCCGGCTGCTGCAGGAAACGCAGGAGAAGCTGACCGCCACGCAGGCGGCGAGTGACACCACGGCGCAGCGGCTGGCGGAGGCGAATCAGCGCCTGGCGACGGCCGCGGCGGAACGCGAGGATTCGGCGGGGAAGATCGCGGCGCTCAACACGAAGCTCGATGCGTTGGGCCAGGAACTCGAAGCGGCGCGGCAGGCGGTGGCGCAGGGAGCCCAGACTGCCGCGGAACTCGCACAGACCCGCGCGGCGGCCGAGAAACTGACCGCGCAGACCGAGGAGGCGAAACGGACCATTGCCGATCTGGCCGCGAAGAACGACAGCCTGGAAAAGGATCTGGAGGTG
>JAPLSZ010000008.1 GCA_026398385.1 Kiritimatiellota bacterium | reverse complement strand
CTGAGGAAGCAGATTGATCGGCGGCGCACGCCGCGACCGGGGCGCCACCGAGGACCCCGAGTTGCCGGCGTGGGCGGGGCTTCCAGCCCCGCGATGATGCCCGGTTATTGGCGCGGGGCTGGAAGCCCCGCCACAAGACCTGCGGCTGTCACGCCATCTTCATCTGCGATCTGTGTATCATGAGCCGTTGAGCTGCACAGCGGTTCAACGGCTCCTGATTAGAACTGCTTTTCGTACGTTCCCCGGTCCACCCGTTTGAGCTGGTGAAACCCGGCACGCTTGGCGCGGTCAAGGAACATGCCGCGCGGCGGCGGCACGGCGGGCGCGGAGAGGCGTCGAACCACGGGCGCGCCGCAGCGCGGACAAACCGCCGGAGGGGTCGCGGCCAGGGTTTCGAGCAACTCGAAGCCCAGTCGGCAATACGCGCAGCCGGCGGTTCCGGGCCCGCAACTGTATTCGCGCAAGGGCATTTCCGTATCCCCCCGGCCGTCCGCTAGTGTAGTGTCCCGCAAATAACCAGACACGGTATGGCGTACCAAGCACCACGAAAGATGGCCACGGCCTTACGGTTGGTCCACGGGCGCCGGCGCGGCCGGGGCGCCGCGCGGCGGCAGCGGTTTTTCCGGCTGCGCGGTCCATTGGACGGGGGCCGGCGGAACTGCCATGGGATCGGCGGTGGACGTCTCCGCCTGGCCGCCCTTCCGGATGTACACCTCGGTGCGCCGGTTCTTCTGCATGTTTTCTTCGCTGTCGTTCGGAGCCACCGGCCGGGTGAAACCGAAGCCTTTGTACGCCAGCCGTTCGCGGTGGAGGCCGCCCACCTCGACCAGATAATCCACCACGGCCCGGGCGCGCCGCTCGGAAAGGGCCAGGTTATAATCGTGCTTGGACAGCGGGCGCTTGTCGGCATGGCCCTCGACCTTGGCCGCGGCGCCGGGATCGCGCTGCAGCACCTTGACAATGACATCCAGTTTCTCGAAGTACTGCGGCCGGATCACCGACTTGTCGTAATCGAATTCGATGTTCAGGGTGAAGAGCTGCAGATCGTCCTTGGGATCGAGCGGCTGGGTGCCGTCCTCGATGACCTCGTGGCCGTCGGAGACGCCGCCGTGATCGGTGTCGGGATCCATCGGGTTGGTGTGATAAATCTTCACCTCGGCGCCGTCCGACAGGCCGTCAAGATCGCTGTCCGGGTTGAGCGGATCGGTCTTGATGACCTTGTCCGTGCCCGTCAAAGGATCTTTGAACGACGTGCCGTGGACCTCCTCGCCATCGAGCAGCCCGTCACCGTCGGTGTCGGGGTTATACGGATTGGTGCCGTAGAGGGCCTCTTCCTTGTCGGTCAGGCCGTCGTTGTCGCTGTCGATATCGCCGCCGCTGGCGAGGGTGTACCGGGCGGGCACGGCCGCGCCGAAGCGGTAGTTGACGCCGACGCTGATCAGATCGTGAAATTCGGTATCCACGCCTTCCACGGACAGACGGAAGTCGCCGCGCAAGGCCCAGACATCGTTAAAGTGATAGAACAGGCCGGCGCCGACCTGGGCAAACGGGATGACGTTGCCATGCCCCAGGTCCTGCTCGTAGACATTGGCGCCCAGGCCGGCGGCGAGGAAGGGATCCACTTGCAGGTTTCTGGTGTTGCGCAGGTGGAGCAGCGCATCCACGCCCAGGCGGACGCCCCAGGTGTCGTTGCTGAGGGCGTGGGATGTTTCCTTCGGGTCGTTCCGGGTGAGCTTGACCATGGGGTCAACGCCCAGTTCCACGGTCCACCGCGGCGAAAGGTCATAACCCAATTTGAGCGACAGGCCCAAGCCGTTCTTGACCGGTTCGTCGCCTTCGCGCTTGATCCAGTTGCCGCCGAGGCTGACGGTCAGGGGCGCTTCCTTAAAGATGTCGCGCGGGGGCGGCGGCGCCGCCAGTTCGGCGCGGGTCAGAGCGCCGGCCAGCAGACAACCGAACGCCACGGCAGATGCGGTTCGTTTATTCATGATCAACTCCTGTTCCACCCAAGGTCTCCGCCGGCAACGCTAGCACGATTTCAACGGAAGGCAAACGAAAACATACACCCAAATGAAGACAAGGGCGAACAAAACGCGGATTTTACCACAGAGGTCGCGGAGGAAAGCGGAGGACACGGAGGCGGGAAAACGTAACCGTTCAAGTAGGCAGGAGTAAAATTCAGGAGTCAGCATGCGGAAGCGTTTCATCTGCAGATTACAGAGGAAGGTGGGGCAGCCGGATTCATCAACGCAAAGGTGAAAAGCGATGGTCGGCGACCGGCCTTTCGATTTTTGCATTGCTAATGTTCCAAATCGTGTTTTCCGGCGAAGATATTTGACAGGATTAACAAGATTCTACAGGATTGAAAGTTGTCGCCGTGCCAGCCTATCCGTCCACCAACCAACAGCCTTCCTGTAAAATCCTGTTAATCCTGTCAAGTATTCTTTGGTTGCGGCTTCGCCGCGCTAGGCTCTTTTGCGGCTAAATTATTTGGATTTTCTTCCACCCGGCTTCGTCAGGCTACGCCGGGGCCCGTTGCCGGCGCGGCGAAGCTTGTCGCGGGAGGTCGTTTGTCCTAACATAGCAGCCGTACAGGCTATGGAGGCGCAGACATGAAGGTCGGCATCATCGGCGGCAGCGGGCTGTATCGGCTGGACGGGCTGGAGCATCTGGAAAGCATACCAGTCACCACGCCCTTCGGCGCGCCGTCGGACGATTACGTCCGCGGCCGGCTGGGCGGCCGCGAAATCATCTTCCTGCCGCGCCACGGCCGGGGCCACCGTCTGCTGCCCGCGGAGATCAACCACCGCGCGAATATTTTCGGTTTCAAGCTGCTCGGTGTGGACCGGGTGCTTTCCGTGAGCGCGGTGGGCAGCCTGCGTGAGCAGCTGCGGCCGCGCGACATCGTGCTGCCGGATCAGTACTACGACCGGACGAAGAAAGCGGCGGAGCACACGTTCTTCGGCAACGGCCTGGTGGCGCACGTCGCGTTCGCCGAGCCGGTGTGTCCCGACCTGCGCGCCTGCCTGTTCCGCGAAATCCAGCAGGCGCTGGCGCGGCAGGGCGAGTCCAAGACGCGGCTGCACAACGGCGGCGTCTATGTCTGCATGGAAGGGCCGGCGTTTTCCACCAAGGCGGAATCCAACAGCTACCGGCAGCTCGGCGGCGATGTGATCGGCATGACCAGCCTCGGCGAGGCCAAGCTCTGCCGCGAGGCGGAAATCTGCTATGCCGCCATCGCCATGGTGACCGACTACGATTGCTGGCGTGAGGGCGAGGAACACGTGACGGTGGCGATGATCATTGCCAACCTCGCTGCCAACACGGCGCTGGCCCAGGACGTGCTGGCGCGCCTGCTCGCCGCGCTGCCGGAAACCCGCACCTGCGCCTGCGGCACGGCGCTGCAGAATGCCATCGTTACCGACCGCGCGGCGATTCCCGCTGCAACCCGGGCCGCCCTCCAGCCGATCATCGGCCGCGATATCAGCGGCTGAGGTGGGGGTAAGACGGCGCCGCGATAAGGATGCTCTGCAAAAGGACTGTTCCGCCGAGAGCCGCGACATGACGATCAAACCATGCCGGCGTCTGCCAGATCAGGTCGCACACGCCATCGCTCTCATGCTTCGACCGGCCTGTGACGATGTCGTCCTGGTTCCACAACCACAAAGGCCTTTTGTAGATCGGACTCTGTATACCGGCCGAGGACGGTCTTGATCTCCTGATGTACAGACTGAACCGTTGCCGGCGTGATTCGCAAGTACACCACCCCAGGCCCCGCCCTTTGCACAAACACCAACCCGCCGAAGTCCCGATCACGAGTCACCAATATACGTCCTTCATCATGGGCGCGGGCAAGCAGGACCGCGTCCTCGGCAGCCGAAAGACCTAGGCTTAAAGCCGTTACGACATCATGCCCCAACCTCGCCAGGAAGCGTTCTGTAATGGCATAGACATCCTGGTCGAGCAGGAATTTCATGCCGGAACCAGATCAATATGCACGTCCTCAACCGCCACAATGTCCATGGCGTACTGGATGCATGCCTGAATATCCTCGATCGCCAGATCCGCGTAGTAGTTACGGATGATCTGGTCAAACGGGATGCCGTCCCGCACAAGCTCAAGTACGTCCTGCACGGGTATTCTCGTGCCGGCCACGCAGGGCTTGCCGAAGTGGACTCCCGGCTTAACTTCGATTCGGTTTCTCATGCTGATCTCCGTCGCTCCGCATCATGCAATCCACTAGAACAGAGCAAGACAACACCAACTCGCGCTGCCGATCCACATCTTGGTGAAAATATGCTTATCGCAATTTAAAAAAGACTATACACCGGTCGCGTAGCGAAGCAAGGCAAAAAAACAGCGCCTGCGGCACGGTGCTGCGCTTCGTCTATGATCACGAGCCGGTGACGATTATGGGGATGGCCCCTTCGTTGTTAAAACCGTGACTGCTTCAAACGCGCGATCAGGAGATCAAGTAGCGCACGATGTATCATGCGGTGAAAACGTCCGCCTAACGGCCTACTTGCAAGCTTTCGGCGTAAAGCTTTTACTGTGAAGTTGTGGAATAGGCGTTTTCGCTACCAAAATATGCGAAAAAATCTGGACACAACCACAGGTTATCAACGCAGCCAAATTTCCCGCACCTTGGGCACGGCGGGCGTGTTGTTGGTCGGGAAGACCAGCCACAGATAGTTGAGTTGAACCGGAGCATTCGTCGGAGCCGGGGTCCATGCCACCCAGTTCGTCGCATCCAGACTGTAGAGGTACTGGATGTTCGTCAGGGAGTCCGGCGTCAGATCCACCACCAGGTTGCTGAGCGTCGCGGTCGGATCGTATCCCACCGAAATGTACCAGCCGCCAGCGCCGGCCTTGCCCACCCAGACGGTATTCGTGTCGCCATCCACCGCCGGCCAGCCGTTGGTATGCTCCAGCCCATCGTCGCTGGTCACCACGAAGGACGCTTGCGGCACCGCGTCCGGTGTCCCGCCCGGCGCGCCGTAGACCTCGAACTCGCCCAGCAGCCAATAGGCGGAATAATACCCGCTCTTGAGCACCAGCT
>JAPLSZ010000365.1 GCA_026398385.1 Kiritimatiellota bacterium | reverse complement strand
GTTGAGGACCATGCGAGTGGACGCAGAGGAGCAGACGGGGCCGGTGTTCGCGGTCGAGAACGACCCGCGACGCACTCGGATCGGCGCGTGGCTGAGGAGGCACAACGTCGACGAGCTGCCGCAGTTGTGGAACGTGCTGGCCGGTCAGATGAGCCTCGTGGGGCCCCGCCCCGAGCGGCCGGTGTTCGTGGAGCAGTTCAAGGAGGAGATCGATCGCTACATGTGGCGGCACGTCTCCAAGCCCGGCATCACCGGCTGGGCGCAGGTCAACGGCCTGCGCGGGAACACCGACATCCGCGACCGCATCCAGTACGACCTGTACTATCTCGAAAACTGGTCGCTGGCCTTCGACTTCAAGATCATCGTGAAGACCTTCTTCGCCCAAAAAAACGCGTACTGATATTTTTCATGACGATCATGAAAAATAGGAACGCCAAAAGCGACAAGGAGTATCTTGATCGAATCGAATTTGAATCCATGCGCCCCTGCCTTTTCACGGCGCGTGGCCGTCTTGTTCGACATTGACGGGACGCTGCTGGACCTGCGCGGCGCGGGCCGGGCGGCCTTTGTCCGCACGCTGGCGACGGTCTTCGGCTGGCGCGACGACATCGCCTACATCAACTTTGCCGGCAACACGGACCTCAACGTGCTGCAGCAGATCTTCGCCCGGCGCGGCGCGCGGCTGACAAGCGCGGCGCGCCGGAGTTTTTTTGCCGCGCTGCCGGTCGAGCTGGAGCGGCGCGTCGCGGGCGCGGAACTGATCCGGCATCCCGGCGCGGCCGAATTGCTGGCGCGCCTGGCCGCGGACGAACGCGTCGCGCTGGGCCTGGTGACCGGCAACATCGAGGCCTGCGCGCGCATCAAATTGCGCACGGCGGATGTGCTGCGCTACGTGGCCCGCGGCGCGTTCGGCGACGAGCACGCCGACCGCGGCGACATCGCCCGGCTGGCCCTACGGCGCGTGGCGGCAAGCCTCGCGCCCGGCGAGCGCCTGGCGGGCGTCTTTTTGATCGGCGACACCCCGTACGATATCGCCGCCGCCCGGGCCATCGGCGCGACGTCCCTCGCCGTCGCCACGGGCAAATTCGACGTGGCGGCCCTCCGCGCCGCCGGGGCGGATCATGGCCTGGCCGACCTCGCCGACACCACCGCCGCGCTGCACATCCTCGGCCTGGCCTGAAGGAGATGTTTCACGGTCTGTGAGGTGTTGCTCAGCGCCAGCAAAGATAAAAAAATGGCGTCAAGCCGCCGCACTCCAAAGCTGCCGTGTCACGGCAGCAAAGCGCGGAATCAAGAATATGAATTTCCGTGTCTTTCCGTGAATTCCATGGTTTCATCCCCGCATGGCCGTGAAGAACGAATTTTCCTGGTCGAAGACGCGCGACGAAATCTTCCGCGAATGCCTGCGGAAATATTATTTCCACTACTACGCCTCCTGGGGCGGCTGGGATCCCGCCGCCGCGCCGCGAACCCGCCAGCTCTACGTGCTCAAGAACCTGCAGACCCGCGCGCGGTGGGCCGGCGACCACGTGCACCGCGCCATCCGGGCGGTGCTGCCCACGCTGCGCGGCGGCGGTTCGGCGCCCGCGGCGGAGGCGGTGGCGCAGCAGATGCTCGCCGCCATGCGCCTGGACTTCCGCGACTCGCAGCAGCGGCGCTACCGGCAATATCCCAAAAAGGTCTGCGGCTTGTTCGAGCACGAATACGAACTGAACGTCGCCGACGAACAGTGGAAGCAAACCGCCGACCACGCCGCGAATGGTCTCCGCGTATTTCTGGCCTCGGACCTATTCCGGAACATCCGCGCGCTGCCGCCCGACGCCTGGCTGGAAGTCGAAGAACTCGCCAGCTTCACGCTCTCCGGCATCAAGGTCTATGTCCAGCTCGACTTCGCCCACCGCGCAGGCCCGGACATCGCAATCTACGCTTGGAAGATGGGCGGCGCGAACGCCGCGCCGAACGACCTGCCACTGGCCGGCTGCATCCTCTACGCTGTCGCGCGCTGGCCGGTCACGCCGGAGCAGGTCG
Source organism: Kiritimatiellota bacterium (assembly GCA_026398385.1). Classification (GTDB taxonomy): domain Bacteria; phylum Verrucomicrobiota; class Kiritimatiellia; order CAIQIC01; family CAIQIC01; genus CAIQIC01. The sequence goes on along the minus strand of JAPLSZ010000365.1, from coordinate 9,916 downwards.
CCGCCGTGGAATTCGATCTGGCCAGCGGCGCGGCCGCCCCGCGCCGGCTGGACGCCGCGGGGCTGGAAGAAATGAAGGATACCCTGCGCGACTCCGCCGACGAGATGAGCTTCCTGCTCGAAGATCCCGCCGCCAACCGGCCGCAGCCGGAAGAGGTCTTCGAGTTGGCCGAGGACGAGGCCGCCTGCCGCCGCTGCAACTTTCTCAAGGCGTGCCCGCGCTGGGCTTGAGCGCCGTGATGCGGTCCATCACCAGCTGGCCGATTTTCAGATAGCCGCCGTCCTGGCCGGCCAGGGCGGCGACCTCGGCGGGCTGAATCGGCGGGCCGTAGAAAACCCGGATTTGCGCAGGTTTGATCCGGTGGCTGTGGCGGGGGAACGCCAGGAACGTCCCGTCCACGTAGGCAGGGACGACAGGCACACCGGCCTTGGCAATGAGGAAGCCGATGCCGCCCTTGGGGGGCTGGAGTTGGCCGTCGGTGGTGCGGGTGCCCTCGGGGAACAGGCCCAGCACCTCGCCGCCCTTGAGCAGTTGGATGGCTTTGCGCAGCGCGCCGATATCGCCGCGCGAGCGGTCCAGCGGCACGACGCCGATGGCCGGCAAGTACCAGCGCATGAAGCGCGACCGATACAGCGTGTCGCGTCCCAGGAAGCGGACCACGCGGCCCGGGATGCCGACGCCGAGCACGGGCGGGTCGAGAAAACTGGCGTGGTTGCTGGCGATAACGCCGCCGGCCGTCGGCGGCACATGCACGCTGCCGTGGGCTGCGAACCGGTTCCAAACGTTCAGCAGCAGCCGGGAGGGCACGCGGGTGAGGCGATAGACGGGAAAAGATGCCGCGGCGGATTTCATGTCGGAGCGGCCGCTCCGCGCACAGCGGCCACGATGCGCGCGACCACCTGTTCGATGCTGAGGGCCGTGCTGTTGATGACCTGCGCGCCGAGCGGAATCTGGAGCGGCGCCGTCTTGCGCCCGGCATCCTTCCGGTCGCGGCGGGCGAGCGAATCGAACACGCGGCCGACGTCGCTGTGGCCCTCGGCCTGGGCGAGCTCCTGCGCGCGGCGGCGGGCGCGCTCCAGCGGGTCGGCGTCCAGATAGAACTTGAGCGGCGTGGCGGGGAACACGACGGAGCCGATGTCGCGGCCTTCCATGACCAGCGGGCCGAAAGCGGTCAGCCGGCGCAGTTCGGCGACGATGAAGGCGCGTACTTCCGGCACGGCGGCCACGTCGCTGACCGCCTCGCGGACGGGCTCGGACCGGAGCTGCGGGCCGGGATCCTCGCCGTCGATGGTGAAGCGCAGCGCGCGTTGCGCCTCGGCGAATTCCCAAGCGAGCCGCGGAATGAGCGCGGCGACCGCCTCCGGCCGGCTGGTATCCACGCCTTCGCGCAGGGCCTTCCAGGTCAGGCCGCGGTACAGCGCGCCGGAATCCACATAGCACCAGTCGAGTTCCGCGGCCACGCGCCGGGAGACGGTGGATTTGCCCGAGGCCGAGGGCCCGTCAATCGCCACGACGCTGGATGCGCTATTCGGCATGGCCGCCCAGAATCTTCAAATCGCTCCAGAACGCCGGATACGAGGTGTCCACGCAGGCGATATTGTTGATGCAGACCGGCTCGGGCGCGAACAGCGCCAGCACCGACATGGCCATGGCGATGCGATGATCGCCGTAGCTGCGCACGCCGCCGGCGACCTTGAGTTTGGCCGGTCCGTGAACGATCATCCCGTCCTCGCGCTCCTCGGCCTCCACGCCGAGCTGGCGCAGGTTGGCGACCATCGCGGCGATGCGGTCGGTTTCCTTGACGCGCAGTTCGGCCGCATCGCGGATGATCGTGTCGCCTTCGGCCAGCGCGCCGGCGACGGCGACGAGCGGCAATTCGTCGATCAGGCAGGGGATCTCGTCGTGTGCGACCGTGGTGGCTTTTAGCGCGGCGCCCTGCACGGAGATGGCGCCGATCGGCTCGGCCCCGAGCTCTTTCTGCGGAGTCACCGCGACGTGGGCGCCCATGCGCTGCAGGACGTTTAGCAGGGCCGTGCGGCGCGGGTTGAGGCCCACGCGGTCAATTTTCACGTTGGCGCCCGGCTGGGCCGCGGCCGCCACCAGCCAGAAGGCGGCGGAGGAGAAGTCGCCCGGAATGGTCCAGTGGCGGGCGGTCAACGGCAGCCCCTTGGCGCCCAAGCCGTGCAAGGTGATCCGGAGTCCCTCCACAGTCAGGGGGATGCCCAGCGCCTGCAGCAGGCGCTCCGTGTGATCGCGCGTCGGGCGTGGCTCGATGACCACCGTGTCGCCCTGGGCGCCGAGCGCGGCCAGCAGGATGCAGGACTTGACCTGCGCCGACGCCACAGGCAGGGTGTACTCAAGGCCTTGGAGGTTGCCGCCCTTGATCCGGACCGGCGCGCAGTTGTTCGGCCCCAGCAGGTCCACCGTGGCGCCCATCTTTTCCAGCGGCTCCTTGATGCGGCTCATCGGCCGGCCCCGCAAGGATTCGTCGCCGGTCATCTCCACGGTGACGGGGAAGCCGGCGAGCAGGCCGGCCAACAGCCGGATGCTGGTGCCGGAGTTGCCCAGGTCCAGTGGCCCGGCGGGCTCGAGGATCTTGCCGCCCGTGCCGTGGATATGCAACGCGCCATCGTCGGCAAAGAACGTCCGGGCCCCGAGCGCCTCCATGGCGCGCAGGGTGCTCACGCAGTCCTCGGCCGGCAGGAAGTTGTGAATCACCGACTCGCCGGCGGCCACCGCCGCCAGCATGGCGAGGCGATGGGAGATGCTCTTGTCGCCGGGCGGCTGCTTCAAATGGCCATGCAGCCGTTGCGCCGGATGAACGATTTTAGACTGGTTGCCTTGGGTCACGCTTCACCTCGCTGCGGTTGGTGCTGGCTCAACGCCGCCCGCAGGGCCTGCCGGCTGGCACGGCTGTCGCGCAGAAAGCGCCGCAACGCTTCACGGTCATCTTGGGCGAACAGCGCCAGCACCTCGTCCAGTTTTTTCTTCAATGCCACTAATTCCTCCGTCACCGCCGGACCGTTGCTCTGCAAAATATCGCTCCAAACGTCCGGCGACCCTTCCGCCACCCGCGTCGTGTCGCGGAAGCCCGGCCCGCAGAAAGGCCCGATCCGCTCGGTCCCGCCCTCGCGGCCCACCGTGGCCGCCAGCAGCGCGGCCACCACGTGCGGCAGATGGCTGGTTCGCGCCATCACGCGGTCGTGTTCCTCCGGCCGCATCACGCGCACCTGCGCGCCCAACTGCGCCCAGAACTCCTGCACGCGTTCGACCGCGCCGGCCGGCTCCGAACCGTCCGCCGTGACCACCGTCACGGCGCCCGCGTATAAATCGGCCCGCCCGGCTTCCAGGCCCTGTTGCTCGGAGCCGGCGATGGGGTGGCTGCCGACGAAGACCGCACCGGTGCCCTGCAAGGATACCCGCATGGCGGTCGTCAGCCAAGCCTTTGTGCTGCCCACGTCGGAGACCAGGCTCCCCGCGGACAACCCCGGCGCGCAGGCCCGGGCCAGCGCCGGCATGGACAACACGGGCACGCACAGCACCACCAAGTCGGCGTTTTTCACCGCCTCCGCCGGATCGGCGCACACGGCATCCACGGCCTGCCGCTGCAGCGCCGCGGCGCGCGTTTCCGGCCGCCGGGCATAGCCGGTGACGGACCCCGGCCCGCCGCGCGCCTTCAGCGCCAGCCCCAGCGAGCCGCCCATCAGTCCCAAACCCAATATGGCAACCTTGCCCAAGTTCCTGCCCTCCATCCTAATCTTAATCTCTTTTCCGGCTCGGTGCCGAATCACCGTTGAGATTATAATGAAGAGGTATGATTAAGAGTTAAGATTAAGATTACGATTATGATTAAGATTGGAACGTCAAACCTTCCGCCCCAGCACCCGGGCCACGGCGTTCAACGCGGTCATCATTTTGATAAAGTTCTTCGGCAGCAGCGCCTGGGAGCCGTCGGACAGGGCTTCGGCGGGCCGGGGATGAATTTCCACCATGATCCCGTCGGCCCCGGCGGCGACCGCGGCGCGCGCCATGGGCACGACCAGGTCCCAGTGGCCCGTGCCGTGGCTCGGGTCCACAATCACCGGCAAATGGCTCTCGCGTTGCAGCAACGGGACGGCGGCGAGGTCGAGGGTGTTGCGGGTCATCGTCTCGAAGGTGCGGATGCCGCGCTCGCAGAGCAGCACGTCGTGGTTGCCCTCGCTCAGCACGTACTCGGCGCTCAGCAGCAGCTCCTCGAGCGTGTTGGCCAGCCCGCGCTTGATCATCACGGGTTTGCGCAACTGCCCGACGGCCTTGAGCAGATTGAAATTCTGCATGTTCCGGGCGCCGATTTGCAGCACGTCGGCGACGTCCGCCACCAGGTCCACGTCGCGCGGGTCCATGACCTCGGTGATGACATGGATACCGACTTCCGCGCGCACCTCGGCGAGGTAGCGCAGGCCCTCGGCGCCCAATCCCTGGAAGGCGTATGGCGACGTCCGCGGCTTGAAAGCGCCGGCGCGCAGGATTTTTCCGCCGGCTTTTTTCACCAGCCGCGCAAGCGCGAACAGCAACTCCCGGCTCTCGATGGAGCAGGGGCCGGCCATGACCACGACCTCCGGCCCGCCGAGGACCACGGGCCGACCACCCTTGCGGAGCGGCGGCAGCCGGATGCGCGTGCGCTCCGTGCGGCCCTCCGCACTGGCCAGCTTGTATGGCTTGAGCACGTGCAGCACGGATTCGACGCCGGGGAAGATGTCCAAGGGCTGGCCGAGGATGACCCGCTCGTCGCCGATCAAGCCCAGGATCGTCCGTTCCGTGCCGCGGCTGACATGGACTTTGAGCTTCCAACCCCGCACCGTGTCCACGATGTGTTGGACCTGCTTTTCCGTCGCGTTCTTCTTCAGGACTATGATCATGATTTCAACACCTTCGTCAGCGCCCGGATGAACTTCGCGTTCTCCGCCGGCCGGCCCACGGTTACGCGGATATACTCCGGCAGGCCATAACCGTCCATCGGGCGGATGATGACCTGCTCGCGCTCCAGCGCCCGGCAGACAGCGCGGCCGGGGCCCACCTTGACCAGGATGAAGTTCGTCACCGAGGGCACGCACTCCAGGCCCAGCCGGGCACAGGCCCGCTCCAGGGTTTTCAAGCCGCCGGCCACCAGCCGGCGGGTGCGCGTCACGAAGGCCTGGTCGGCCAGCGCGGCCTCGGCGGCCGCCAGCGCCATGGCGTTGACGTTGAACGGCTGCCGCACCTTGTTCAGCAGGTCCACGCCCTCCCGCGGCGCGAGCGCGTAGCCCACGCGCAGCCCCGCCAAGCCGTAGGTCTTCGAAAAGGTCCGCAGCACAAATACATGCCGGCCCGCGCGGACGTAGCGCAGTGTGTCCGGCTGCCGCGCCGGCGGCAGCAGCTCGATGTAAGCCTCGTCCAGCACCACGGCCACGTGGGCCGGCACACGCCGCATGAACCGGTCCAGCGCCGCGCCGTCCACCATCGTGCCGGTGGGATTGTTCGGGTTGGCGATGAACACCAGGCGGGTGCGCGGGGTGATGGCCCGCAGCATGGCGTCGAGGTCGTGCGTGAAGTTTTTCATCGGCACCGCGATGGTCCGCGCCCGGAACGCGTCGGCCACCAGGCGGTACACCACGAAAGCCCGGTCGGCCATGACGATGTTCGTGCCCGGCCGCAGGAACGCCTGGCCCAGCAGCGCGATGATCTCGTTGCTGCCGTGGCCCACCATGATCTGGTCCATGTCCACGCCGAGTTTAGCGGCCAGCGCGCGCCGCAGATAGAAAGCGCTGCCGTCCGGGTAGAGATGCATATCCGTGAGGGCCCGCCGCATGGCGGCCAGCGCCTTGGGCGACGGGCCAAGGGCGTTTTCGTTCGACGCCAGCTTGATGATCTCCTCGGCGTCGGCGAAACCCAGTTCCCGGGCGACTTCCTCGATGGGGCGGCCCGGCTCGTACGTGGCCAGCTTCCGCACCCAGGCGTGGGCCAAATCATGGAGTTTCTTCTTCATCGTCAGGGGCCGCACCGCGGCGCAGGCGAAACCATAGCAGGACCACGCCCCGCCTGTCCATCCCCGGAACGGGGGGGCAAAGCGGAAAGGGCCAAGTGCCAAGTGGATGAGCGGAAGGCCAGGGGGAAAGGTAGGCCGTCCGACCTCTCGAAGCGCCGGGATTTGTGGAGCAAGCTCCGCGCCCTCACGCCGTATTTTCCCCCTGGCGGCGGACGGCGAGCGCCTGGCGGACGTCCTGGATCTCCGGGCAGCGCAGCAGCCATGCGGCGAGCAGGTACACGCCGACACCGAAAGCCAGACAAGGCAGCAGGGCGGCGAATTGCAGGGTTTTGCCGTGCACGTGCAATGCGGCCAGTCTGTGCGTCAGCAACGGGTGCGCGACGGCTACGCTGAGGCCCATCAGCGCGGCGGCGACGAGCGACCGGCCGGCGCTGCGCAGGATGCCGGACCAGTCGGGCGAGCCGATGCGGCGGCCGAGTTGCCCACCGAGCGTCAGCCCGTTAAAGGCCTCGGCCACCACGGCGGCCAAGGCCAGGCTGGCGGCCTTGAGATCATGCGGCAGTGTCAGGGTGAAGATTACATTCAGGGTGAAATTGATGCCAACGCTATAGAGCCCATTGCGGTACGGCGTGCGCGTGTCCTGCAGCGCGTAGAAGGCGGGGACGAACACCTTGGCCAGGCCGAAGAACAACAAGCCCGGCGCGTACACCTGCAGCACCAGCGTGGTGTGACGCAGGGATTCCACGTCGAATTTGCCCCACCCGAACATGGCCTGCAGAATCGGTTGGGCCAGCGCGAAGAGCCCGACCGCGGCGGGGATCATGATGAACAGCAGCGAACGCAGCGAGTGGTTGAGCGTGTCGCGCATGCGCGCGTGGTCCCCTGTGGCCGCATGACCGGAAAAAACCGGCAGCAGCACCGTGCTCAGCGCTGTGGCGAGGATGCCCTGCGGAAAGTAGAGCATACGCTCGGCATAATACATGGAGGAGGACGCCCAATCGTTGGCCCAGCGCGCCATGAAGCGATTGATGGTCATGTTGACCTGCGAGACCGACTGGCCCAGCGCGGTCGGCGCCATCAGCTTGAGCAACTGCCGGACTTTCGGGTCCTGCGCGTCCCAGGCGAGGCCCGGCCGATAGCCGAGCTTCAGCATCAGCGGCACTTGCGCCCCGAGTTGGACCAACCCGGCGGCCAGCACGCCCCAGGCAACGCCGGTAATGCGCTGGCCCTCGGTGGCGCCCAAGCGCGGACAAACGAAGAGCACGAACCCGATCCACGTCAGGTTCAACAGGCAGGGTGTGAAGGCCGGCAGGGCAAAGCGATGATAGCTGTTGAGGATCCCCTGCGACAACGCGGTCAGGCAGATGAACAGCAGGTAGGGCAGCATGATGCGCAACAGCGGCATAACCTGGGGCGCGTGGTGAATCAGCCCCGGCAGGACCTGAAGCGCGAACGTGACGCCGATGCCGGCCGCGACGATGAGCGCCAGCGCCACGCTCAGCAGCGTGACGATCTTGCGCGTGAACTGCCAGGCCGCCGGCCCGCCCTCCTGCGCGCGCACCCGGGTGAACAGCGGCACGAAGGCTGAGGCCAGCGCGCCCTCGCCGAACAGCGCGCGGAACATGTTGGGGATGCTGAAGGCAACGACGAAATCGGACATGGCCGCGCTGGTGCCGAACGCCGTGGCGGTGACGACATCCCGCGCCAGGCCCAGGAACCGGCTGAGCGTCGTGAAGCCGCCAACCAGAAACGCCGAGCGTATGACCCTGCTGTTTTCCACGGGCCGCGTCATACCATGCGCCGGCTTCCGGCGCAATGCCGATCGGGCCGGCGCGCCCGGCGGAGAGCGGGCTTCTCATCAAAACGCGTTGCTGCTATCCTCTGCGGTCATGAAAGGGGCAGGGCGCACAACCTGGGCCGAACCGTGGGCCTACCGACTGCTGCTGGCGGCGCTGGGGGCCGTCACGTTCTCCATCGCCCTCGGGCAGGCGCTGCTGGCCGCCAGCACGGTGTTGCTGGTCATCTGGCTGGCCGTGGATAAGCCGCAGCCCTCGCCACCGCCGTTGCTGGCCGCGGCCCTGCTGTTCATCGCCATCGCGTTGCTCACGCTCGGCGCGAATGCCGCGCAGGTCCCGTGGAACCGCATCGGCAAACTGTTCTGGTTTGTCACGCTGCCCGCCGCCGCGCTGCTGGTTCGCGACGTGCCGCGGCTGATCAGCTTGCTCTGGGCCTTCGCGCTCGGCTGCGGGGTGTTGGCCGTGAAGACCCTTGTCGGCATCCCCTGGGGCGCCTGGAAGCTGCTGCAGGCCCACCCGGACTATGCGCAAAATTTCCTGCACGCGCTGACGCTGAAGGGTTCGATGCCCGACGGACAGCTGCTGATGTTGGGCCTGGTGGCCACGCTCGGCCTGTTGCTGATCCGCCGGGCCGAACACCGGCCCCTGAACGGCCCCGTGATCCTGCTGGCGCTGCAAACCGCCGCCTTCATCCTCAACCTGAAACGCGGCTCCTGGATGGTCGCCGGGCTGCTGCTGGTCATCCTGATCCTGACCAAACTCACGTGGAAGCACACGCTGTTCCTCCTGCTGGCGGCCGTGGCCGCGCTGTGCCTGCCGCCAGTGCAGACACGACTGCTCGACGTGGAGCGCGACTTCGATCCGGCGGCCGGCGGCCGGATGACGATGTGGACGCGCGTGGCGCCGGCCCTGATTCTTCAGCATCCGTTCGGACTCGGTTACGGCCTGCTGACCAACGACCGGATGCGCGCGGTCGCGCCGGAAATCGAGCGCGACCGCAATCTCCTGCACAACAATATGCTGCAGGTGCTGGTGGAAACCGGCTGGCCGGGCCTGGCCGCCTACCTGCTGTGGATGGCGTGGGCGCTGGTGGCGGCGGCGCAGCGGCTGCGCGCCGCGCGGGCGCTGTCCGAACCCGCCGCGCTGGCGGCGCTCGTGCTGCTCTTGATGCTGCTCGGCCTGCTGTGCAACGGCGTGGTGGAGTATAATTTCGGCACCTCGCGGCTGATGATCGTGCTGGGCGCCATCCTGGGGGCCTGGAGCGTGAGGCCGCAGGACGGGGGTGTGGGCGTAGGGACGGAGGGCGCGGCATGACCTCGGCGTTGCTGCCGCTGGCGGATGGCGTGGAGGAACTGGAGGCGGTGGCGGTCCTGGATATCCTGCGCCGCGCCGGGTGGCGCGTGGTGGCGGCGGGACTGCGGCCGGGCCCGGTGACGGCGTCGCGCGGCGTGCGGCTGCTGCCGGATGCGAACTGGGACGATCTCGATCTGGCCGCCTTCGATGCGCTGGTGGTGCCGGGCGGCGGGCGGGGTGTGGCGGCGCTGCGGCAGGACGCGCGCGTACGGACGGCGGTGCGCGATTTTTTCGAGCGCGGCAAACTGGTCGCGGCCATCTGCGCGGGCCCGCTGGTGTTACAGGACGCCGGCGTGCTGGCGGGGCGGCGGGCGACGTGTCATCCGGACGTGGCGCCGGAACTGACCGCCACGCCGTGTGTGGACGCCGCGGTGGTGACGGACGGGCGGCTGGTGACGAGCCAGGGCGCGGGGACCGCGCTGGAGTTTGCCCTGGCCCTGGTGGCGCTGGTGGACGGCGCCGCGCAGGCGGAAAAGGTTGCGCGCAGCCTCGCGCTGCGCCCGCCGCCTTTCCGGCGCGGGCCGGGGCCGATAAAATAGTCAAATAAAACACTTGTCTTTGCGGGCGGGTGGTGCCTAGTATCGCGCCGTTGGGAGCGAAACCGTTGTGTTCGGCTGGTAAATCATAACCCATGGAGGAGAGAAATATGGCAATGACGAAGTCACAGGTTCAGGCCGCGTTGGCTGCCAAGTTGGGTGTATCGAAGAAGCAGGCGGGACAGTTCTTTGACGAACTGGCCGCGCTGGCGTACAAGGAAGCAAAG
>JAPLSZ010000140.1 GCA_026398385.1 Kiritimatiellota bacterium | reverse complement strand
TGGTCGATGGGGATCGCGAAAATCGGGATATCCCGTTGCCAAGTCGCGCTGAAGCCGCGCCCAAGCTGGGTATCGCGCAACCCTGCGGCAACCAACGGCCGCATCCCGAAACTCCACGGCGTGGCGTTAAGATCGCCAGCCACAATCACCGGCCCGACTTCCTGGCAAACCCGATCCGCCACCTGTCGCAGCACGGCATCGCGGTCCGCGGCGGCACGCTCTACAGCACCATCAGTCCTTGTCTGCTCTGCGCCAAGATGATCATCAATGCCGGCCTTGTCGAAGTCGTGTACGAGAGCGCCTACCAGTTCTCCCAAGCCACCCGCGCGCTGCTCCGCGCCGCTGGCGTGCCCTGTCGCCGGTTCCGCCGCGGGACGCCGCCACCCCGACAGAGTTCCCCTGGTTGAAGCCTGGATCAGACTTGCCGACGAGCGCGTACCGGACAGCATGAATGTTAGGCGGACCAACGCGGCCATACCGGCGGCAGAGGCCGGCCGCCCTCCACATTAACCCCACCTCGGGGAACCCGCACGGTCCGATCCGCGCCCCTGCTGCGCCCCTCACGCGCCGATGACTTCATCGAGCACGTCGGCCAGGGTAACCAAGCCGATGACTTCCATGCGCTCGTTGACCACGAGGACGATCGGCTGCCGGGTGACGCGCATGCGCGGCAGGATGTGGTCCACGGGCGTGTGGCCAGCGACGAACTGCGGCGGCCGCATATAATCGCGGGCCGTCCGGCCGGCGGCCTGTTCGTCGGCCAGCACATCGGCGATATTGACGATGCCGATGAAAGCGCGCTGGCCGGCTTCCCAGACGGGCAGGCGGCTGACCTCCCTGCTGCGGGCGAGATCCAGCAGCTCGGCGGTGGGCGTGTCGGCAGCGACGTGAACGATGTGGTCGCGCGGGATCATGATCTCGAGGCACGTCTTCAGCTTGAGTTCGATGACGCTGTGGATCATGCGGTGCTCGGCGGGGGTCAGGATGCCGCTGGACTGGCCCTCGCTGGCGAGGTGCATCAGTTCCTCCCGCGTGACAAAGGGCTGCGCGGCCTTGTCCCCCGGACTGGCCGGGAGCGGAATCAGTACGCGCACCAGGGCCATGATCGGGCGGCTCAACGGCAGCAGCAGGCGGTACATGAAGTCCAGCAGCCGGGCGAACGGCAGGCTGCGCTTGGCCGGGAAACTCTGGAACCAGGCTTTGGGGAAATATTCGCAGGCGACCAGGATGAGCAGCATGATCAGGATCCCGGCCAGCCATTCGCCGGACGCGCCGAACCAGCGCTGGCCGAGGCTGACGGCCAGAACCGTGGCGACGGTGGTGCCGATGTTGGTTCCGATGAGGGTGGTGCCGAGGAGTTGATCGGGTTTCTGGAGAAAGCGCTGCAGGATGTCGGCGCCGGGCACCTTGCGACGGACGAGGTGCCGCAGGCGCAGGCGGTTGATGGAAATCAGCCCGGTTTCAATGCCGGCGAAGAAGGCCGTGGCCAGCAGGCAGAGCGCCAGCGCCAGCAGTTCCAGTTGCGCGCTCACGGCGGGGCCTCCACTTTCTCGATTTGCGCCAGCGTGATGCGCTGCTTGATGGTTTGCAGCACCGTGACGCGGCAACCCGGCCCCGCAACGGCGTCGCCCTGTTGCGGGATGTGCCCGACCTGGGCCGTGATCCAGCCGGCGAGCCGGTCGGCGCCTTCGGCGGCAAGGCTCAGGCGCAGCTTGCGGTTGATTTCATCGAGGCTGATATTGGCGTCCACCAGCCAGCGGTGCGGGCCGGCGTCCTGGAAGATGGGCCGGGGCTTGTTCAGCTCGTTGTAAATTTCGCCGGTGATCTCCTCGAGGATGTCGCCGCGCGTGATTACGCCGGCCGTGCCGCCGAATTCATCCACGACCACAGCCATGCGCTGTTGCTGGGTCTGAAACTGGTTGAGCAGCCGGCTCAACGGGCTGTTTTGCGGGACAAACAACGGCGGCAGACGGGCCGCGGCGAGTTGGTGCGCGGGATCGAGCAGGAACTTGCGGACGTCAAGGAACCCCTCGACCGCATCCACGCGATCACGGTACAGCAGCAGGTAATGGCGCTTGGCCTGCCGCGCGCGCGGAACGAAGGTCGCCGGATCCGCGTTCAGGTCCAAGCCGATCAGGTCCACGCGCGGGGTCATCACGTTGCTGGCGCGCAGGTCTTCGAGCCGGATGATCGCCTGGATCATCGCCAGTTCGTCGGCGTTCAGAATGCCCTCCTCGTTGCTGATGTCGAGGACGGTCTCGAACTCCTCCTCGCTGAGCGTGCGGCCGCGCGGACGAATGAAGGGCTCCAGGGTCCGCGTAATCCGTTCCAGCAGCAGACGCAACGGGGTCAGCGCCTGGCCCAGCACCCATACAAACGGGGCGTGCAG
>JAPLSZ010000294.1 GCA_026398385.1 Kiritimatiellota bacterium | reverse complement strand
TGAGCTGCCCAAGGTTCATCCGTGGGTGCGCATGGTCCGCCGAGGGCAGGTCTGGACGGCATGGTCGTCGGCTGACGGGAAGACGTGGAAAATCGGGGCGACCCATCTGAAGCCCATGGCGGCGGGCATGGACGCCGGCGTGGTGTTCCGGGTCTTGCCGCAGGATGCCCAGGCATATTTCAGCGCGAAGGTATCCAAGGTGTCGCTGGAAGCCGGCGTGGGCAGGGATGTGGTTATGCCGTTTCCCGTTCCGGCCACCCACACGGAAGGGCCGCGCTTGACGGGTGTGGCGATGGCCCGCTCCGACTCCAAGGTCGTCGTGGTCCGCTCGTCAGAAAAGGGATTGCTCCGCTCCACCGATGATGGCAAGACGTGGGGGGCCGCCAACGGAAACTTGAGCGGGGCCGCCAACGCGGTCCGGAGTGTCGCCGTTCATCCGAAAGATCCACAGATCATGTTTCGCGCCGCCGGGCGCGCCGCCGGCACCGCCGGGTGGGAGGGCGGTTTGTGGAAAACGACTGACGGGGGGATCACGTGGAAGAAACTCATTTTCCCGGGCGATTTCGATGGCGCTGGCCCCTCTGCGCTCTGCGGCGAGGTCATCGCCTTCGACCCTGAGAAGCCGGAAACGGTTTACGTCGGCTGCGAGACCAAGGGCCTGTTCTGCAGCGGCGATGGCGGCGGCACCTGGAACAAGCTTGGGATTGATGGTGAGCGCATCACGGCCGTGGCGGTCAACGGCTGGTGCCGCGGCGACAACGGGTTGCCCCAGATGCATGCCGTCACCTGTCCCGACGCGCTGATGCCACTGCTGGGGCGCGGCAAGGCCGCCCTGTCGGCATCGGTCAAGGTCTCCCGCGACTATGTCAGCCACGACGGCGGGAAAAGCCTGTGGCCTATCTGCGAATGGAGCGAGGTGGGGTATCTGAACATCGCCTTTGACAAGGGGTCCTGGGCCGAACCCTCCTATGCCACCACGCACGGCTATTGCCAGTCGCTCCAGGAGCGGAAGATGTTCCTCTCCCCCGGGGTCAAGGACATGGAGGCGTTTCGTCCTTTCACGGCCCTGGCCAGTTCAGGCCGCGGCGACACCCGCTGTGGACGCGCTCTGCTTCAGGCCTTGGATCCGGCAAAGCCGGGCCGGCTTTCGCGTAGCGATCACTTTGGTTTTCGTTGGGAATGGGTCACGTCTGCAGGCGATGTGCCTAAAGGCGGCTATATTGCGTTCTGCGGAGAATATGTTAAAGGCGAGCGCTGGTGGCTGCTGGCGACAGACGGACTGTATCGCTCGGACGATGGCGGCAAGACCTTGAAAAAAGTGATGGAGAGTCGGGGTGTACTGACTGACGTGGGCTCGGGCGCACAACCTTAACTCTTGTGCATAAGTCAGTCTGTGACTAAAATAGGACGCAGTCCACTTGCAAAGGGACTTTATGCACTTACAACTGCTGGACAGCGCGGTTCTGGTAACTTACTTCTGCGTTATCCTGACGGCTGGGATTTGGTTCACCCGCGTCTCGGCGCGCGGCCTGCGTTCATACTTTCTGGCGGAGAATAATCAGAAGTGGTGGATGTTGGCCGCCTCCGGCTCGGCCTCGAACTACTCGGTGGACGGCACGGTCTGGAACATCTCGATGCTGATGGTGCTCGGGATGCTGTCGTGGTACACGACGCTGGTCTGGTGGATGCCGTGCGAAATCGTGCTGATGTCGTTTATGGCGATCTGGATCAGGCGCACCGGCGCGATGACCGCAGCGGATCTGAACACGGTGCGGTTCGGCGCCGATGCGGGCGCCAAGGCGGCGCGGGTGGGTTTCGCTGTGCTCATGAACACCTTCAGCGTGATGACCCTCTGCATGTCGTATGTCATGTTGCACAAGTTCGCGGTCACGTTCGGGTTTGCGAACGGCCATGGGGTCGCGATGCTGTTGGTCGGCGCGACCGGCGTGTATGTGCTCTTCGGCGGATTCCGCGGTGTGGTGGTGACCGAACTCATTCAGAACGTCCTGCTGATCAGCGTGTCGTTCGTCATCGGTTTCATCTGCGTGGCGCATTACGATGCGAAGAAGCTGGAGGCCGCCATCTCGCACCAGTCGCTCACGACTGGGCAGAAGGTGGAGGAGCTGGCGAAGCTTAGGGCGCGGACAGTCAGGCCGGCGGAGCTGAAGGTGATCGCGGCCGAGTCTGCCAAGCTGGTGGCGGCGCTGGTCAAGCATCCTGAACTGAAGGATGAACAGCCGGAGAAGGTGACCTTCAAGGAGTGGAATTCGTTCCGTTGCAAGGCCACGCCGAAGATCGGGCGGTTCAACGATTCGGAGTACAACGGCTGGAAAGATTTTGGGGGCATGGCTCTGGCGATGTCCATCGTCGGGCTGATCGGCAGTTTTGGCGGGGCGGGGGGACGTTACGGCGAGCAGCGCTTCCTCGCAGCGAAAAGTGCGAAGCATGCCGCCTGGCAGGCCGCGCTCTGGCAGGTCATGGCGATCCCGCGCTGGGTGGTGACCGCCGGCCTGGCATTCCTGGCGTACACGATGTTCAAGGACCAGACGGTCCAGGTGGTGAAGGTGGTGGGCGAGGCGGTGATCTACAGCGACCCCAACGCGATCTACCCGCTGTACGTGCAGTCGGACTTGCTGGTGCCAGGCTTGCGCGGGCTGGTGATCGCCACGCTGGCGGCCTCCTACATGTCGGCGTTCTCTTCTGAAGTTAACGCCGCGGCCTCGATCTTCGTCCATGACATTTTCCAGCCGCTGTTTGTGAACGACGACGAGAAGGCCAAGGGCAACATGTATGCCAGCTACCTGGCGACGGCGGCCATTGTGTGCGCCGCGCTGGGCTGCGGCTACCTGTTCACGGAGTACAGCTCGCTCAACGGCGTCTGGGGCTGGATGCTCGGCGGGCTGATCACCTGCGTGGTCGTGCCGCTGGCCATGCGCTGGTACTGGGGGCGCATGAACGGGTGGGGTTTCGCCGCGGGGTGCGTGATCGGATTCGTCCCGTCGCTATTATTGCTGAGCAAGCAGTTCGTCGCCCGGGACGCCTGGGTACAGAGCATTCCGAACGGGTATTTCACCTATGCGATTCTCGCGCTTTCATTCGCGGCCACGGTGGTTGTGTCCCTGATGACGAAGCCGGTGGAGCCGAAATACATCGACCCGTTCTACCGCCGCGTAAGGCCGTTCGGTTTCTGGGGCGGCATCAAGGAGCGCGCGTTGGCCTCCGGCGAGCCGACGAACGCGTCGCTGAACCTGAAGTTCGTACCGGTTAACGTGGTCGTGGGCGTGATCGCGTCGTATGCGCTCTACATGACGCCGGTCTACTGCATGGGCCGCTGGTTTGAATCGGCCGGCCTTGCTTTCGGAACGTTTTCGGTGTGCGCAGTCATCTTGTATTTCACCTGGTTCAAGACGCTGCCCAAAGACTGATGACGGAGGTATGATCGGGACCTGTTAAGAATCGTCTTGTAAAGACGTGAAATCATGAGTAACAAAAAAGAAAAGTCTGT
Source organism: Kiritimatiellota bacterium (assembly GCA_026398385.1). Taxonomy (GTDB): domain Bacteria; phylum Verrucomicrobiota; class Kiritimatiellia; order CAIQIC01; family CAIQIC01; genus CAIQIC01. The sequence goes on along the minus strand of JAPLSZ010000294.1, from coordinate 17,620 downwards.
CGGCTATATTCTTCCCCAAACCCACTGGGACCGCGAGTGGCGCTATCCGCTTTGGAAGAACCGGATGCTGCTGGTCGAGATGATGGAGGAACTCCTGCAGGTGCTGGACGCCCAGCCGGGTTACCGCTGCTTTCTGTTCGACGGGCAGGTCGCCCCCATCGAGGATTATCTCGAGGTGATGCCGCAGCAGCGGGAGAAGGTGACGAAATATATCCGCGAGGGTCGGATCGCCGTGGGTCCTTGGTACACGTTGCCAGACCTCTATCCGTTGGATGGCGAATGCCTTGCCCGGAACCTGCTCAAGGGCATCCGCGTTTCGCTCAAATACGGGGGCTGCCTGAAGGTCGGCTACAACTCCTTCGGCTGGGGGCAGACGGCCCAGCTTCCCCAGCTCTACATAGAATTCGGCATGGATTTCATCATCTGCGCCAAGCGGGTTTCCGAGAAACGCGCGCCCGAGAGCGAGTTCATGTGGCAAGGGCCGGACGGCACCCGCGTCCTGACCAGCCGCCTCGGCAATTTCGCGCGCTCCGGGTTCCATGTCTACGGCGTGCTGCGGGCCAAGTACGGCATGAACGGCGTCAGCCCCGACTTCAAGTACGCGCCGGACAAGGGCGTCGCCATGCACAACGCGGACGCCGCCTGCGTGGACGAGGACTTCTTCATGATCGAGGGGGTCAAGACCTTCAAGCCCGAGTGGCTGGCGGAGGGAGTCGAAGACGCGTGGCAGGCCACGGAGGACACGGTGCTCAAGTCCCACCGTCTGTTCCTGAACGGCACCGACTTCACCACGGCCCACCCTGAAATGACGGGGATGATCCGCACGCTCAATGCGTCTTCCAAGGAGCGCATGTTCGTCTCCGCCCGCCTAGAGGAGTATGCGAAGAAGCTGCACGAGCTGGTGGACAAGAAGAAGCTGCGCGTGATCAAGGGCGAGCTGCGCGACGGGCCGTCGGCCGAGTGTTCGGGCAACGCGCTGGCGTCGCGCGCCTACCTCAAGCAGCTCAACAAGAAGGTGCAGAACGTCCTGATCCACAAAACCGAGCCGCTCTGCTCCTCACTCTTCCTGCTGGGCAAGGAGTACCCGAAGGGCTTTCTGGACACAGCCTGGACATATGCGCTTGAATCGCACCCGCATGACTCGATCAACGGGGTGACGCAGGATAAGACGGCGGACGATGTCGAGCACCGCCTGAAACAGGCGCTGGAGCTCGGGCAGGTCGTGCTGGACAAGGCGGCGGCCGAGACCCTGAAGCTGATTGACCTTTCCGGATACGACAGCCAGGACCTGCTGCTGGTGGTTTTCAACCCGCTGGCGCGTCCGGTGCGCGAGATCATCCGGGCGTGCGTCGCCACACCGCAGTCGGAAAGCGTCTGGAGTTTTTCCGCAATAGACGGCGACGGCAATACGGTGGCGGTGCAGGAGGTCTCGCGGGAGGAGAAGGCCTATCCCGTACACGATCTACAGGCGCGGCCTTGGCCGTTCCACGCCGACCGGCACCTCTGCTTCCTGGATCCCGGCGAGATCCCGGCCGGCGGCTACAAGGTGATCCGGATTGTTCCCGAGAGCCGGTTCAAGAGGGAGCGTTTCTATTGGCCGGAAATGCGCAGGAGCTCCGGCGAGGACCTTTCGCCGGCGGACAACGTGCTGGAAAACGAGCGCCTCCGCGTCGAGGTCGCCTCAAATGGAACGCTTACAGTCAAAGAGAAAGCTTCCGGTCGAAGCTTCTCCGGCCTGCACTATTTTGAGGATGCGGGCGACGTCGGCAACTACTGGGCGTATTATCCGCCCTACGCGAACAGGATCTACACGACCCTCACGGGGAAGGTGCAGACGTGGACCGAGGAGAACGGCCCTCTCTCCGCGACGCTCGCCATCGAGTACACCCTGGAGCTGCCGGAGAGCGGAAAGGAACCCATGCACGGCGTCAGCGGAACCAGCGCGCGCAGCGAGGCGACGGTGGCGTTTAAGATCATCTCCCGCGTGACCTTGAAGAAAGGCGCTAAGAAGGTGGATATCAAGACCCGCCTGCATAACAACGTCCGGCATCACCGGCTGCGTGTCGCCTTCCCGACCGGCATCCCGGCCGACTTCACGGCGGCGTCGGGCCACTTCACGGTGGACTCCCGCCCGCGGGCGCCGCAGAAGGATGCTGACGGAAAGTACTGGCCTGAGATGCAGACGCTGCCCATGCAGCATTTCGTGGATGTCAGCGACGGCAAGCGGGGGCTGGCGCTTCTCAACAACGGCCTGACCGAATACGAGCTGCGCGACGACGAACGCGCGACGCTCTATCTCACGCTCTTCCGCGCCATGGGCAACATGATCGTCACCTGGTGGGAGGCGGTCGGCATGTTTGCCGATCAGCAGGGGAGCCAGGTTTTGCGCGACATGGAGTTTGAGTATTCGATCTATCCGCATTCCGGCGATTGGGAGCAAGGCGGTGTCTATGCCGAGGCGGAGAAGCTGAACCGCCCGCCGTCGGTCTATCAGGTCACGCCGCACAAGCTGGGCCGCCTGCCGCAGCAGCACAGCTTCTGGTCGGTCGAGCCTGCGAACCTGATCGTCTCGGCGTTCAAAAAGGCGGAGGACAGGGAATCGTGCATCCTGCGCGTCTTCAATCCCACCGGAAAGACCGTCAAGGGCACGATCCGGTTTGCTGAAGGTGTTAAGAAGGCCTGGCTGACCGACATGAACGAAACGCGGCGGAAGGCCATCGCTGTCAAGAAGCCCGGCATTGTGAAAGTCAGTGTCGGCCAGAACAAAATTGTGACGCTTGAGGTTTCCGGATGATGAGTTTCCAGCCCGACTACAGGCATTTTGCAGACGTCATGAAGAACAAGCGGCCCGTCCGGCTGCCGCTGTACGAGCATATTGTCAGCGCGGCCGTGATGGAGAAGATTATGCCGCCGGAGAATTATCTGGCGATGGTAAGGGCGGCGCAGGATTTGCGTCAGGAGGAACGTGTATGATTCCTACGTCGCGTGTGCCTCATGAAATGAAAATTCCCGCGCTGGGGATTTTGGATGCGGCGGATGGATTTGTGCCGCTGCCGGCAACGAGCGACGGGCGGTTCTGCGTCGGCGTGGACGGCGTTCGTTGTGTGGTGGCGACCGATGACCGCAGGGTAGAGTTCGTCGGGTTTGCCGGGCACTCGCTGGCGTTGGTGAACTCGGCCATGGGCTACCCGGCCTATTATCCGATGCACCCGGTCAAGGTGACGAAGCCGCTTAAGGCAGTGCTGATGGATCTCGACGGCACGAGCGTGCACAGCGAGGCGTTCTGGATCTGGATCATCCAGTTGACCACGGCGGCGCTGCTCGGTCAGCCGGTATTCGAGTTGGAGGAATCCGATCTGCCGCATGTCTCCGGCCACAGCGTGTCGGAGCATCTGCAATACTGTATCGGTAAGTATTGTCCGGAGAAGAAGGTTGAAGAGGCACGACGGTTGTATTTCGAACATACGCATCGTGAGATGCGGGAGATCATGGAGGGCCGCGGGCGGGTGGCTGCGTTTACCCCTGCGCCGGGGCTGAAGGAGTTTTTGCTGGAACTGAAGGCCCGCGGGATCAAGATCGGTCTGGTGACGTCAGGGTTGTACGAGAAGGCGATGCCGGAGATCGTGTCGGCGTTCCGGCAGTTGAAGCTGGGCGATCCGGTGGCGTTTTACGACGCGATCATCACGGCCGGATTTCCGCTGCGCACGGCCCAGGCGGTCGGCACGCTCGGCGAGCTGTCGCCGAAGCCGCATCCGTGGCTGTATGCCGAGACCTGCCGGGTGGGGCTGGGAATCCCGTTCGAGGAGCGTGACCGCGTCATCGGCCTCGAGGACAGCGGTGCGGGGGTGTGTTCGATCCGTCTGGCCGGCTTTGCCGCTATCGGTATCGGAGGCGGCAATATCCAGCAGAGCGGGACGCGTGCCTTGTGCTGGGCGTATCATGAACGGCTCGAGGGCGCGTTGGCCTCGATTCTCTGAAGAGCGTTCCGTCACAGAGCACGGGCCAACGCGGGCGCAGGCGGTAACGCCGCGCAGTCGCAGGCCGCCGACCTGCACCAGTTCGGTGGCGATCCCCTTCTGCTTCAATGCCGTGAAAGAAGCGGCGAGCATAAATCTAGACATGCCCCAGTCAACAGTTTACCCTCCCCAATCGTTCGCGATAAAGCCATGCTAACCGAGCAGGAACAACAGGCGATCGGTGAGGAGCTCCGGCATTATCCGCAGCCGCGCGCCGCGGTGTCGGAAGCGCTGAAGATCGTGCAACGCCACCGCGGCTGGGTCTCGGACGAGAGCGTCCGGGACATCGGCGCCGCGCTGGACCTGACGCCCGCCGAGGTGGACAGCGTCGCCACGTTCTACAGCATGATCTTCCGGCGGCCGGTCGGCCGCCATGTCATTCTGATCTGCGACAGCGTGAGCTGCTGGATCATGGGCGCCAACCCGCTGCAGGCGCACCTAGCGGCAACGCTGGGCATCCAGCCGGGCGCGACCACCGCGGACGGGCGCTTCACGCTGCTGCCGTGCGCGTGCCTCGGCGCCTGCGACCGCGCGCCGGCGCTGATGATTGACGACGACCTGCACGTGGACCTGACACTGGAGAAGCTTGGGGAGTTGCTGGAGAAGTATGCTTAGGGAGACAAAGACACGTAGTCAGAATCCAGAAGACAGGAGTCAGCATCAAGAAGAGGAACGGCCACGTAAGGCCTCAGTCACATGGGTTAATGTAGGGGCGTCGCTGGCGACGCCCGCGGGCGCAGCAAGACTGCGCCCCTACGTGATTGACCCATTACACGGCCACCTGCTCAAGGTTAATTATTTGTCATGCAGCATTCTGACTTCTGACTTCTGACTTCATTTTATGTTACGAACATGGACCGCCCGCTGACCCAACACATCCGGCCGGATCGCGAACCGCTGACGCTGCGGGAGTATGAGCAGGTCGGCGGGTATCAAGCCGCGCGCCAGGCGTTGCAGGCGGCGCCGCGGGACGTGACGGATCAGGTGCTGAAAGCCAGCCTCCGCGGACGGGGCGGCGGCGGCTTTTTGACCGGCCAGAAATGGAGCCTGGTCCCGCCGGACGATGGCAGCGGCCAGCCGAAGTACATCGTCGCCAATGGCGACGAGATGGAGCCGGGCACCATGAAGGACCGCTGGCTGCTGGAGGGCCAGCCGCATCAGTTGATCGAAGGCTTGCTGCTCGGCGCCTATGCGATTCAAGCCCGCGTGGCCTATATTTTCCTGCGCTGGGATTACAAGCTCGCCGCCCGGCGCCTGCAGCAGGCGCTCGCCGAAGCCTATGCGGAGCGCCTCCTCGGCGCGCATATCCTGGGCACGGATTACCAACTGGACATGGTGCTCCACACCAGCGCGGGACGCTACATGTGCGGCGAGGAGACCGGCTTGCTGAACGCCATCGAAGGCCGCCGGGCCAATCCGCGCAACAAGCCGCCCTTCGCCGTCACCTGCGGGCTGTGGGGCCGGCCCACCGCGATCAACAACGTCGAGACCCTGTGCTGCATTCCGCACATCGTGCAGCGCGGCGGGGACTGGTTCCGGTCGCTGAGCCGCTCGCCGGACGAGGGCGGCACGAAAATCTACGGCGTCAGCGGCCGGGTGCGGCACCCCGGGCTATGGGAATTGCCCCTGGGCACGACGGCGCGCGAGCTGCTCGAGGAGCACGCCGGCGGCCTGCGCGACGGTTATGTCTTCCGGGGCCTGCTGCCCGGCGGCGCGTCCACGGACTTCCTCGTCGCGCAGCATCTGGACGTGAAACTGGATTTCTCGTCGGTGGAAAAAGCCGGCAGCCGGCTCGGCACCGGCACGATGGTGGTGCTGGACGACCGCACGTGCCCGGTGGGACTGGTGTTGAACCTGATGCAATTCTTCGCGCGCGAGTCGTGCGGCTGGTGCACGCCGTGCCGCGAGGGCCTGCCGTGGCTGGCGCGCACGCTGCAGGCGCTGGAAGACGGCCAGGGCACGTCCGCCGATCTGGACCTGCTCGACGCGCACGTGCAAACGATCCGGATGGGCCACACGTTCTGCGCGCTGGCGCCGGGCGCCATGGCGCCGCTCGGCAGCGCGCTGAAATACTTTCGCCGGGATTTTGAGCGGCATGTCGCGGACCAGCGCTGCCCCTGGAGGGCGCCATGATCACGGTCTACGTCGAAAACCAGCCCTACCCCGTCGAGCCCGGCGACCGGAACCTGCTGGCGGTGTGCCTGTCGCTGGGCTTCGACCTCCCGTACTTCTGCTGGCATCCGGCGCTGCACTCGGTCGGCGCCTGTCGGCAGTGCGCCGTGAAGCTCTTCAAGGACGAGAGCGATACCCAAGGCCGGCTGATCATGGCCTGCATGACCCCCGTGAAGGACGGGATGCGTATTTCCATCGCCGACCCGGAGGCGGCGGCGTTCCGGGCGGGCGTCGTCGAATGGCTGATGGTCAATCACCCACACGACTGCCCCGTCTGCGACGAGGGCGGCGAGTGCCATCTGCAGGACATGACCGTCATGACCGGACACGTCCGTCGGCGCTATCGGTTCACCAAGCGCACGCACCGCAACCAGGACCTCGGCCCGTTCATCAACCACGAGATGAACCGCTGCATCCAATGCTACCGCTGCCTGCGCTTCTACCGCGACTATGCCGGCGGGCGCGACTTCGACGTGATGGGCTGGCACGACGACGTGTATTTCGGCCGGCACGCGGACGGCGCCCTGGAAAACGAGTTCAGCGGCAACCTCGTGGAGGTCTGCCCCACGGGGGTCTTTACGGACAAGACGATGAAGCCGCATCCCGTCCGCAAGTGGAACCTGCAGACCGCCCCCTCGATCTGCGTCCATTGCGGCCTCGGCTGCAACACGCTGGCGGGCGAGCGCTATGGCAAGCTGCGGCGCATCCTGTCCCGGTATAATCCGAACGTCAACGGTTACTTCCTCTGCGATCGCGGACGGTTCGGCTATGAATTCGTCAACAGTCCGCGGCGCCTCCGGCAACCCTGCCTGCGCGGGGCGGACGGCGACCGGCCGGCGGTCGGCCCGGCTGCGGCCGTGGCACGGGTCGCCGGGATCATCCGCGGCGGAAAAGCCATTGGGATCGGCTCGCCGCGCGGCTCGCTGGAAGGCAACTTTGCCCTGCGGGAATTGGTGGGCCCGGACCGCTTTTTCCACGGCGTGCCCGACCGGGAGCTGGAACTAGTCCGGCTGGCGCTCGCCCTCGCGCGCCAGGGCACCGCGCCGCTGGCCTCGCTGCAGGAGGCCGCCGCGTGCGATGCGGTGTTCGTGCTCGGCGAGGACGTGACCAACACGGCGCCCATGCTGGCCCTGGCCTTGCGCCAGGCCGTGCGGCATAAGCCCGCCGAGCTCGCTACGCGCCAGCGCATCCATGCCTGGGACAGCCTGGCCATCCGGGACGCCGGTCAGCAGGCCCAGGGGCCCTGCTTCATCGCGACCGCGGACCAGACCAGGCTGGACGACATCGCCACCGCAACGTACCGCGCGGCGCCCGACGATCTGGCGCGCCTGGGCTTCGCCGTAGCGCACGCGCTCGATCCCTCGTCGCCCGACGTGCCCAACCTGCCGCCCGACCTGGCCGCGTGGGCGCAGCGCGCGGCCGACGGCCTGAAAGCCGGCCAGCGGCCGCTGGTGGTGGCCGGCACGGGCGGCGCCAGCGCTGCGCTGTTGCCAGCCGCGGCCAACATCGCCTGGGCGCTGATCAAAGCGGGCCGGCCGGCTCAACTGTGCTTGACCGTCCCCGAGTGCAACAGCCTGGGCTCCGCCCTGCTCGACGGCGGCGGCCTGGAGTCCGCGCTCGCGGCGCTGCGCCAGGGCGACGTGGATACGGTGGTCGTTCTGGAAAACGATTTGTACCGCCGTCTGCCGGCGGCGGCCGCGGCCGAGCTTCTAGCCGCCCGGCACGTGATCGTTCTCGATCACCTGGCCACGGCCACCACGGCCGCGGCGGAAGTCGTGCTGCCCGCGGCCACCTTTGCGGAAAGCAGCGGCACGCTGGTCAACAACGAAGGGCGCGCCCAGCGGTTCTTCCAGGTCTTTGTTCCGGAGGACGGCATCCGCGCAAGCTGGCGCTGGCTGGCCGACCTGATCGTCGCCGCGGGACGAGCGCCGGCCGCGCCGTGGCGGAACCTCGACGAGCTCCTGTCCGCGCTCAGCGCGGCGATGCCGGTCTTCAAAGATTTGCGCGCGGTGGCCCCGCCCGCGGACTTCCGCATGGACGGCCAGAAGATCCCGCGCCAGCCGCCGCGGTACAGCGGTCGGACCGCGATGACCGTCCACCGGGACATCCACGAACCCCAACCGCCGGACGACGCCGACACGCCGCTGGCTTTCTCCATGGAAGGACAGCCCGGCCATCCGCCGCCGGCGCTGATCCAAAGATACTGGGCGCCGGGCTGGAATTCGGCGCAGGCGCTGAACAAATTCCAGCAGGAAGTCGGCGGGCCGCTGCAGGGCGATGCGCCCGGCCGGCGGCTGCTGGCCGCGGCCGCCGGCGCCGCGCCGCCCTACTTCGCGGACGTGCCGCCGGCGTTCGCCGCCCGGGCCGGCGAATGGCTTTTTCTTCCGGCCCACCACATTTATGGGGCCGAAGAACTGAGCAGCGTGTCCGCGGGCGTGGCCCAGCGGGCGCCGCGGCCCACTGTGACCGTGAACGACGGCGAGGCCGAACGTCTGGGCTGGGCCGAAGGCCGCGAGGTGCAGGTCTCCGTCGGGGACACGGTCCAGCGCTTGCCCGTGAAACGGTCCGCACAACTGCCGGCCGGCGTCGCCGCCCTGCCCGCCGGCCTGTCCGGTCAGCCGTGGCTGCCTTTGCCGGCGTGGGGCAAAATTTCCACGCCTTCCATTCCTCCCGTGGGCGGGGCTTCTGCAACTCTGCGAAGTATGCCTTCGCTACGTAGCACGAGCAGCCCCGCGTCCGCGCCCTCCGCTCATAGTGCAAACCAGGCGCCTGTCCCGCCGGGTCGGAGACCCGGCCTACAGGCGGGATCCTCTCCTTCCGTCCGGGAGGTGCCCGCATGAACCCGACGCTGCATCAGGTGCTGGTGGTGTTCGGCGTCCTGTTCGGGCTGTTCGGGGTGGGCGCGCTGCTGACCTGGGCCGAGCGCCGGTTGCTGGCGCTGTGGCAGGACCGCTATGGTCCCAACCGCGTGGGGCCCTTCGGGCTGCTGCAGGTGGTGGCGGATATGATCAAGATTTTTTCCAAGGAGGACTGGATCCCGCCCTTCGCCGACAAGCCCGTGTTCGTGCTGGCCCCCCTCGTCATCATGGTGGCCACGCTGCTGTCCTTCGCGGTGGTGCCGTTCGCGCCAAATATCGAGATCGCCAATCTCAACATCGGGCTGCTCTTTTTCCTGGCCATGTCCTCCCTGTCGGTGTACGGCGTCGCGCTGGCCGGCTGGGCCTCGAACAGCAAATATGCGCTGCTGGGCAGTCTGCGCGCCGTGGGGCAGATGCTGAGCTACGAGGTCTTCATGGGGCTCGCGCTGATGGGCGTCGTGGCGCAGGCGGGCTCGTTCGGGCTGCGGGACATTGTCCTGGCGCAGCGCGGGTTATGGTTCGGCGTGCCGCAGTTCATCGGGCTGGGGATCTTCTTCATCGCGGGTCTCGCGGAAACGCGCCGCATCCCGTTCGATCTGCCCGAGGCCGAAAGCGAACTGGTGGCCGGCTTCCATACGGAGTACTCGGGCATGAAATTCGCCATGTTTTTCCTGGGCGAGTATATCGCCATCACGCTGATTGCCGCCCTGACGGTGACGTTATTCCTGGGCGGCTGGCTGGGGCCGTGGTTGCCCCCGCTGGTGTGGTTCCTGCTGAAAACCTTCTGCCTGGTGGGCCTGTTCATCCTGATCCGGGCCACCCTGCCGCGCCTGCGCTACGACCAGTTGCTGGAGCTGGGCTGGAAACGGATGCTGCCGCTGGCGCTGCTGAATCTGATCGTCACCGGGGCTGTGATACTATGGCGTAAGGGCGTTTGAAGATAAAAGTTGGGGAGTCAGGAGACAGAAGTCAGAAGACAGAAAGGCCGGTAAATTGTTGGCGGCCTATGCGCATAGCATTCTGCATTCTGACTTCTGTATTCTGACACGAAAGACCGAGAAATACAAAGGCAGAGGAAATAGAAGGAAGATGTTCAGTATTCTACAATCATTGTGGGGCGTGTTCCAACACACGTGGCGCCGGCGCGTCACGGTCCAGTATCCGGACCGGAAGCGCACGCTGCCGCCGCGGTGGCGCGGGCGGATCATCCTGTCGCGCGACCCCGACGGCGCGGAGCGCTGCGTGGCCTGCCAGTTGTGCGCCGTGGCCTGCCCCGTGGGCTGCATCGCGCTGGAGGCGGCGGAGGATGAACACGGGCGGCGCTATCCGGAGTTTTTCCGGATCAATTTTTCGCGCTGCATCTTCTGCGGGTACTGCGAGGAAGCCTGCCCCACCTGCGCCATCCAGCTCACGCCGGACAACGAGATGGGCGAGTACCATCGCGCGGGGCTGGTTTATGAGAAGAACGACCTCCTGATCGCCGGCCAGGGCAAGCATCATGGGTACAATTTCTACCGGGTGGCCGGCCTGCAGATCGGGGGCAAGGACAAGGGCGCGGCGGAAAACGAGCGTCCGCCGTCGGACGTCAGGAGCCTGATGCCGTGAACGCGGTCTTTTATATCTCTGCGGCGGTGGCCGTCCTGGCCACCGCCCTGACGGTCACGCGGGCGAACGCCGTGCACGCCCTGCTCTACCTGATCGTCGCGCTGCTGGCGATCGCCATGATCTTCTTTATCCTGGGCGCGCCGTTCGTGGCCGCGCTGGAGGTCATCATCTATGCCGGCGCGATCATGGTCCTCTTCCTATTCGTCGTCATGATGCTCAATGCGGGGCCGCGGGCCCTGGCGCAGGAGCGGGACTGGCTGCGGCCGGCCGGCTGGATCGGGCCGGCCGGCCTGGCGCTGATTCTGTTCGTCGAGTTGCTGGCGGTGTTGATCCGGGCCGGCGGCGTCTCGGCGGCCGCCGCGCCGCTCGCACCCCGGGAGGTGAGCCTTGCCCTGTTCGGCCCCTACCTTCTCGGCGTGGAACTGGCGTCCATGCTGCTGCTGGCCGGCCTGGTGGGCGTCTACCACCTGGGCCGGCACACGGAGCCGGACGAGGGAGGGAAAGAATAAATGGCCTCGATTCCTTTTGAGCACGGGCTGGTGCTGGCGGCGGTGCTGTTTGCGCTGGGCCTGATGGGCGTCATGGTCCGGCGGAATATCCTGTTCATGCTGCTCTCCGTCGAGATCATGCTGAACGCCGCGGGCCTGGTCTTCGTCGTGGCCGGCGCCCGCTGGGGCCAGCCCGACGGACAGGTGATGTTTTTCTTCATTTTGACGCTGGCGGCGGCGGAGGTGGCGGTGGGACTGGCCTTGGCGTTGCGGCTGGTCCACCGGTTCCGGACGCTCGATGTGGATGCCGTCCGCACGATGAAAGGGTGACATGTTCGAGGCGCTATGGTTGATTCCGGCGTTGCCGCTGACAGGGTTTATCCTCCTGGTGGCCGGCCAGCGCTGGTCGCGCCGGGCCGTCGCCGTGATCGGCGCGGGCTCGGTGGGTGCCGCGGCGCTCGTCGCCCTGGGGCTGGCGGTCCGGTTCCTGGTCGCGCCGCCGCCCGGCCACGCCGTGTCGCAGGTGCTCTGGACCTGGATGAACGTCGCCGGTCTGACGCCACGGATTTCGCTCTATCTGGACGCGCTGTCGCTGACGATGACGGTGGTGGTCACCGTGGTCGGATTCCTGATTCATCTCTACTCGACTGCGTGCATGGCGGAGCAGGGCGAGCCCCCCGGCGAAGGCTACCGGCGATTCTTCGCCTATATGAACCTGTTTGTCGCTTCCATGCTGGTCCTCGTGCTGGCCGACAACCTGCTCCTGCTGTACCTGGGCTGGGAAGGCGTCGGCGTCTGCTCGTATCTGCTGATCGGCTTCTGGTACCAGGATCCCGCCAACGGCCGCGCGGCGATGAAGGCGTTCATCGTCACGCGCGTCGGCGACACTGCCCTGGCCGTGGGGCTCTTCCTGCTGTTCGTGCACCTGGGCACGCTGCAGATCCAGGAGGCGATGCAGCGCGCGGCGGCGCAGTGGACGCCGGGCTCGACGCTGGCCGTCGCCGCAGCCGCCCTGCTGCTCGGCGGCGCGGTGGGCAAGTCCGCGCAGCTTCCGCTCCAGACCTGGCTGCCGGACGCGATGGCCGGCCCGACGCCGGTCAGCGCGCTGATCCACGCCGCCACGATGGTGACCGCCGGCGTTTACCTCGTGGCCCGCACGCACGTGTTGTTCGAACTCGCGCCCGCGGTGCAATTGCTGGTCGCGGTGCTCGGCGCGGCCACGCTGCTGTTCGCCGGGTTCAGCGCCCTGACGCAGTGGGACCTCAAACGCGTGCTGGCGTATTCGACGATCAGCCAGCTCGGCTACATGTTCCTGGGCCTGGGCGTGGGCGCCTGGTCGGCCACCATGTTCCATTTTGTGACGCACGCCGTGTTTAAATCCCTGCTGTTCCTCGCCGCCGGCGTGGTCATCGCCCGCCTGCACGAGGAACACAATATGTTCCGGATGGGCGGCCTGCGGCGGAAGCTGCCGGTGGTGTTCTGGACGTTTCTGGCCGGCGCGTGCGCGCTGACGTCGCTGCCCCCGGCGACGGCCGGATTTTCGAAGGAATTGATTCTCAACGCCGCGTGGTGTTCCGCGGGACCCGGCGGGCCCTGGCTGTACGGCGCCGGACTGGCCGGGGTCTTTCTGACCGCGCTCTATACGTTCCGCATGGTTTTCCTGACGTTCTTCGGCCCCCCGGGCGACCAGACGGCAAAGGCATTCCCCGCCGGGTCCGCGCGGCGGCCGCTCCTCGAAAAAGCCATGGCGCTGCCGCTGCTCGTGCTGGCGGCGGGCTGCCTGTTCGGCGGCCTGCTGGAGTGGCCCGCGGCGCTGGGCGGTCATCCATTCTTCGTCAAGTTCATGAGTTCTGTCTTTCCAGGCGCCGCTGAGGAGTGTCCCCTGGCAACCGAAAGGATCCTCAGCGCGGCGGCGGTATTGGCGACCCTGCTCGGCGCACTGTCAGCCTATGTTTTGTTCCTACGTTGCCCCGGCTTCGCGCGGGCGCTGGCGGCCACCCCGGCGGGCGCGGCGGTCCACCGCTTCTGGCTCTCGGGCTGGGGCTTCGACGGGTTGTACGACCGGCTGTTTGTGCGGCCGCTGGTCTGGGTGGCACGGATCAACCAAGCTGATTTCATAGACCAGATGTACCAGGGACTGGCGCAGTTGAATGTCGGGCTCCACCGGCTGCTGAGCCGCACGCAGAACGGGCGCGTCCGCTGGTACGCCGCGGGCCTGGCGGTCGGGGCCATCCTGCTCCTCATGATGGCGGTGTTCCTATGATCCCAATCCTGCTCATCGCCGTGCCGCTGACGGGCGGACTGCTGGCCTGGCTCCTCGGCGGCCGGCGCCCTGCGGTGGCGCGCTGGACCGCGGGCCGAGTTCAACCAGCCGTGGATTCCGCAGTTGGGTATCCAGGCGCATTTCGCCGTGGATGGCCTGAGCCTGCTGCTGGTGTTGTTGACGGGCTTTCTCGGCCTCATGGCAGTCGCGGCATCCTGGACGGTGATCCGCGCGCGGGTCGGTTTCTATTATTTCAACCTCCTGCTGGTGCTGGCCGGCATCACCGGCGTGTTTCTCGCGCTGGACCTGTTCCTCTTCTATTTCCTCTGGGAGCTGATGCTGATCCCGATGTACTTCCTCATTGACCTCTGGGGCCACGAGCGGCGGCATGCGGCGGCGATCAAGTTTTTCATCTTCACGCAGTTGAGCGGCCTGCTGATGCTGCTGTCCATCCTGGGCCTGTACTTTGCGCACGGGCGCAGCACGGGTGTGTACACCTTTGACTACCCGCAACTGCTGGGCACGACGTTGTCGCCGGCCGCGGCGCGCTGGCTGCTGCTCGGCTTCGCCGCGGCCTTCCTGGTGAAGCTCCCCGCGGTGCCCTTCCACACGTGGCTGCCCGACGCGCACACCGAGGCGCCCACCGCCGGCAGCATCATCCTGGCCGGGTTGCTGCTGAAAACCGGCGCCTACGGGCTGCTGCGCTTTGCGGTGCCGCTGTTCCCCGGCGCCGCCGCGCAGTTCGCGCCGGCCGCGATGTTGCTCGGCGTGCTCGGCATTCTGTACGGCGCGGTGCTGGCCTGCGCGCAGACCGACTTCAAGCGGCTCGTGGCTTATACCAGCGTGAGCCATCTCGGCTTCGTGCTGCTGGGCATCTTCGCCGGCAACCTGCTCGCGCAGCAGGGCGCGGTGCTGCAGATGATCTGCCACGGCCTCAGCACCGGCGCGCTGTTCCTGCTGGTGGGCGCGCTCGACGAACGCATCCACACGCGCGACCTGCGCCGCATGGGCGGCCTGTGGGCCGTCGTTCCGCGCATGGGCGCGGTCGCGCTGTTCTTCGCCCTGGCCTCGCTGGGCCTGCCCGGGCTCGGCAACTTCGTGGCCGAATTCCTGGTGCTGCTGGGCGCGTTCCAGGTCAGCGCCGTGGCCGGCGTGGTGGCGGCCACGGGGCTCATCGCCGCCACGGTGTATGCCCTGTGGATGATCCAGCAGTCCTTCCACGGCACAGCGCGCGAAGCCTGGAAACTTGCCGATCTCAATGCCCGCGAAATGGCCGCCCTGCTGGCCATGGCCGCCGCCCTGCTCTGGCTCGGGCTCTACCCGCAGCCCGCGCTCGACGCCGCCGCGCCGGCGCTGGAGCGTCTGGAAAGGCCGGGCGATTTTGAACAGAAGCTAACGAAGGTAACAAAGCAACCCCAGGCACCGGGCTGCTGCCTGATTCCATCTTCGTTCACTTCGTTGCCTTCGTGCAAAATTCTTCCGCTTATCGCGGCCCTTCCCGTTCCGGCCGCTGCTTTGTCGCTTGCCGAGAAGATTTCGTCACGCTGCGAAGGATTAACAATTTGGAAATCAGGAAAGCGGGAACGGCGGGGACGTTTTTCTTTTCATGATTTCGTGAGTTCCAAATTAACTTTGCTTTGCTTCGATTGCGGCTATGCCGCGCTAAATTCTTTCGCGGCTATTCCCCCCGGAGGTGCGCGATGAACGGCGGCGACCTGCTGGCCCTCGGGCCGCTGATCGCGCTCGGCCTCACCGCCGTGGTGGTGATGCTCGCGGCGGCTTTCTGCCGCAACCACCGGCTGGCCGTCGCGCTGACCCTGGCGGGCTTGACCGCCGCGGGCGTGGCGCTGGTCTGCGCCTGGCCGCTGACGCCGCGCCAGGTCACGCCGCTGCTGCTGATTGACCGGCCGGCGCTGTTCTATACCGGGCTGATGCTCGCGGCGGCGCTGGTCGTCACCCTGCTCTCCCACGGCTACCTGGAGCAGCAACCGATCGGGCGACGCGAGGAATATTACGTGCTGGTGCTGACAACGACGCTCGGCGCCGGCGTGCTGGCGGCCAGCGCCCACTTCGCGTCCTTCTTCCTGGGGCTGGAACTGCTCAGCGTATCGCTCTTCGCGCTGGTGGCCTATCCGCGCACCAACCCGCTGTGCATCGAGGCGGGGATCAAATACCTGGTGCTGGCGGGCACGTCGTCCGCGTTCCTGCTGTTCGGCGTGGGCCTGGTTTATGCGGCGCTGGGCACGCTCGATTTCGCGCGTCTGGCCGCGGCCGCGGCCGGCGGCGCCGCGCCGGGGTTGCTGATCCTGGCCGGCGTCAGCCTGACGCTCGTCGGCATCGGTTTCAAACTCTCGCTCGTTCCGTTTCATCTATGGGCGCCGGATGTCTATCAGGGCGCGCCGGCCCCCGTGGCGGCGCTGGTGGCCACGGTGTCCAAGGGCGCCGTGTTCGCGCTGCTGCTGCGCTATGTCGGCCAGTTGCCGGTTTCGCAGCATGCGGCGCTGTTCACGATGTTCACCGTGCTGGCGATTGCCTCGATGTTCATCGGCAACTGGCTGGCCCTGCTCCAGCAGAACGTCAAGCGCCTGCTGGCGTATTCCTCGATCGCCCACATGGGCTACCTGCTGGTCGCCCTGCTCGCCGGCGGCCGGTGGGCGCCCGCCGCCGTGGCGGTCTATCTGACCGCCTACTTCGTCACCACGCTGGGCGCCTTTGGGGTTGTGGCCGTCCTCTCGCCGCGCGGACGCGACGCCGACGCGCCGGAGGATATTCTCGGCCTGGCCTGGCGGCGCCCCTGGCTGGCGGGCGTTTTCACGTTGATGCTGCTCTCGCTGGCGGGCATTCCGCTGACGGCGGGATTTGTGGGCAAGTTCTTCGTCCTGGCGGCCGGGGTGAACTCGAACCTCTGGCTGCTGGCCGCCGCGCTGGCGGTCAACAGCGCCATCGGCCTGTTTTACTACCTGCGGCTCATCGTCCTGCTATTCCGTCAGCCCGCGCCCGCGCCCGCCGCGACTCCGCCCCTGCCGCGCCTGGCCGCCGCCGCCCTCGGCGCCCTGACGCTGGCCCTCCTCTGGCTCGGCGTCTATCCCGCGCCGTTCCTCCAACTCATCCGCATGCTGATGCCCGATTGATTTCGTCCTTCCGTTCTATGCGTTCTGTGCGATCTTTTGCGGCTGACCATTTGAACGTACTTCCGCCGGCTGATATCCGTGCAAATCAGTGTTCATCCGTGGCGAAAAACATCCGCAGCTTTGCGCCTTGGCGGCTTCGCGCGAAACCCGCCGAACTCCGGCCTTCTTGCGCCGCTTGCGCCTCTTTGCGGCAGACCGTCCGGGAATTCCCTTCTCCGCTTACAGGCATTTCCGGCAGGGCGCTTGCGCCGTCCGCTTGTGCTCTCGAAGTTTCTTGACCTGATACGCCATTGGCGTATAGTACCTGCATGATTTTCGTAGAGACATCCGTTTTTACGAAGGAGATTCGGCGGTTCATGCCGGATGATCTCTATCGGATAAGGAGTGGTTATCATGAAACAGGACGATTTTTCGAAACTGGTGGCCAGCCTCAAGGAGGCGGGCGAGATCAAGGCCGGCCGCAAGCCAGCCAGCCGCCTCTATGAAATCAAACCGCCCGAGATCAAGATGGTGCGCGAGGGGCTGCATGCTTCACAGGGCGAATTTGCCGTCATGATCGGTGTCAGCACGCGGACCCTTCAGAATTGGGAACAGGGGCGACGCCAGCCCGAAGGACCGGCGAAGGCCCTGCTCCGGATTGCCGCCCGCAACCCTCAGGCCGTACTGGAAGCCTTGCACACCGGTAAATAGCCCGCCCATCATCGCGAGGACGCGCTGGACGGAAATCGGCCACACCACCCTTTCTCGGCGCCTTGGCGCCTCGGCGCGAAACCCGCCGAATCCGTCTTTCTTGCGCATCTTGAGCCTCTTTGCGGCTGAACGTCCGGATTTTCTTCCACGGATTTTCACAGATTGTGCAGATTCCAAGCCGCCGAGGAACGCGGAGATAACTGCGGCCTTACACCGACGCGTAATGGCTGCTCTTGTCACACCGCGCGAGGCGGTCTATCATGCCGGGCTGATGACGACGACCCGGCAGGATGTTTCGCGCTGGACGGCCTGGCTGCAGCTCGTGCGCGCGCCGAACCTGCTGACCGTGCCCGGCGATCCGCTGGCCGGCTGGTTGCTGGCGACCGGCGGCGGCGGC
>JAPLSZ010000280.1 GCA_026398385.1 Kiritimatiellota bacterium | reverse complement strand
ACCGTTTCGGTTGCGCGCGACGCCAAGGAGCGCGCCGACCTCATCCCGCCGAACATCGAGGACTTCAACCGCCGCTTCGACACGGCGCTGCTGACCGGCGCCATGGAGACCGAAGGCGGTGTCCGCGCGGCGCTCGACGCCGTGCGGAAGAAGACAATGGAAAAAGGGAAAATCGCGCTGGGTAGACTGCACGGCGCCAACGGCGGGGGAAAGGGCGGGCCGTTGGATGAACCGCAAAATGCTCCTGAGTCAGCTCTGGCCGAAATGGTTGTGGATCGGGCGCCGATGGTGGCGGATGCGCCCGCCGCGCCGCCGCGGGCGGACGCAGCAACGTCATGCGGCAACGCGCCACGCGACGGGACGGCGGTGCTGACAAGGATGTCGCTATGATGGTGGAGGAGGAAAAAGCGGTAGGGCAGGACTTCTTTGCCGGCGATGAACTGCAGAAGCGCGAGGAAGCGCGCCGCTTCTTCCAGAAGCTGGATCAGACCAAGGAGTGGGCCGAGAATAATTACTACCACCTGCCCATTGAGCAGCAACTGGCCGGGCTGATCACCGTGAACGAGTTCTGGGCCGACTACGCGGCCCACGCCGACCCGGCGCCCTTCCTCTCGAAAGCCTTCCCGCAGGCGACGCGCAATTTTACCGAGATGCTGCTCGCGCTGGCCGTGCTCGACCTGCCGTTCAAGGCCGGGGCGCAGGAGGAAAAACTCGACGGCCTGCGCTACGCCATGAAGGCCGGCTCGCCGCTCCTCATGTTCCATCGCGAGATCCGCGCGGCGGCCCGCGCGGAGGAGGCCGGCGCCGTCCTGGTGGCGCAGCACTTTTTCCGGGCGGATGACCGCTATCGCCACGAGAACAACGAGCAATTCGACAAGTATGTGACCGCCGAGTTCCTGCCGCACGTCGTGTACGGCGCGCAGATCGTGCTGACGAATCCCCAAGGCAACCGACAAAAACTGCAAGTGCTGCTCCAGGTGCCGCAGGGCGCCATCCCCGTGAACAGCGGGTTCTACACGCGCGGCGCCTATGTGGCGCTGGAGCCCTACAGCACGCAGACGCTGGAGTATTATTTCTACTTCCCGGCCACCGGCCAGTATCCGCACTACCCGGTGACCATCGCCAGCAACGACCGGGTGATCGGCGGCGCGCCCCCGTTCGCGTTCAACGTTGTCGGCAAGCTGACCCAGATCGACAAGACGTCCTGGGCCTGGCTCTCGCAGAACGGCACGACGGAGGAGGTCGCCGCCTTCCTCGACACGGCCAACGTACACCGCCTCGATCTCAACGAAATCGCCTGGCGCATGCAGGACCAGGCGGTCTTCAAGCAGCTCACGGCGCAACTGGAAAAGCGGCATGTGTATCAGGACACGCTGTGGTCCTACGGCATCCGGCACAACGATCCGGAGACGATCCGCGTCTTCCTGCGACACGCGCCGTGGGCCGACCGCTGCGGGCTGTACTTGGTCTCGCCGTTGCTCGTCCTCGACCCCGTGGAGCGCCTGGCCTACCAGCACCTGGAATATGCGCCGCTGGTCAACCCGCGCGCCCATACCGTCGGCGCGAAGCGCAAGATCCTGAACAACCGCTTCCGCGAGCAATACCAGCGGCTCATGAAGGTGCTGAGCTACAAGCCGGCGCAAAACGACGTGGATGAACTGGCGATTACCTATTATCTGGCGCTGCAGGACCGGGTCGAAGAAGCGCTCGACTGGTTCCGCCGCGTGGACCGCCAGGCGGTGCCGGAGCAGCTCCAGTGCGACTACGTCGAGGCGTACCTCGCGTTCTATCGCGGCGACTTGGACGGCGCGCGGAAAATCGCCCGCCGCCACGCGGAGCACGCGGTGGATCGCTGGCGCAACCGCTTTGCGCTGGCGTTGGCCCAACTCGACGAAGCGGCGGGGGCGGCCGCGGCGGTGCCGGACAAGGAGAGTCGCGATCAGGCGCAGGCCGCGCTGGCGGCCACCGAGCCCGCCCTGGAGCTGCAGGTGGAGGCGGGCCGGATCAAGCTGGACTATCGCAACCTGAAGGGCTGCACGCTGAACTTCTACCCGATGGACATCGAGCTGCTCTTCTCGCGCAGCCCGTTCCTGCAGGAGGGCGCGGCCCAGTTCTCGTACATCCGGCCGGTCCTCAGCCGGCCCATCGAGCTGCCGGCCGGGAAGGATACCCTGGCCGTGGAGCTGCCGCCGGAATTCCGCACCAAGAACGTCATGGTCGAGGCCCTGGCCGCCGGCGTGCGCAAGACGCAGGCCTACTATGCCAACACGCTGCGGATCCAGATGATCGAGGCCTACGGCCAGCTCGTCGTGACCCACGCCGACACGCGCCGGCCGGTGCCGGGCGCGTACGTCAAGGTGTACGCGAAGATGAAGAACGGCCAGGTGAAGTTCTTCAAGGACGGCTATACCGACCTGCGCGGGCGTTGCGACTACGCCTCGCTCAACACCAACGAGCTCGAGGACACCGCGCGCCTGTCCGTTCTCGTGCTGAGCGAGAACCTCGGCGCCGTGGTGCGCGAAGCCGCGCCGCCGAAGCGGTGAGGGCTCATGGCCAAAGTAGGCCGACCGTTGGAGGAAAACAAAATGAATTCAAGTGGCATATGGCCGTTGCTGGTGTGTTCGATACTGATGGCTGCGTTCAGGGCTGGAGCGGTTGTGCTGGCCGGTGAGGCCGCCGCCGTAACGGTCATTGAACGCACCGACCCCGCCGCCGGCATCATCCACTACGCGGCCAACCGCCCGCCCCTGACCCCCAGCAGCTTCGTCGAGCTGCCCTTCGACGCCGTCAAACCCGGCGGCTGGCTGAAGCAGCAGCTCGAACTCCAGGCCGAGGGCTTCCACGGACGCCTGACCGAGATCAGCGGCTTTCTCCGGAAGCCGAACAATGCCTGGCTCTCGAAGGACGGCATCGGCGACCACGGCTGGGAGGAGCCTCCCTACTGGCTCAAGGGCTTCATCGGCTGCGCCTATCTCCTCGACAACCCGCGTATGATCGCCGAGGTCAACGTCTGGATCGAAGGCGCTCTCGCCAGCCAGCAGCCCGACGGCTGGTTCGGCCCTGACAAGGGCCGCACCGGCGTCGCCACCGACCTCAAGGGCCGTGACGATCTCTGGCCCAACATGATCATGCTCTTCTGCCTCCAGACCTATTATGGCCGCACCGGCGACCAGCGGGTCCTGGACCTCATGACAAAATACTTCAAATACCTGGCGGAAGTCCCCGAGCCGAAGCTCCTCGTCGGCTACTGGCCGTCCATGCGCGGCGGCGACCAGCTCTACTCCATCCTTTGGCTCTACAACCGCACCGGCGGGGACTGGCTCCTCGACCTCGCCCGCAAAACCCACCGGCGGACAGCACGTTGGGATAAGGACGTCATCAACTGGCACAACGTGAACATCCCGCAGGGCGTCCGCGAGCCCGCCACTTTCTGGCAGCTCTCGCAGGAGGCCGCCGACCTCGCCGCCAGCGGGCGCGACTGGACGAAGGTCCGGACGATGTACGGCCAGGTTCCCGGCGGCATGTACGGCGCCGACGAGAACGCCCGCCCCGGCTACACCGGCCCGCGCCAGGCCGTCGAGACCTGCGGCATGGCCGAGGAGATGCTGTCCGACGAAATCCTCGCCGCGATTACCGGCGACCCCGCCTGGGCCGAGCGCTGCGAGAACGTCGCCTTCAACAGCTATCCCGCCGCGATGACCGCCGACCTCAAGGCCCTCCGCTACCTCACCGCCCCCAACCAGCCGCAGAGCGATCACACGAGCAAGGCGCCCGGCGTCCAGAACGGCGGCGACACGCACCATTTCAACCCACACAGCCATCGCTGCTGCCAGCACAACAGCGGCCACGCGTGGCCGTACTTCACCGCGCACCTCTGGTACGCCGCCCCCGGCAACGGCCTCGCCGCACTCCTCTACGCCCCCTGCCAGGTCCGCGCGAAGGTCGGCGCCGGCGGCGCCGAGGTTCGCATCGTCGAGACGACGCGCTACCCGTTCGAGGACAGGATCGAATTCGCGCTCGCGCTCAAGGCCCCGGTGATATTCCCCCTCGTCCTCCGCATCCCCGCCTGGTGCGCGGGCGCAAAGGTTGCCATCAACGGCGCGGAGGATCCGACGCCGCTCCCCGCCGGCCGCCTCGCGCAGCTCAACCGCGAGTGGAAGGACGGCGACAAGGTCCTGCTCACGCTGCCCATGACGGTCCGCGTCAAGGTCTGGACGGAAAACCGCGGGTTCGCGTCCGTGGACCGCGGCCCGCTGACCTATTCGCTGCGGACCAAGGAGGAGTACAAACGCCAGGGCGGGACCGACGCCTGGCCGGCGTTCGACGTCTTCCCCGGCTCGCCGTGGAACTACGGGCTGGTCCTCGGCAAGGACAACCCGGCCGCGGGCATCCGATTCGAGGCCGGCACGTGGCCCGCCGACAATCAGCCGTTCAGGGCGGAGGCGGCGCCGGTACGGCTCACCGCGCACGCGAAGCGGATCCCGGGCTGGACGCTCGATTCCAAGGGGCTGGTTCAGGAAGTCGTACAGAGCCCCGTCCGCTCCACCGAGCCGGAAGAGACCGTCACACTCATTCCGATGGGCGCGGCGCGCCTGCGCATCACGGCCTTCCCGGTGATCGGCGACGGCCCCGACGCAAAGAACTGGCCGTAACAGGCTGTCGCGCCAATCCAAGTGGCACCGTCCGGCCCAGACTGGGCGTCCGCCGATCTATCGGCTATACTGATGGGCGTGGCCTGCGGAGCGCAGCTGCAGCCCGCAGGCGCGGAAGTGAGCAGATGAGACCATCATGGCCTGCCTTGCTGATGATGGCCCTGGCGCTGATTCCCGCAGGAGCGACCCGCGGTCAATCGGAAGCGGACGGCCATCAGGCTGACCCGGCCTATCCAGTGCTGGTCACCGCGGAAACGCGGACCCACCCGGAGGCGCTGGCCAGGCTGGAACAGCCCGGCCAGCTTTACATCCACTACCGGGGCTTCCGCTGGCGGAGCGCCGAAGACGTGAAACAAAACGGTTCGAGATCGGCGTCTACGTCCACCAGGTGAAGCAGGACAACACCGTCTGGTACGATGACGTCGCCCTATCCACCGGCTACATCGGCCCGCTTAAGAAATAGCCGCAATCAGCGAAACGACCATCCCGCGTGCACCCCAACCGCCGACAGCTCTACGGCACTCGACCGCCAACCGCGTTATCCGTGAATGGCCGGTTGGGCAGCCCAATATTTCCGAGACCTAAGATGCTGTTGTTCGCCAGAAGAAAAAAGACTTCTCGCTTTCTTGATTACAGTGTAGATTACTCGCATGAAACCATCCGTTTATGTTGAGACTTCAGTGATCAGCTACCTGACCGGGCGTCCGTCCCGGGACGTAATTGTCGCCGGTCGCCAAGCTCTTACCATCGAGTGGTGGGGCACATGTCGCGTGTGCTTCGATGTATTTGTCTCTGCGTTGGTCGTAACAGAAGCGGAAGACGGCGACCCGACGGCAGTGCAGAGGAGGCTCGTCGCCATTGAAGGCATTCCGTCTTTGACGGTCAGCGACGAGGCTAAATTCCTGGCTCGGCAGATGGTCACGGGGGGACCCATTCCGAAAGAATACCCGGAAGACGCGTTGCACATTGCCGTCTGCGCGCTCAACGGGATTGACTATCTTGTCACGTGGAATTGCACTCATCTGGCCAACGCCACCATCCGCAGACAGGTTGAGCGATTTCTGGAAAAGGCAGGCTTTGCCTGCCCAATCATCTGTACCCCGGAAGAACTAATGGAGGCATGACCATGTTCAAAGATCCGATAGTGGAGGAAGTCCGAGCTGCGCGCCAACGGCATTCCGCGCGGTTTAACCATGACCTGGATGCGATTGTCGCTGATCTCAAAGAGAAGCAACGACATATGGATCGTCCCGTCGTCTCTCGCACTCCGAAGCAACCCATGCGCAAGGCATCGTGAGGAGCGCCCTGCCATCGCAGCGGGACCAAGGGATCCTCGTTCCTGTGCCGGGCTAACGCGGTGCAGATCTGCGGCTAAGGTCATAGTGCCTTTGACAGGCCGCGCGGCGGCGCGATAGTCTGCCGCCTGCCGGGGAGGGCGGGATTTGCCTCCATCCGCAGAAGGGGGAGAATGCGGGGATGACGCAGGGCGGACAACGAAATCCGGTCGCGGATCGAACGGGCTCGCCACCGCTTTGGCCCCGGCTCGCCCGTCATAGCTCTTTGAGCGACGGCGGAAGCCTTGGCGACGGCGGGCTTGCCTCAGCACCTCCACATAAGCTCATATCCGCCGCGCCGCCGCGCCCCGTCGCTCCGCCAGACGCATATCATCCCTCCCTCAATATTTTGCTATGCGTCAATTTCCCGCGTAACTCACGTATTGTCAACGAGGAAATATTTGGAGAGCCTCCCCAAGGCTGTTTTCGGGCTGCTATGTTTGACGGCTAATACCATGTTGTGGGAATAAGATGAAATGAATGAGATTCGGATCATGGGGGCGATCTTCTTCGCCGGGGGTATTCTCATGGCCGTGTTTCATCGTGCCGTTGGAATCGGATTTTGCCGAATGGGCAAAACGATCTGGAGCAGAACGTCGCCATTTGCAAAGAGTCTCGCCCCCGACATGATCAAACTTTACGACGAGGCCAAGGCACCAAGGACTATGTTGATACTAGGTATCGTTTTCGCCGCAGAGGGTGTCGTGTTCTGGGTCCTGTCAGAATGGATCGGATGAATGAAAATCACAACAATGAGAGGGTTTCACGCGCCCGCGCGCGCTGAAACCCTGTGTTGAACTAAGCTGGCGTGGTTAACGAAGGCGCAGTGACTTAGCAGCTATGGATTTTGCAGGCCGCCCGGATGAGTAATCCGTGCGGTCTTTGTGT
>JAPLSZ010000058.1:6030-13178 GCA_026398385.1 Kiritimatiellota bacterium | reverse complement strand
CGGGCCCCAGGAGCGCCCGGTCGCCGGCCTGGGCGCCGACGGGCGTGGCCTGCACCACCAGGTCGGCTGTGCGCGCAGCCGCCACCCAGCCGCCGGCGTTGGGCGCCACGTGCACCGCGCAGCCCGGCGCGCGCTCGCGCAGCTCCTCGGCGACGCGGTGACAGCGGGTCACATCCAGATCGCCCAGGGTCAGCGCGCGGGCGCCGGCCGCCGCGCAGGTCAGCGCCACGGCGCGGCCCGCGCCGCCGGCGCCGAGCCCGAAGATCGCCTCGCCCTGCGGCGTGCGGCCAAAAGACTCCTGGTGCGCCTGGAGGAAGCCACAGCCGTCGGTGTTGTGGCCCACCAGGCCGTCCCCCTGGAACTCGACGGTGTTGACCGCGCCCAGCCGGCGCGCGGATTCGTCCAGGCGCGTCAAGCCGCGGAAGGCGATTTCCTTCAGCGGCACGGTGAGATTCACACCGCCGAAGCCCAGATCGCGCAGCGCGGCCAGGATGCTCATCAGCCGGATCGGGACGACGTCGAGCGCCAGGTAAATCGCGTCGCGTCTGAGTTGCGCGAAGGCCGCGTTGTGCATGGCGGGCGAGAAGGTGTGGCTGATCGGATGACCCAGCACTGCAAACGGTTTCGTCTGTCCGCTGATCTTCATGCCCGTCCTGGTTATTTCCTTGGCCGCGCGGCGCCGGCTTTCTGCGGCCCTGCCTCCGGCGGGACCAGTCTTCCAAGCTTTGACTCCCTGCGCCAGCCTTTTTTATCGCTTCCTCCCGGCGCGCCCGTATACTGTCAGCCTAGCGTTCGGGTGTCGAAGGGCGGCGCGCCGGGCGCCGTGTCAGGGGGAGACGATGAAGAAAGTTCTGTTGCTGTTCGGGTTGCTGGCGCTGGCTGGTTGCGTGCCATCGCTGCAGCCGCTCTATACGCCGGAGGATCTGGCGTTCAATCCCGCGCTGGTGGGTGTCTGGGCGGAAACCAATTCGCCGGCCCGCTGGGTGTTTACCAAGAGCGGCGACCAGGAATATCAACTGGTGTATACCGACAAGGACGGGAAGCCGGGTGAGTTCAAGGCGCACTTGGTGAAGGCCGGCGGGCAACAGTTCCTGGACTTTTACCCCGCCGGTTCGGAACCCAAGCTGAACGATCTCTACCGGGCCCATCTCTTCCCGGTGCACACCTTTTTGCTGGTGAGAAGGATCGGACCGGACTTGCCGATGGCCATGATGGATCCCGATTGGCTGAAGAAACACCTCGCGGAACATCCGGCCGCGCTGAAACATGAGCCGGTCGAGGATGGCTTCGTACTGACCGCCCAACCGAAGGAACTGCAGGCGTTTTTGGTGAAGCACGTGGACCAGGCCTTTGGCTCGGTTACGACCTTGCTGAAAGTGCCCGCGCCGGCCGCCCCGGCCCGGACGTCTGCGGCGCCATGAAGCCCGTGATATTCCAGCGCGCGGCCGCGGGCCTGCTGCCGCTGCTGTGCGCCGGCTGCGCGACGGGCTATGTGTCTATGAAATCAGCTTATATCATCCGCATTGGGCGTCCTGGGCGTCGCTGGACGCCGACTTCGCCGGCGGCTTCCATCGCCCCGACCGTTTCGCGGAAATCCGGTTCGAATGATGAAAAGGAACACGATGATCGAACGCAGCAGCGCGGCCCGGCGGCACCAGCCGCGGGGGCTGACCATTCTTCACGAGGACCGTGATATCCTGGTGGTCGCCAAGGCGCCGGGACTGTTGACCATCGCCACGGAGACCAGCCAGGACCGCACGGCCTACCACTTGCTGACTGACTATGTCCGCAAGGGCAACGCCAAAGCCCGGGCGCGCATTTTCATCGTCCACCGGTTGGATCGGGACACCTCCGGCGTCCTCCTCTTCGCGAAGACACCCCAGGCCCAGCGGCAATTGCAGGACCACTGGGCGGACACCGAGAAGAAATACCTGGCGGTCGTGCATGGGCGCCTGTCGCCCAAAACGGGGATCCTGACCTCCTACCTGGCGGAGAATGCCGCACACCGGATGTATTCCACGCCGGACCCGGCGCGGGGGCAGTTGGCCCGGACAGCCTATCAGGTGCTGAAAGAAACGCCGGCGTTCAGCCTGCTCGAAATCACGCTCCTGACTGGCCGGAAGAATCAGATCCGGGTGCACCTGGCCGAGCGGGGCCACCCGGTGGTGGGCGACAAAAAATATGGGCAGACGCACGAGTCGCGCCAGCGCCTGGCCCTGCACGCCCTGTCGCTGACCTTCAACCACCCGTTCACCGGCCGCCGGCTCACCTTCACCGCCGCCGTCCCGGCGCACATCGCCCGCTGGACGGGCGCCCTGAATTTAGCTTGATTTTGTCCGGGCGACATGGCATAAGGATTCAAACCAACAGGGAAAGGACAAAGCTTATGAAGGGCAATGCCAAAATCATCGAGCGGCTGAATGCGCGGTTGTCGGACGAATTGACGGCGATCAACCAGTACATGGTGCACTCGGAGATGTGTGACAACTGGGGTTATGCGAAGCTCCACACCGCCATCGAGAAGCGCGCCATCGACGAAATGAAGCATGCGGAGAAATTGATCGGGCGGATTCTATTCTTGGAAGGCCGGCCGGTGGTCAGCGTGTTGAACAAGATCAGCATCGGCGCCAAGGTGGAGGACCAGCACGCCAACGACTGGCAGGCCGAGCATGACGCCGTCAAGACCTACAACGACGACATCCGCTTCGCGGCCGAGGCCGGCGACAACGGCACGCGCGACATGCTCACCGACATCCTCAAGGACGAGGAAGACCACATCAACTGGATTGAGGAGCAACGCGACCAGATCAAGCAACTGGGCGTTCAGAACTACCTGGTGGAACAGCTGCACTGATCCGCGACGCCCGTCGGCGCCGGGGACCACCACCATTACCGCCGGCCGCGGCGCGCCCGTTCCGCGGGGCCACAGGCGTCGGCCAGCGGCGTTATTAAGACTCCAAGAATGGATGCGCAGCCGGCGCCTCACCGGGGGGGTCGTGGCGGGGGAGTTTCTGCGGGGCGCTGAAAAACGTCGGGACGGACGAAATTCGGAACCGTTGAAATCTTTGACTTCAGCCGTGTGTTGACCTCATAAATCACGAAGGCGAGCAGGATCGCCACACCCAGGAGAACGCTCCAGAATATGATGTCCTGCTGCAGCCGCCGCCGTTGGACCTGATGACGGCGGTGGGCCTGATGCCGTTGGTAATCCAACGCCGCGGCCTGCTGTGCCTCGGCCTGCGTCTTCTGCTCCGGACTCGGCGTCGGCCGCAGCCGGAACTCCTTCGTCACCGGATCGTAGACCATGCTCATAGGTTGACCAAGACTCCGGACAGAGATTAACCGCAGATGGCTGCCTAAGGCAAATCAAAATGGACGGGTACTGGGTCCGTGACGCAGAGGGCTTTCGGCAGCCCGCCGGGGGGCGCGCGCCGCGATGGTGCGGCCACATCGCGAACAGGCCTTGCACTCCAGCGCCAGCACGC
Source organism: Kiritimatiellota bacterium (assembly GCA_026398385.1). Taxonomy (GTDB): domain Bacteria; phylum Verrucomicrobiota; class Kiritimatiellia; order CAIQIC01; family CAIQIC01; genus CAIQIC01. Next base: position 9,693 of record JAPLSZ010000058.1, on the reverse strand, counting down.
GCTGCGCCACCCGGATCGGTTCGCAGGCGATCACGCCACGGCGCTGCAACCGGCCACTTTTCTTTCAACCCGCCCCCTGCGTCACGACCCCATTACACCCGCGGCCCTTTTATCCTTCCCCGATTTTGCCCCTTCCGCTAGGATGCCAGCCACGGCCGGAGGGCGGCAGAATCAAAAGGGCCTAATGACCTTCAACAACATGCTGGTTACCGGGGGCTGTGGCTTCATCGGCGCGAATTTTATCCGCTACCTGTTGGACGAGGCGGACTTTCCAGGCCGGGTGATCAATGTGGACAAGCTCACATATGCCGCCAATCCGCTGAGCCTGGCGGATCTCGCCGAGCGGCGCGCGGGGCAATATGTCTTCGTCAGGGCCGACATCGGCGACCGCGGGACCATGGCGCGGGTGTTCGACGATTACGCCGTGGAGGCGGTCTGCCACTTTGCGGCGGAGTCGCACGTGGATCGCTCGATTGACCGGCCCGCCGATTTCATCAACACCAATATTCTGGGCACCTTCACCTTGCTGGAATTGGCGCGGGAGCGGCTGGGCCGGGTGGCGTTGTTTCATCACGTCAGCACGGACGAGGTGTTCGGCAGCCTGGGGGCGGAAGGGTTTTTCACGGAGGACACTCCCTACCATCCCAACAGTCCGTATTCGGCGTCCAAAGCGGCGTCGGATCACCTGGTCCGGGCCTATCGGGCGACCTATGGGCTGCCGGTCACCGTGTCCAATTGTTCGAACAATTACGGCCCTTATCAATTTCCGGAAAAACTTATTCCGCTGATGATCCTCAGCGCGCTGGAAGGCCGGCCTCTGCCGGTGTATGGCGACGGCTTGAACGTGCGCGACTGGCTGTTCGTCCGGGATCACTGCCGGGCGGTATGGGCGATCATGCAGAGCGGACGGGTGGGCGAGACGTTCAATGTGGGCGGCCGTAATGAAATGCAGAACCTGGCCGTGGTGAACTTGTTGTGTGATCTACTGGACGAACTGGCCGGCCCGCTGGCCAGCCGCGCGCCCCGGCGGTCGTTCGTCGCCATGGTCAAGGACCGGCCCGGGCATGACCGCCGCTACGCGATCGATTGCTCGAAGATCGAGCGGGAGCTTCACTGGCGTCCTGAGGAAACCTTCGCCACGGGGCTGCGGCGGACCATCCGCTGGTATCTGGACCATCCGGACTGGGTGCGCCAAGTGCGGAGCGGCGAGTACCAGCGGTGGATCCAGGCGCATTACGGATGAGGTCCGGGGAGTCCTGAGACTTGCGACCTGACTTCCCCATAGTCAGCCGGGCCTTTTAGTCCGTAGACGCGGCCTCTGGCCGCGTTCGTAAGCGGCGGGACGCCGCTTCTACGTCAGGAGACATCATCGAGCCTATTGTGGGAAGGTTGGTACCCATGCGTAACGACATCATCTTCTTCGAGGCGTTTGCGGAGGAGTCCGTGGAACTGCGCCGCCTTCTGCCGGAAAGCTTCTCCGCCGGGTTTACCGAAAAGACCATCCAGGAATACCCGAGCACGCCGCAAGCGCCGGCGCGGCTGATCAGTATTCGCACCCAATCGAAGCTGCCGCTTTCCTGGGCCGGCAGCATGACGGGGCTATTGACCCGCAGCACCGGCTACGAGCATGTCTGCGCCTATCGCCGGCACATCCGGCAGCCGCAATTCCCCTGCGGCTATCTGCCGCTCTATGGCGCCCGCGCGGTCGCGGAACAGGCGGCTTTGCTGTGGATGGCGCTCGGCCGTAAACTGCTCCAGCAGACGCGGCAATTCGCGACGTTTCAGCGCGACGGACTCACCGGGTGCGAATGCGAACACAAGACCCTGCTGGTGGTCGGGGTGGGGCACATCGGCGGCGAGGTGGTCCGCATCGGCCGTGGTCTGGGCATGCGCGTGCTGGGTGTGGACCTGGTCAAACCGGCGGTGGACGTGGAGCTTGTGGACGTGGAACACGGCCTTGCGCAGGCCGACGTCATCGTGTGCTGCATGAGCCTGACCCCGCTGAATCATGGCTACTTCAACCCGGCGCGCTGGCAGCAGACACGGCCCGGCGCACTCTTCGTCAATGTCGCTCGCGGCGAGCATGCGCCGGCGGCGGATCTGCTGGCGGCGTTGGCGGCGGGCCGGTTGGGGGGCGTGGCCCTCGATGTGTTTGAGCACGAGCCGGACCTCGGCGTCGCGCTGCGCCGCGGCGCGCCCGCCGGGCGCGCCCTGGGGGAACTGGCCCGCCGGCCGGAGGTGATCCTCACGCCGCACAACGCCTTCAACACGCAGGAAGCCGTCGTGCGCAAGGCGGAGCAGAGCGTGCGCCAGATCGAACATTATCTCCGGCACGGTTGCTTTCTCTGGCCCGTGCCGGAAGATCACACGGCGCTGGGGCTGAGCCGAATGTTGGATGCTGAAGATAGGCGATTTATCCGCGAAGAAAACGGATCGCGCGGAGAAGACGTGGATGGAACCACGGAGGTCAAGGAGGGAAGCCGAGGTCACAGCCCGGCGCAGCCGCAGCCAAAGCAAAGTGAATGAGGAAATCAGGAAAGCAGGGAAAAAACATCCCCGCCGTTCCTGTATGCCGACAACTTCCCACTTTGCACTTTCCTCTTTTCGCTGCCGCCGCACCTGCACGGTTGTGTCGCGGGCGGCCTTCCCGTATAGTGCACCGATGATGCTTGATGTTCCCACGATGCGCAGCCTGGTCCGAGGCCAGCACGGGTCGCCGTTCGATGTGCTCGGGCTGCACGCGACCGGGCCGGACCGGCCGGGTGTTGTGCTGCGCACCTTCCAACCCTACGCTGCGCACGTGGAGGTGGTGGACGGCAGCGATGGCCTGGTGCGGCCGATGGAACGGATCCATATGGACGGCCTGTTTGAGCTGTTTCTTCCGGACCGCCTGCCGTTTTCCTATCGCCTGCGCATGACGGGCAACGACCAGCATGTCTGGGAACTGGACGATCCCTACCGGTTCCCGCTGGTGATCACCGACTTCGATCAGCACCTGTTTGGCGAAGGCACGCACTGCCGCTCCTACGAGAAGATGGGCGCGCGGCCTATGACACTGGAAGGCGTTGCCGGCGTTCATTTTGCCGTTTGGGCGCCCAATGCCGCGCGGGTCAGCGTGGTGGGCGATTTCAATCGCTGGGATGGCCGGCACCATCCGATGCAGCATCGCGGATCTTCGGGTTTGTGGGAGTTGTTCATTCCGGAGCTGCAGGCGGGCGACATCTATAAATTCGAAATTAAAAGCCGCGGCGGCTATCTGGTGCAGAAGGCGGATCCTTATGCCTTTTCCTCGGAACTGCGTCCGAAAACGGCCTCCCGCGTGTGGAACCTGCGCGGTTACTCCTGGAATGACGCGGACTGGCTGGACCGGCGGCGGCGGACGAACTGGCATGAACAGCCGCTCAGCGTGTATGAGGTCCACCTGGGATCCTGGCGGCGGGAGCCGGAGCCGCGCGGCCGCTGGCTGACCTACCGCGAACTGGCCGACCAGCTCGTGCCCTACGTCCAGGAGCTGGGTTTCACGCATATCGAACTGCTGCCGGTTTCCGAGCATCCGTTGGACGGCTCGTGGGGCTACCAGACCAGCGGCTACTTTGCCCCGACCGCGCGCCACGGTACGCCGGACGATTTCGCCGCCTTCGTGGATCGCTGCCATCAGGCCGG
>JAPLSZ010000058.1:0-5992 GCA_026398385.1 Kiritimatiellota bacterium | reverse complement strand
TCGATTGGGTCCCCGCGCACTTTCCCCGCGACGGCCATGGGCTGAGCTATTTCGACGGCACGCACCTCTATGAGCACGCCGACCCGCGCCTGGGCGAACACAAGGACTGGGGCACCCTGATCTTCAATTACGGACGCAACGAGGTCCGCGCCTTCCTGCTCTCCAATGCGCTTTACTGGGCCGACGTCTTCCACATTGACGGGCTGCGCGTGGACGCGGTGGCCAGCATGCTCTATCTCGACTACTCGCGCCAGGAAGGCGAGTGGATCCCCAACCGGTTTGGCGGCCGGGAAAATCTCGAAGCCGTGGACTTCGTGAAAAAATTCAACGAGGTCATCCACGCCGAATATCCCGGCTTCCTGACCATGGCCGAGGAATCCACCGCCTGGCCGATGGTGTCGCGGCCCACCTACCTGGGCGGGCTCGGTTTCGATTTGAAGTGGAACATGGGCTGGATGCACGACACGCTGGAGTATTTCGGCAAGGATCCGATTTACCGGAAATATCACCACCACGACATCACCTTCTCGCTGCTCTATGCCTTCACGGAGAACTTCATCCTGCCCTTTTCCCACGATGAGGTGGTGCATGGGAAAGGCTCGCTGCTGGGAAGGATGCCCGGCGACGACTGGCAGAAGTTTGCCAACCTGCGACTGCTGTACGCGTTGCTGTACGCGCACCCGGGCAAGAAGCTGCTCTTTATGGGTGCGGAATTGGGCCAGCGGGCCGAGTGGGACCATCGCCGGGGCCTCGAATGGGCGCTGCTCCAGTATGCGCCGCACCGGCAGGTGCAGGCGCTGGTTCGCGATCTGAACCGGCTCCTCCGGGAGCTGCCCGCGCTGCATCAGGTGGATTTCACCTGGGAGGGTTTTCAATGGATCGATTTCCACGATACGCAGCAAAGCGTGGTCAGCTTTCTGCGCCGCGGCAGGGATCCGGCGGATTTCCTCGCCGCCGTGTTCAACTTTACCCCCACGCCCCGGCACGGCTATCGCATCGGCGCGCCGGGTCCCGCGCCGCTGGAAGTCGTGCTCAACACCGACGCTGGCGTTTACGGCGGCGGCAACCTGGGTCCAGCGGGGATCGTCCGACCTGAGCCCGTGCCGTGGCAGAGCCAACCCTGCTCGGTGGTGCTGACACTGCCGCCGCTGGCCGCGCTGTTCCTTAAACCGACGCCGGCGGAAGTCCGAAGGCCGACGGCCGAAGGTTGAAGACAGAGGAAATATTCCCACGTGGCATGGCGTCAGGTGATGCTGCGGTCACAAGCCTCCCCGGAAGCGTCGTCGCGCCATATGGCTCCGATACGAGCGGCACCGATGGTGGGGCTCACCTTCCGAGTTCATCCAGCGATAGAATCTGCTTCACACGGTAGCTCAACGTTCATGCCGGGAAATTCGACGCGTTGGCACCCATCTTCCATGGTGCCGTTCTTTCCTTCCAACGTCGCAGGAATCAATCCCCACCGTGTATCTAGGCGCGTGAGACGGAGCAGCCCGGCCGTCAGGCCCCGGGTGGGGTGGCGCGCAGGCGTTCCAGCGCGTGGCGGGCGGCCTCGACCGCGGCGGCGCGCTTGCTGACGCCCGTGCCGGTGCCGATGACCTCGGCGCCGCGCAGCACGTCCATGGTATACGTGCGTTCGTGGGCGGGACCGCTTTCCCGCGTGACGCGGTAGACCGGGTTGGACTTCCAGCTTTTCTGGAACAGCTCCTGCAACGCGCCCTTGGGGTTGCCGGCCCAGGCCGGGGCCGGCTGTTCGAACAGCGGCTGGAAGAGATGGCGGAAAATCTTCTGCACGGCCTTGAGCCCGCCGTCGCGAAAGGCGGCGCCCAATACGGCTTCCAGCGCGTCGGCCAGGGTGGTGGTGCGGCGCGCGCCGCCCGACTGCTGTTCGCCATGGCCGAGACGCAGGTGCTGGCCCAGCGCGATGGCCTGGGCCACGCGGGCGAGGGCGCGGGTGTTGGTGATGCTGCTGCGCAGATCGGTCAGCGCGCCCTCGTCGGCCGTCGCGTGGACGGCGAAAAGATGGTCGGCGACCACGAGGCCCAGGACGGCGTCGCCGAGAAACTCCAGCCGCTGATTGTCCGTGGCGGCGCCCTGGGTCTCATGGCGGAAGGAGGGGTGGGTGAGCGCCATCTCCAGCCACGCGCGGCGGCGGAAGCGGTAGCCCAGCGCTTTTTCCAGATCCCGGTAGGGACTGCGCAGCATGTTCGACAGAGCCATGCTTACCTTTCAGCCTGGATTTCGCCGTTACGAACCGATCCATCGTTCATGGGAAGGCGGCCCATGGCGTGGAAGCGGCATCTCGCCGCTTCCGAACGCGGCCTGAGGCCGCGTCTACGGGTCAGGATTTCCAGATCATCATGGCAAGGTTGGCAAAACATCACCATGTTCATGCCCGGGGGTGGTATTGGGCGTGGATGGCTTGCAGCCGGGCCGGATCCACGTGGGTATAGATCTGGGTGGTGGCGATGTCCGCGTGGCCGAGCATTTCCTGAATGACGCGCAAGGGGGCGCCGTTGGCCAGCAGGTGGCTGGCGAACGAGTGGCGCAGGGTGTGCGGCGTGACGCGCCGGGTGATGCCGGCCCGGCGGGCGTGCTGCTTGATCAGCTTCCAGAGCCCCTGCCGGGTGAAGCCGCCGCCGCGCCGGGTAAGAAACAGCGCGCGGCTGTCGCGCCCCTCGGCGAGGGCGGGACGGAGCGTTTCCAGGTACAGGCGGAGGCTGTCGCGGGCGGACGCGCCGAGCGGGACCACGCGTTCCTTCCGGCCCTTGCCCATGCAGCGGACGTAGCTGGCGTCAAAGTGGACGTTATCCACGGCCAGCGCGGCGAGTTCGGAGATGCGCAGGCCGGCGCCATACAGGGTCTCCAACAGGGCCCGGTCGCGGAGCGCATACCGGCTTTTTTCGGAAGGCGCCGCGAGCAGGCGTTCGACCTCCTTGTAGCTGAGCGTGCCGGGCAGGATTTTCCACAGTCGCGGCGCTTCCATGGCCTCGGCGGCATTGAACGACAGCATGTTCTCCTGCTGGAGAAAGCGAAAGAAGACCTTGATGGCGACGAGCCGGCGCGAAAGGGAGTTGGAACTGAGACCGCGCTCCTTTTCTCCCATGAGGTAGTCCAGCAGGTGGCGGCGGGTGACGCGGTTCATGGAGCCGATACCCCGGCCCTGGAGCCAAACGAGCAGCGCCTTCAGGTCGGCGGCGTAGGCCGCGCGGGTGTTGGCGCTGAGGCCGCGCTCGATGGCGATGTAATCCAAAAACCTGTCGACCAGGGCCAGCATGGCGGGCCGCCTAGCGTTCCAGCTTGCGGCCGGTGAGCAGCCGGAAGGCTTCGAGATATTTTTCGCTGGTTCGCTCCACGACCGCCTCCGGCAACGGCGGCGCGGGCGGCGTCTTGTGCCAGTCGAGCGTTTCGAGATAGTCGCGCACAAACTGTTTGTCGAAAGACGGCGGGGACTGGCCCGGGGCATAGCTGGAGGCGGGCCAGAAGCGGGAGCTGTCCGGCGTGAGCGCTTCATCAATCAGCGTGAGCTGACCGTCCACCAGGCCGAACTCGAATTTGGTGTCGGCGATGAGGATGCCGCGCGCGCGGGCAAAGTCGGCGGCGAGGTTGTACAGGGCGAGGCTGACCTCGCGGAGTTGCCCGGCCAGTTGGGGTCCGATGAGCGCCGCCACCCGCTCCAAGGGGATGTTTTCGTCATGGCCGGCTTCCGCCTTGGTGGAGGGGGTGAAAATCGCCTCGTCCAGCTTGTCAGCCATCCGATAGCCGGGCCGCAGCGGGAGGCCGCAGACGGCGCCGGTCTTCTGGTAATCCTTCCAGCCGGACCCGATCAGGTAGCCGCGTACGACGCACTCCACCGGCAGCACCTGGGCTTTGCGGCCAATGGTCGCGCGGCCCTTGAGTTGTTGCGCAAAAGGCCGGAGCCGCGCGGGAAAATCCTGCCAGGCGGCTGCCACTACATGATTGGGCACAATCAACCGTGTCTGTTCAAACCAGAAAGCGGCCAGTTGGTTCAGCACGCGGCCCTTATCCGGGATGCCGGTGGGCAGGATGCAGTCGAAGGCCGAAATGCGGTCGGTGGCCACCAGGAGGAGTTCGTCGCCGAGGTCAAAGAGATCGCGCACTTTGCCGCTCTTCAACCGGGGCACCCCGGGCAGTTCACAATGGGTCAGTATATTCTGCGACATAACCGGAGACCTCCGTAAAAAGCGCATACTACAAAACGGCCGGCTCCGCGTCAATCCGGCGCGCACGTTGTTTTCTGTTGAGATGTCGGGAGGAATGGGCTAGAAGTAGCATGTTTTTACGGGAAAAATAAGGAGTTCTGCGTATGAAGCGTCTGGGACTGGTTCTCGGTTGGGCGGGTCTGGTGATTTTGGCGGCGGCCCAGGCGCCCGCGCCGGAAACCACGCCGGTTAAAATCCGCGGCTCGCGTGTGAATCTCCGCGCCAAGCCCGCGTTGGATGCCGAACCGGTGGGGCAGGTCATGGCGGGCGCCTTACTCGCGGCCAAATCGTTTCGCGATGACTGGGTCGAAGTTGTGCCGCCGGAGCAGACGGCGCTTTGGGTGCATCGCGATTTCATCAAGGACCAGGCGGTGTCGGCGGAAAAGCTGTACGTCCGCACCGGCCCGAGCATCAATCACACGGTGGTGGCCACCATGCTGCGCGGCGAACGGCTGACCGTGCGCGGCGAGTTTCAGGATTGGGTCAAAATTGCGTCGCCGCCATCGGCGTCATTCTGGGTGGGCCGCAAGCTGGTGGAGGTTCTGCCGGTGGAGAAGGCGCCGGCGCCGCCCCCGGTTCCGGCGCCGGTGAACACGGCCCAGGCGGCCGTGTCCAACGCGCCGGCGGTCGCCCCGGTGGAAACGGCCCCAACCAACGAGTATGTACCGCGCGATTTAAACCTCGTACCGCTGGCCGGGCAGGGCCAAGCCACCCAGCGCGAGGGCGTTCTGCGCCTGGTGGGCTTCGGTTTTCACCAGCCCAGGCGTTACCGGCTGGCCAAGGTGGTCGGCCGGCGCGTCGAAACCATCTGCTATGTGCGCGGCAACTCCGCCCAGTTGAACGGCTTGCTGGACCAATACCTGAAGATTCGCGGGCGCGAGTACTGGGTGAGCGGCTCGGAATATCCCGTCATGGTTCCGGATCGCATCATTCCGCGCGCCAGCCCTTAGCGCAGCGCACGGCCCCGGAATGAGTTCCGCCGCGCCGGCTGTTTCGTGGATGCTGGCTTCAAGTTTCCGGCTGCGGGTCGCTGGCCTCTGCGCCGGAACTTCGCCGGAGATCATGGAAGAACTGCTGCAGCAGGGCCGCACATTCCTCCGCCCGAACGCCGGCGATGTATTCCGTCCGGTGGTTGAGCGTGCCGCTTTGCAGGATCTGAAACCGTGAGACGGCCCCGCCGCGCAACGGGTCTGTCAGGCCCCAGATTACCAGAGGGATCCGCGCCAGCACGACGGCGCCGGCGCACATGGGGCAGGGCTCCTTGGTCACGTACAACACCGTGTCCGCCAGCCGCCAGTCGCCCACGGCGGCGGCGGCTTGCGTCAGGGCGATCATCTCCGCATGCGCCGTCGCATCCTTGAGCTGCTCGACCTGGTTGTGCGCTTGCGCGATCAAATGGCCGGCCCGGTAGATGGCCGCGCCGACGGGCACCTCGCCCTCGTCCGCCGCCAGCCGGGCCTGCCGCAGCGCCGCGCGCATGCGCCGGCGGTGTACCTCCAGATCTTCGCTCATCGCCGCCACCTCTTTTTCCCCTGAAAGGGCCCTGGTGCTCGCGGGGCTGCGGGCTAATAGTTATGGCGGCGCGGGCCGAAATGCCGCGGCCCGGCGTGAGGCCGCTGGCCGTGCGCGGCGTGTCCGCCGCCGTGCGGACGGCCGCCGCCGCGTTGACCGCCGCCGCCGCGCTGACCGCGCGGCGGCGGCTTGGCCGCGGCGCCGGTGGCGTGGCGCGCCGTCTCGGAATGGTAGGCGTGCCGGGTGTCCACCGGAAC
>JAPLSZ010000231.1:16632-36460 GCA_026398385.1 Kiritimatiellota bacterium | reverse complement strand
ACACCGCCGGACATGTCGCTGCCGATCGAGATGCTGCCCCAGCGCGGGCCTTTCGAGTAAATGTGCCGCACGACGATGTTCTCGCATGGCTTGTTGACGCGGCGGCCATCGGCATTCATCCCGGACTTGATGGCAATGGCATCGTCGTCGGTTTGAAAATAGCAGTGCTCGATCAGCATGTTGCGGCACGAGTTGGCATTGACGCCGTCACCGTTGGCATGGCGCGTGATGATCTTGAGATTGCGGGCGATGACATTCTGGCAATAGACGGGATTCACGCTCCAGAACGGGCCGTCCACCAGGGTGAACCCCTCGAAAAGCACGTTGGTGCAACTGATGGGTGAGATGAACTCGGGCCGCAGTCCGTAGCCTTCGATTCCAAAGACGCGGTCCCTGACCGGAATGCCGTTTTCCTCAGCGTTGTAAATCTTCTGGGTGGCCTCCTTCTCCTTGTCCCCCATCCAGGTCCACCAGGGCTGCCCTTGTCCATCGAGTTTGCCGGGGCCGGTGATAGCGATGTTTTCGCAATCGCGCGCGTAGATGAACGGTGAAAAATTGTAGCACTCGTGTCCCGCCCAGCGCACGAACACGACCGGCAGGTAGTCCTTGAACTCCTGGCTGAACAGCAGCGTCGCGCCCTCTGACAGGTAAAGATGAATGTTGCTTTTGAGACGGATGGGGCCCGTCAGCCAGCGCCCGGCGGGCACAATCACCTTCCCCCCGCCAGCCCTGGAGCAGGCCGCAATCGCCTCCGCAATGGCTGCGGTGTTCTTCGTCCTGCCGTCCGCCACCGCTCCGAAGTCGGCGATGCTGAAGGAGCGGTTCGGGAATACGGGCCGCTTGAGTTGGGGCATGGGGAACGGCGCGACGATGGGCGCGATTTCGTCCGGCACGTTGGCCTGTTGCTGCCATTGCTCCGGTGTCAGCGACCCTAGGGTGGCAGAAGGCCTGGCCGCCGTGTCGAGACTCTTGGATATGCCCGCAGTGCCCATCAACGCCGGCTCGATCACCTGATGGATTACGTTGCTCGATATCCAGTGCCGGTCGTTGGCATCGGAATAAAAACCCCACTCTCCTTTACCCAGATTGCGGACAAGGGCCGAGACGAAGTCGGCGTAGGTTTTGAAGACGTCACCGTTGAAGCAGCACGGATCGCGGAGATTGAGGATTTGGATTTGCTGACGCCCGTCTCCACAGCCGCCCAACGCGTATATTTCAAGCCAGCTCGCGATCCCGGACGCGGTGTCGGTGATGCCATCGCCATCCGCGTCGGATTCACCATACAGCGCGGGATGGAACTGCTCGATATCCCCGCCGGATCCCGGCGAGAATTCCCGGGCGTAGAGTGGCAACGAGCCGGCCACCGGAAAGCTCCGTTTGATGCGTGAATCGACCGCGGCAGCCATGTGAGTCGTCCAGCCGCCGCCCGAGATGCCGATCATCGTCACATCCGCCCCCGGGTTCGTCATGAGAAAATGGTTCACCCCCTGCACGACCGGTTCGAGAAAGAAGCGAAACAGCGTTCCCGGCGGGAGTGAGGCCAGCTTCTGGAACAGGTCCTCGTGCGGACAGGGTTTGGTCCCCGGTTCCGTGGTGAAGCTAACCGGGGCGTGCCCCCCTGGGACCAGGATTGTGCTGTTCGCCCTGTTCCAGCCGTAGAGGGGCATATCCAAGGCCAGAACGGTGAACCCTTTCGCCAACACGCAGTTGATCACATCGTCCCCGCCCGCCCACTCCGTCAACTTTTGGCGATGCCCAGAATGGTAAATCACCAGCCGGCGCGTGTTTGAGTTCGTCGTCAGTGGGTGAATCAGATAGGCGGTGGACCTGAAATCGAATGGAGCAATCCCTGCATCCAGCCGATCCGCTGATGCCACGAGAGAGCGGTCAATGCCGGGCAGGTTCGTGTTGAAGGCTTGAACCCCGACGTCTGGTGTCACCTTTGGCAACACGCCGGTCGGCAGTCCCTCCGGCCAGATGAAGCGGATCAGTTCGTTCCGCCTGATCTGCGCTTGGTCCATCGTGGCAAAGCGCACGAGGCCGGACGGGCTGAAATGCCGCAATCGCGCATCGTTGGTCTGTTCACCTACAGCTATTCCGCAAGTGCTGGCGCCGACCAACAGCACGGCGACGATGGCCAGAACCGATACCGCGCGGGGATGATTCAGGAATGGAACACGAGTGTATTTCCGGTGAAAGGCGCCCTCTTCTTCTTTGTTCATGGTGTATTCTCTATCGCAAATATTGATGGATCATGTGGTATGCCCTGGGTCTATTCGTACCAGGAATCCTCTTCATCACGAATGGTCGGGCCTGTCTTGAAATATCCACCGGGGTAGTCGGCATCCTCCAAGCCCTTCACCCCGCCATCGTACTTCGACTTTTCCGTGTTGTCGAAGTACTTCGGGTCACCCGGCGGGTTGCGCTTGAAGAAGTAACCGGATTTCTTGCTGGCTTGCCCCCTCGTTGCCTGAGACGATTGCCACAGTAGATTGTGATGGATATCAAGCTTGAACGTTGCGTTGTCCGGGTAGACCAGTGCATTCATGTCGCAGCCCCAGACGTCCCAGATCAGATTGTGATGGATCTGCGTGCGGGACTCCCCCGTCCCCAGCGTCGTGCGCCAGCAGTAGAAAAATCCTCCGCCGTCGTTCGCGGTGACCGCACCGTCATGACCTCGGTTGTAACCGATATCCATGGCTTCGTAGACATCCGGTTTCTTGACATCGGGCCTTGGGTGGGATGAAACACCGATGAGCGAGCGGCCTGAACGGTAGAGTTCATTCCGGGTGATGGTGTGTCCCCCTCGCGGATCCTTCCAGTTCGCCTCCGGGTCATACGTGACAAAAATGCAGCCCTGGTAGGTCCCGACATAGCCACAATCGTGAATGATGCTGTTCGTGACCGTCGTTCGGTAGCCTCCGAGGATCAGCCCGGCGCCTGCGCTGTATTTGATGACGGAGTTCTGGATCACGTTGTTCTTCCCGCCGACATACACGCCCACTTCTCCACGCTGCGGGGCACCGTTCCCGTTCTGCACCTTATAGTCGTCAATGTATCCGTCGCGGTTGTCGTCAAACCAGGTGTAGTGGCTCACGAAACTCATCCGGCATCCGTCGACGACGCAGTGGTTCGCGTTGTACATGGTGACCGAACTCGCGAAGATCCGCAGCCCTTTCAGGGTGACGTACTCCCTGCCGCGAAGATCGAATGCGAGGTGTCGTTTTTTTGCCTCGACAAGATGAGGGGAAGGGTCCTTCCCGTCGGGTGGCCACAGGTGCAGCGTGTTGTCCTGCCAATGCCACTCACCGGGTTTATCCAACGCGTTCCTATTGTTCGTGAGATAGCCGCGCTGCAACCCGGCCAGGATGTGTGGCTTTCCGCCGTAGTCGGGAAACCAGAAGCGGCCGGTCTTGCGGGTCACGGAGATGCAGCCCTTGCGGGATGACTGGACCTCGGCCGACTGCAGGCACCACCCCCAGCCGTGCCAGCCAACGTAGAGGGCCCCTTTCCAGTAGTCTGCTTCGTCCTGATTCAGATCCGTGGGATTGGCGATATCAGGCGAGCCCACTTCGGGGCGGAAGTCGCCAAACGTCATCCACAGTGGAGGCAAGCCGATGGGTGGTGGCCTGAGGTTCGGGGGAGCGGTGTGTGTGTTCGGGTGTCGCGCCTGAATCACGGGGACCCCATCCACAAACACCATGTCTTTCCCGGGTCCCAGGGTCCAGGGCATTCCAGCCGTGTAAACATTCGGTTTGTGTTGTTTCCATGGGCCGGACAGGAGGTCTGCGCCACTGATCACCACCCTCTCATCCCGAAACGATTCAAACGTTATCGGCGCGCCGGCCGCTCCGGAATTGGCCGGCGTCACCGTCTCGCGGTAGGTCCCGGCACGAATGCGGCACGTGTCTCCGGCCACCATGATGTCGGCCGCCTTCTGGATGGTCCGGAATGGTGCCGGCTGCGTTCCCGGATTGGCGTCCGAACCATCCGGCGCGACAAAATACTCCCTGCCCGCCGACTCCCCGACGATTCCGAACAGGAAGCACACCAGTGCAGCTTCCCACAGCAGCCATTTCCCATGCGAACATCTCATAGCTTCCGCCTTTCCTTGTCGTGAATCACGGTTGACCGTGGCCGCGTCGTACGGATTTCAACCTGCCGCACTTCCCGCGCGCCCGGCCGCTTGTCGCTCTGCAGATGCGGCGTGTATTCGTCGCGATACAAGCCCATTTTGGCGAAGGGCGGGGGCTGGAACGCCGGAAGCTCGCGAAGCGCCTTGCTGTCCGCGTGCAGTTCAAAGTTGTGATTCTGGAAATCAACGAAGCCCGGGTCTTCCTTGGTCACCAGATTGTCCCGTTCCTCCGACCACCATCCGGCGCCACTGGCGACACCCATGTTCACGATGATATGACCGATATACGATCGGAGCCTCGACGGCGCCGGAATCGCGACCGTCGAACTCACACGGCGCGGCGAACGGGTATTCCCCCCCGTGCAGATAGACCGTGACGCCTCCGCGCGGCGGACCGGTTTTTTCCCTCAACACCCGGATCGCATCCCGCGCCCCGGCAGCCGTGGCAAACGGCTTGTCTTGCGTGCCTGCTCCCGCATCGCTGCCACCCGGGGCCACATGGAATTCCCTGGCTTCACCCGTGCGCGCGTCGCGCTGCGCGGGCGTTTCGTTGGCGTGGGGATCGGGGTTGGCCGGTTTCGCGGCTTGCGCCGACGGCGCAAGCTGGGTCCAGGCAAGTGCCGCAACGAGAGTTCGGCATGTTTGGCTCTTCATGGCATTTTCCGCATCACGTCGGGAGGTGCTTTGGCAGCATTGTTCTCCGCCGGTTCATCGCGGTCGTCCCATCTTGAAAATATCCACGGGCACATCGTTCTTTTGTTTGAGGCCGGGTGTGCTGCGTCCGTCGGCGACGGTTTGCTTGAGTTTATCGGTGAGGCGTTTGACGATCTCCGGTTGGTCAGCTTGGAGGTTCTTGAGTTCACCTGCATCAGCGCTCATGTCGTAGAGCTGGACGGGAGGTGATTTGGGACCGGGAGTCCAACCGCCGGAACCGGGACAGAGCACGAGCTTCCACCGGCCGTCGCGGATGGCGAAATTGCCGTTGATCGAGTGATGCACCAGCGTTTCGCGGGTCGGTTGGTTGTTGCCCTTGAGCAAAGACAGGAAGCTGACGCTGTCCTCGGCGGCATTGTCCGGCAGTTTCGCGTCCAGGATTTCGGCGCAGGTCGCCATGGTGTCGTTGAGGCAAACCAACCGGTCGCAGCGAGTGCCGGCTTTGATTTGGCCCGGCCAGCGGACGATGAGCGGGATACGGTGGCCGCCATCCCATGCATCGGACTTGTAGCCGCGCAGATGAGCGCTGGGATAATGGCCTTGTTTTTCCAAGCCGGATGCGATTTTTTGGTACGGCGCGCAGCCGTTGTCACTGGTGAAGAGGACGATGGTGTTGCCGGCCTGGCCGGTTTTGTCGAGCGCGGCCAGCAGGCGTCCGACTTCGGCGTCCAGTTGCATGACGTAATCCGCGTACACGCCAAGCCCGCTTTTGCCCCTCCATTCCTTCGTCGGCACGTACGGGTCGTGCGGCGTGCTGGGCGCGTAGTAGATGAAGAACGGTTTTTGCTTGGCTGCCAGGGCTTCAATCGTCTCGACCGCATTATCGGTGACGGCCGGATGGATGTGGGCAAAATCGCCCGTCCTTAACGAAGTGCCCCGTCCGTACTTCAACCCCACCCGGGTTTCCTTGATCAGCGGCGTGCCGACAAACCGGTCGTTTTGCGTGAACATGAACGGAGGGAAGAGGCGGTTGTCCGAGCTGAAATACGAATCAAAGCCGCGGGTTTCCGGGCCGTTGGCGGTCGGCTGGTCAACCTGGATGTGATTGTCTTTCACCGGCAGGGTGAGGCCGAGATGCCACTTGCCCATGCCGGCCGTCTGGTAGCCCTGCTGCCGGAGCAGTTGCGGCAGGGTCAGCCGGTCGGCGGCGATCAGCGCTGGCGAATCAATGCGCAGCACTCTGCTCTGCAGGCGCGAACGCCAGTTGTAGCGGCCGGTGAGGATGCCGTAGCGCGTCGGCGAGCAGACCGACGAACTGGAATGCGCGTCCGTGAAGAGCATTCCGACGGCCGCGAGCCGGTCAATGTTCGGCGTGGCGATTTTGCTGCGTTCGCCGCCGAGACATTTCACATCGCCATAGCCGAGGTCGTCGGCCAAGATGAAGACAATGTTGGGTTTGGATGGCTCGGCATCGGCCGCGCGGGCGCCCTGCGGCATGGCCAAGGCCATGAGAGCGGCCACCAGCGCCACGGCGTCCGCGCCGGTCAACGCCGCAGTAATCCATCTCCTGATTCTCACAGGGTTCATTTTCATTTGGCTCCTCCAGTCTCTAGTTGGCTGTTGTCATTCCTTCGTTGAAAGTCCATTGAAATACCTGCGTCGGCATGTGCGAGATGATAGGTGGTGTAGGCTGTGATGCTTGATCCCGGCAGATTGTCGGTGAACTGTGCATTTTCAACCGACAGCGCCACTTCGTTCTTCCGATTCAGCTTAAAGTCCCGTTGACTGACAGCCGCTTCGGTAATCTGATAGCAATGAAGTGTGGCTGCTTGTTTAAGACCATCCACGTGCACCGCAACGGATTGCGCGGCGTTGCCGTTGTTGAGAACGATGAATGTAAGATTCCCTTTGGGACTGCGCAGGGCGGCCGCAGCGACATCTCGTCCGGCAACTTCACTTCTGAGAACGGTAGAATGCTTTGCCAAGAACCGCGTAAACATGGCGTAAGAATAGTAAGGGATCGGTTCCGGTTTGATGCTGTCCTCGTCGAGATACCTCTTCTCGTTCCTGTCCCATGTCCTGATCATCTGCCATTGCCCATCCAGATCGCCCCGGTTTGTGAAACTCCAGCGGTTGAAGGCGTCCACGCCCGAGGCCAAACCTGATAGGACCTTATTTGCTATTGACAGGGCATGCTTGTAGCCGGCCGGTCCTGGATTCTCACCTCCCCATCCACAGCTCATATCACCCATCTCGGTCAGCAGGAAAGGTTTCCCTTTCGAGTGGGCGAAGTCTGCCCATCGCTTCATTCCACTGGCATCTGCACCTTTGTAGCTATGGCAATCGTACGCGCCGATATAGGAATCAAAATCGTATCCGCCCTGTTGGGGTCCGCCAAGGTTGTTGTAATCGGGCGCGGAAAGAGGGATGCTTATCCCTCGTTTATCTAGTTCAGCACGAACCGCTTTCAGCCCTGGCGTTATGGAGATCAGTCTATTGCCGGGGCCAAGCCACCATGCCCAGTTGCCGCTGGGTTCGTTCACAATGCAAATCCACTGAATGCAGGTGTACTTCTTCTGTTTGATCAGATATTCAACAAGCGTTGCAAGACCTTTCGCGAAATCGTCCATATTCCTCGGCGAACTCTGAAGCGATGGGACCCCTGGGTGTGCGTTCCAATCAACAAAGCTCCACATCTGCGTCAGGAAGACGTCCGCTTTGTTGCGTTCGCACCAGTCGAGGATGCGATACAATGCCTTCATCTCTTCATTATCCCAATCGAACGTATTGCGCTTGGGCTCGTACATGCGTTGTTCCAGCTCCACGCGCACGAAGTCCATGCCGAGCCAGGAGGCGAGTTGTTCGATGTGTTGCCAGCTGCCCTCTTGGTCCAAGGGGGGATTCCCACCCCAGGCGCTGCCGCGGGCGTTTATTCTTTTTCTGCCAGCCAGAGACTCATACGGAAGATCGCGGGACATGGCATGCCATGAGGCGCCGATACCGCCCGCCATAGTGTGATTCGTTTCCGAGAGGCTGATCTTGATCTCATTGCGAGACCTTGCCGCAGGCTCCTTGGCCGCCAGGCCACCTTGCGGCATGATGAAGAGCACGATTAGGGTAATGATTTGCGGTGAAATGCTGATGCGTCTCATGTTCCAATTTCCTTCTCTTTCATTTTCCTTCTTTCACGGGGATATTGTCCTTGGTGACCTCCGGCGCGCCCGCGATTTCGACCACCACCACGGTGGCGATCGGGTCGGGCAAGGGGCCCGGCACGGTGATCGTCTTGCCCTCCACCTTCAGGGGCGTGTCCGGCTTTGCCAGGAAGTATGCCTTGGTGATCGGGTTGTTGATCGGCAGGGTGATCCGGCCCTTGTCGGGCATGCCGTAAAGGTAGAGGTAGATCGTCCCGGGCTTACCCGAGCCGGCCGCGGCCGCCTGCCCTGAGCCTGTCGAAGCGGGTTTCCACGCGCAGCGGCCGGTTCGTTCGCTGAAGGGCAGGGTCCTGAACGGGTTCTTCTCGACGCCGTAAATCGCCTCGCCGTTGACCTTCATCCACGCGCCCATGCCCTTGAGTCGGGCGACGGCCTCGTCGGGGAACGGCCGGTCGATTTCCATTTGTGGTCGGACGCGCGGTAGCCCCAGTTCTCGTTCATGGTCATGCAGGTTTCCCAGTCGCGCCACTGGTCGGGGTTGTGCGGAATCAACTTGTCCGGATAGGAGAGGTAGTCGATGCCGACCTCGCGCAGCTCGTCGAGCTTCGCGCCCCGGAGGCCCGGGGTGTGTTTCCCGCCCACCAGCAACCGACTGCTGAGCAGCGCATCCGACGGCGCGGCGCGGATCACGCTGACCATGCGCTCGGCCAGCGCCCGCTGCTCGGGCATCCCGGAGTCGAACCAGAGGGTGCCGATGTCGCCGTAGCCGGCCAGCAACTCTTTGATCTGCGGGATGGCGATCTTGTCGAAGTACCCGGCGAAGCTTGCCTTCGGATCACGCGCCCCCATGTAGCCCCCGCCACCCGGATGATACCAATCCGTCGATTGCGAGTAGTAGAGGCCGAGCCTGATGCCGTGTTTCTTGCAGGCCTCGGCGAGCGGCTTGAGCAGGTCCTTGCCATAGGGGGTGGCCTTGACGACGTTCCAGTCGCTGGCCTTGGTGTCGAACAGCGCGAAGCCGTCGTGGTGCTTGCTGGTGATGACGATGTACTTCATCCCGGCCTCCTTCGCCAGGCGCACCCAGGCGTCGGGATCGTACTTGACCGGGTTGAACTGCCGCGCGATGGCCTCGTACTCGGCCTTGGGAATCTGCAAGTTTCGCATGATCCACTCGGCCACGCCGGGCGACTCCTTGCCCTGGTAGTTGCCGCCCAACTGCGCGTAGACGCCCCAGTGAATGAACATCCCGAAGTTCGCCTCGCGCCACCACTGCATGCGCGCGTCGTGTTGGGCGGGCGTTTCGTTGGCACGGGAGGCAGGCTTGGCTGGCTCTGCGGCCCAACCCATCGGCATGACCAAGGAGAGCGTAAGAGCAGCGAGAGCAATTCGGCAAGACAAACGATTCATGGTGTGGTTCCTTCTTGTTTCATCATCAACAGGTCAGGCTCAATGCCAGCAACTGAACAAACATCCGATTCATGGAAAAGACAAGGCAACGGAATGAATTCCGTTCTACGGTGCAGCTCTCCTGGAAAGGTCACTTTCACATTCAGCCATGTGTCAAAGTGTCCAGCCCCTGCGGTATTCGTAATGGATATACTTATTGGCCTCTGGAACGTTCGTGATATTCAGATTCGCGCTGTCCCAGATCAGCTTGCCACCTCCCATGCGCACGCAAACGGTGCCCAGCAGCACGGCCTCCGTCAACAGGCCGGCGAAATCGAAATCGGAACGGGTCGCCGACCCTGTTTTGCAGGCTTCAATCCATTCCTTGTGGTGGCCTATGGAACGCGGCAGGGTTTTGGGAGGTCGCTGGTATTCCCCCATCCGCTTCTCAGGAATCAAGCGGGGACTCGACCCGCCCCAGCCTTCGACGAGGATTTTTCCTTTGTCGCCGACGAAGAGCAGCCCATCCTCACGGTTCAACTCCCGCTCGGCATCGAGTTCCTCGGGTCTGTCAGGCAAGCGCCCGCCATCGTAGGAATGCACGACCACCGGCGGCAGATTGCCCCGAGCGGGAAATTCAAGGTGCACCGTGGAGGCCAGAGGAAGCGTTTCCTTGAACACCGGAGTTGAGTCTGCATACACACACGTCGGAGCACCCAGCTTGAGCGCGGAGAAAGCGGGAGCCAAATTATGGATGATCATGTCGCCCTGTCCGCCCGAGCCGAAATCCCACCAACCGCGCCATCGGAAGGGAACATAAGCGGGATGGTAGGGGCGCGAGGGGGCCGGCCCCAGCCAGAGATCCCAGGCGAGCGTTGCCGGCACGCGCGGCTGATCCTGGGGCCGATCAATTCCCTGCGCCCAATACAATTCCTTTGTTCCGCCGTGGGTGGGGCGATCCGACCAGACATGGACTTCCCGCACCGGCCCGATGGCGCCATCCGCGATCCATTCGTTGATCAGGCGATTGCCCTCGAAGGCCATCCTCTGGTTGCCCATTTGAGTGGCAATCTTGGCTTCGCGCGCCGCCGTGGCCAGCGCCCGCGCCTCATAAACCGTTCGCGTCAGGGGTTTTTCGCAATAAACATGCTTGCCGAGTTTTATGGCCGCCATCGAAACGATTGCGTGGTTATGATCCGGCGTGCCTACAACCACCGCATCGATGTTCTTCTCCTTCTCCAGCATCTCGCGAAAATCCTTGTATCGTTTGGCCTGCGGGTATTTCTTGAAAACACGCGCCGCATGGCGCCAGTCGACATCGCACAAGGCCACGATGTTTTCGCCTGCATTGGCCACCTGGTCGATATCCCAACCGCCCTGGCCGCCAACGCCGATCCCGGCGACGTTCAGTTTGTTATTCGGGCCCAGGACACGCGGCGCGCCAAACATGCGGCGCGGTGCTGTGGCGAGTCCGGCGACTGCGGCGGCCCCGATCTGGATGAACTGGCGGCGTGGCAATTGATGTGTTCCGTTAGAATCCGCGGGTGTCTGTTTCATGGTCTTGTGTTCTACTCCAATCAGGGGTTCACTTTTCTGTTAGGGGTGTTGTCGGAACCGGCGCTGGCGGACTTGCCTTTCTTTTTGGCGGGCGCGGTGTACTGCAGCACCTGCTTGTCGGCGGCGAGACGCTCCTTCAGCCTGGCATAAGGCACGTCTTGCACCGCTTGGTTGGCGTCAATGGCCAGCGCGGCGGCCGTGGCGGCGGACTGGCTGGTTATCATGAACACGGGTTCCATCCGGCAACTGCCGAAGGCGACGTGGCTCGCGGAGAGGGCGAAGGTGCAGAGCACGTTTTCGCACTCGCCCGCGCGCGGGACGATCGAACGGAAACTGATGGGAAAGGGCCCCGGCGGCGTGGCCCAAAGGCCGCCTTCGATGTGGGCCCTTCCGTTCTTCGCAATGTACTGCATGTCGTGCGAATCCACCCAATAGACCCCCAGGGCGATGCCGTCCGGCGCCACGCGGCCGCCCATGCAGTCCTGCTGCAGCATCACGTAATCGCCGACCATGCGTCGCGCCTCGCGAATATACAGCGCGTGCGGCCACCCGCCCGTGTCGAGGAACTCGTCCTGGCACAGTCCCCAGGTCTGCATGGCGGTGCGCACGTTGGACGGCACGCGCGGGCTGCTGGCCAGGAAGGTGAAAAAGCCGCGCATGTAGTCCTCGTGCTTCTTCCGGATGACGGCGCGGCCGGCGTAGGAGTTCGTGCCCCACGTCCAACTCTCGCCCAGGGGATTGATGGAGACGTAGTTATTGTTGTTGATGTCATACTTGCCGGTGGCGAAGGGGCGATCCAGCGTCATGAAGTCGCCAAGGGCCACGGAACCCTTCCGGGCCACAAGGCTTTCGATGTACCGGGCCAGTAGCTCGAACCGGTTGGGATCGTAATTCTGCGGTGGGAGAACGGGCAGGCGGTTGGCCGCGGTCTGGCTGAAGGCCAGGCGGTAGCAGTAGGTCTGAACGCGGTGGTCGCCCGCCCCGACCGTACCGCCATCGCCGGGCTGCAGGAGCGGCAGCAGGCCGCTGGCGGGATTGTCGGGCTCGACATAGGGATCGATCCCGAGGTCAACGGGCGTGCGGATGCCCGCGAGGGACTCGCCATAGGTGGTCGTGCCCTCGCGGCCCATCGTGAAACTCACGCCCGCCGAGGCCATCAAGTCACCCTCGTAGGTGGTGTCCACGAACATCTTGCCGCGATACACCGCGCCGTCGTCCATCACGGCCTGCGTGATGCGCCGGCCGGCCATCGTGACGGACGCGAGGCGCCGGTTGAAGAAAACGCGCACGCCCGTCTCCACGAGCAGCTCGCCGAAGATCTGCTCGGCAACGTGCGGCTCCAGGTTAAATCGCACCGCCTGGCGGTAACGCGCCCCGTTGCGCTGGTAGAACTCCCGCGCGATGCCGCCCACGTAGCTGTTGCCGCGGGGACCGATGTCCGTCCAGCCCAGCCCGCCGCTGCTGAGGCCGCCGATATGGTTGTCCTGGCAGACGAGCGCCACGCGCTTGCCCATGCGTGCCGCCTGCACCGCCGCCACGACGCCGCCCGAGGTGCCGCCGTACACGACGATGTCCGCGTCCACCGGCGCCGGGTTGGCGTTCGGCAGCACGAACGCCATAAAGCGCTTCACGTCATAGGATGCGGCATGGCCGGCGGGCGGATTGCTGCCGATGCCGAGGCTGATGTCGGCGGAGCTGTCGCCCCAGTGGTCGAAAACGAAAAGCGTCTGGCCGGACGCGGCGCTTTGAATCCGCATCACGCCGGAGTCGGCGGAGCGGAAGTCGATCGTCCCGCCGCCCAGGCCCGTTCCGTTGGTGACTCCCGGCACGCTGGAGAACACGTTCAGGTTCGTGACGGACTTCGTGAAGCTGGCGCCGACGCCCGCGGCCGGCACGCCCAGCTTGCCCGCGTCGGGTGAGAAGGCATCCATCGAAACCCAGATGAACCGCACCGGTTCGCTACCCTGCTGGAGCTCCATGTAGTAGGCCACGCGGCGGAACTCGCTGAGCCAGGCGCGATGATCGATTTGGTACGGCACACCGGTGGAGTTGTACTTCGCCGAGTTCGGGATCATGAGCGAGCACAGCAGCGTGTAGTCCGCCGCTTCGGGCACATTGTTAACCGGACCATACCGCGGCTCCACGGCCAAGGCCGTCGTACCCGTCTGCCGCAGCATTCCGGCCAGCAACGCGGGATAGGTTGTTCCGGTGGCGGTGCCCTCGCCGGCCATGTGGCTGCCATAGGTGAGGCTGTCGCCGACGCAGGCGACCGTCTCGCCGGCCTTGACGCGGCCCCGCAGGGCCTGGGCGACCTCGTCGGCGAGGAACCGGTAGCCTCGCGCGGTGGGATGGTTGCCGTTGCGCGTGCCGCTGTTGGCCACACAAAGGTTCAGGCAGTCCTTGTGCTCGGCCACCGCATCCTCGAGCGACTCCCCCGGGCTTTCGGCCAGGAAGCGGGCGCGCCAGTCGACGAGTACCGCCCCGGTCTCTTTCGCCACCTGGCGGACGGCCGCATCGTAGTCGGCCAGGTGTTCCTGCAGACGCTGCCGCTGCGGATGGGTGGGATCCCGCTCGGCCAGGTAGACCGTGTTGACCGGGTGGATGGTGACCAGCAGGATCGACCTGACGTTCGCCTTCTGCGCTTGGGACACCATGCTGGTGAGGTTCCCGCGGAACGCCGCCAACCCCACCAGCTTTTTCGAGTTCATCGCATCGTTCATGCCGAGGAAGATGACCAGGTGCTCGGGCCGGCCCTTCAGAATCTTCGGCAGGCCGGCCAGCGCGTCGCGGCTGTTGTCGCCCGGGACGCCATGGTTGCGCACCCGGACATCCGCCCTGTCCCCGGCGCTGTCGGCGGCCCTCGCCATCGGCATGCCGACGGACAGGGCAAGAGAAACGAGAAGAGTTCTGGGAATCAAACGATTCATCGCGTGGTCCTTTTTTTCTAGGGCTTCGTGGTCACATATTCAATCTTGCGGGATTTCGATTCGTTTGCCGGTATTCTTATCGCTTGGCATCTGGCCGTCGACTTTCACCAGATGGTCCCTGAGAACTTTGCGCAGTTCCTTGAGTTTTTCCGGGTTCAATCCGGTTAGGTTCTTGGTTTCGCCGATGTCTTCGCGGATGTTGAAGAGTTCTTCGCGGACTTTGCATCCGGGGTCGTGATAGAAAATATATTTCCAGTCGCCAAGCCGGACGGCGCTGCCCGGGCCGTAGCAGAGATAATCGATGCCGACCTTGCGCAGCACATCCAGCGCTTCGCCCCTGAGGCCGGGTGTGTGTTTTCCGCCCACCAGCAAGCGGCTGTTGATCAGGGCGCTCGATCCGGCGTCGCGGACCGCGGTCACCATGCGCTCGGCCAGCGCCTCCTGGCCGGGCATTCCGATGTCGAACCACAGGATGCTGACGTCACCGTAGCCGGCGAGCAACTCCTTGACCTGCGGGATGGCGATCTTGTTGAAGTATGCGTCAAAGCTCGCCTTCGGATCGCGTGCCCCCATGTAGTCCATGCCGCCCGGATGATACCAATCCTTCGATTGCGAGTAGTAGAAGCCGAGCCTGATCCCATGCTTCCGGCAGGCCTCGGCCAGCGGCTTGAGCAGGTCCTTGCCGCAGGGTGTTGCTTTCACGACGTTCCAGTCGCTCGCATTGCTGTCGAACAGCGCAAAGCCGTCGTGATGCTTGCTGGTGATGACGATGTATTTCATCCCGGCTTCCTTCGCCAGCCGCACCCATTCGTCAGGGTTATACTTTACCGGATTGAACTGCTTCGCGATGGCTTCGTACTCGGCCTTGGGAATTTGCAGGTTCCGCATGATCCACTCGGCTCCGCCGGGCAATTCCGTGCCCTTGTAGTTGCCGGCCAACTGCGCGTAGACACCCCAGGTGATGAACATCCCAAACTTTGCCTCGCGCCACCACTGCATGCGGGCGTCGTGTTGGGCCGGCGTTTCGCCGCGGTAGCGGACGGCCGCGGCCGGCTCTTGCGCCCGCGCGCCCGGCATGCCGAGGCTCAGTATAAGAAGAGCGAACAGTAATCGGTATTTATTGCACTTCATATCAGCATTCCTTTCAGGTGCTGCTATTCGGTCCGCCCCTGCATGATCAATTGCCTCCTCGGCCAGACTTTGATTTCCTGCTTGCCGTCCTTGACGGTTTCAAACGGGCCGGGGAACGGGTTCTGCGGGTTGCGCGGGTTGCCGGAGTAGTCGGTGTCGATCTTGAGCGGGGAGCCGTCGGGGTTGGTGAATTCCTGGTCGGGGATGATCGCCTTGCCGAGAAGCTCGGTGGCGACGAACGCGCGTTTCTGTTCGGCAGCCCATTTGACGTCCGTGTTGAGTTCGAGATACCAGCCGTCGTCTTTCCGGGTGAGCTTCGCGCCGGTGTCGAAGTCGGGTTTCAGCAGGGCCTCCTTGTCGTATTTCGACGGGGTCGCGCCCTTGGCGAAAACATTGCCGGAAGCGGTCACCGGCATCGTGGCATTGTCGTAGGCGCCGAACTTCTCACCATTGGCAAGGATGTTGTTGTACCAGCGGACATCGCCGACCGGATTAGCTTTCAGGGCGATCAACTCCGTGCTGTGCGGTTTCATGACCTGCGTACCGCGGCCGTCCCCATGGAAGTTGGCGATGCGGCCGGAGATCAGGTTGTGCGCATAGGCGCCGCCTTGGGAGCCCCCCCATCCGAACCCCTGCATGACCGGGGAGAGAAAGAGGTTGTTGGCGACCAGGAAGGGACCGTGATTGACTTCCAAAAAGAGGTCGCTCCCATGGTTGTCATGGAAGAGGTTGTCGGTGATCAGGGGGCCTTGCGCCATCCAGTCGAGCCAAAGTCCGCCATACTCGCCGCAGCGGTAGATGTGGTTGCCGCTGACGACGACATCGATGCCGCCGTGGAACTTGATGCCCGCCATCTCCGCTCCACCCCAGATCCGCTGCATGTTGATGTCGTGAATCTCGTTGCCGATGATCTTGCTGAACGCGCAGCCGAGGCTGCCGACGATGCCGGTCTGGCCGCAATGGTGGATGTGGTTGTTGCGGACGATGTGGCCGCCGATTTTCTCCTTCGACCACCCATCGCGCAGAGCGAGTTCCACGGACTTGACGAAACCCTTCGCGCTGGCGGGCGGGAATTCCGCTTTGGCCAGTTCGTAGCGCCCGAGCGTGACGCCGGTGCACATGGAGTGGTGGATGTGGTTGTTTTCAATCACCCAGCCCTTGCTCCAATGCGTGCCGATCAAGCCGATTTGCTCGGACATCGCGCCGGCCCACGGCGTGGCTGCCTGACGCAGCTCGAACCCGCGAACGGTGATGTAGCTGATGCCGGGTTTCGACGGGTAGAATACCGTCTGGCGGACATTGATTTCGACCTCTTCCTTGTTCGGATCCACACCTGGAAACTTCGCCCAGATCGTGGTGGCCGACGGCTCCACCTTGGCAAACCACAGGCCGGGACTCGCGGCGGGCCGCCTGGCGACGGCCGCGGCGGCTGCGGCCGAGAGCACTTGCTCCAGTTTGGATGCCTCGCTGAGCCACTCCCCGTTGAGATAGACCGTGCCGGCGTGTCGTCCCGTGGCATCGCACCATTCGCCTTCGATCTTCTCCGCAAACGGGTTGAATTTGCCGAAGAAGGCGCCGGGGACAACCTTCTTCCAGACATCGCCCGAGACGTTTTCCCACCCCTTCACGGTTTCCGCGCCGGTTAGCACGACCTTCTCGCCCGGCGCGGCTTGGTACGTGATACGCTTCGTTTCGGACTCGCCGCCGCGCGGCGGATCCACACGTTCACGGTAGGTTCCGGCGTGGACGGTCACCGTGTCGCCGGGCTGCGCCTTCCCGGCGGCGGCCTGAATCGTCCTGAGCGGCTTGGATTCCGAACCATCGTTGGAGTCGTTTCCGGTGGTTGCGACATGGATTTCCCCGCAGATCCCCGAAGTCGTGAACACCGCGCAGCCGCTGATCACCGCCAACAACCTGGACACCTTTAGAATCTTCATAATGGCACAGCACACGCCGGCCAGGCCGCCGCCTGCAACAACGAGGTCGCAGGCGAGTCTCTCGACATGAAGCTCACGCTTTCCCTCGAATGGCGGTTGAAGCATATAGTCGCCCATGGAACCTCCTCGTCGAAGACTACTTCTTCTCGAAAAAGCGCACATACTCGAACAGCACCTCCGCCGGGAGCTTGCTGTCGTCCACCTTGTCGGTCTTGCCAAGATTCGAGGCGATGGAGGTCAGCCAGATATGTTGCTCGCCATGCTGCAGGACGCTCGCATCCCGCTTGCCCACCTCCTTGCCGTCAAAGAAGTACCGCACTTCCCTGGGCGTGAACTCACACCCCCAGACATGGAAATCGGCTGAGAGATCGGGGGTCTTGATTTTCCCCGGGCCGAAGGCCTTGTGCGGGTTCCACGAGTGCAGGTTGGCGCCATAGCTGGTGGGATGGATCGAGTCCTGCTCGCAAACGTCGATTTCCTGCCGGGCCTTCTTGGTGCCGGTCCCGCCCGCGGCGTCGTAGAACATCATCCAGAACGACGTGTGCCAGCCTTTACCAGGGGGACACTTGAAGCGGGCTTCGTAGTAGCCGTACTTGAAGGGCCGCTTGCTGATAACGCCGCCTCCCGTATACTCCTTGCTGCGGGATTTCTCCTTCTTCAATGCAATATGCAAGGTCCCGTTGCCGACGCTTACGTTTGCCGGGAGTTGCGTGCTCCACATCTTGCTATCGGTCCGGTAGTCCCACTTCTGGACGTCCAGCTTGTCGCCGTCGAATTCGTCCTGCCAGGCCAGGACATAGCCGGCCAGGCTCCCATCGGCCACCTGCGGCTTGATCGGGCCAGGGTTGGCGGGTTCCGCGGCTGCAGCGGTCATGGCCAAAGCCACGGCCAGGGTCGTTCCAATGATCGTGCGTTGCGACATGTGCGTTCTCCTTGTGATTTGAATTGAACTTGCACCTTTCCCGGATCCGGGCCTACTTCCTGCTGCCCCATACATAAACCTGTCCGGCGGCAATCTCCACGCGCTCGACCGCGTTTCCATAGCGTATGAAGAACGGCTGTCCCGTGGCGGAACGGATGGTTGCCGCTGCAAGTTTGCTGTCTTTCCACCGCAGGTCCACCTCACAGCCTCCACGGGCGCGCAACCCACGGACCTCGCCCTCAGGCCAAGCGGTTGGCAGGGCGGGCAGCAGGTGGATCACGTAGGCGTCGCCGTCCATCACGTGGCTTTGCAGCAGCATCTCCGCGACGCCCGCGGTATAGCCGAAGTTGCCGTCGATCTGGAACGGAGGGCAGGTATCGAACAAATTGGGCAGCAGGCAGTCCCGGATCAGTCGAGTCAGAAGTTTGTGGGCGCGGTTGCCGTCATGCAGGCGGGCCCAAAGATTGATCTTCCAAGCGTTGCTCCAGCCCGTGCCCGCATCGCCACGGGCATTGAGCGAAACCGTGGCGGCTGTGGCCAGCTCGGGCGTGCCGAGCGGGCTGATTTGCCGGCCGGGATGAACGGCAAAGAGATGCGACAAGTGCCGGTTCCGGTCTTTCGGGCTGTCAAGATCGTCCATCCATTCTTGCAACTGTCCCCACTTGCCAATCCTGGGAACCAACAGCTTGTCCCGCATGGCGCCGATCTTCCGGCCATATTCCGCATCCACGCCAAGGATCCTGGCTGCTTCGACGTAATTCGAGAGCAGATCCCAGACGATCTCCTGGTCGTAGGATACGCCCGGCCGCGGGGTGCGGTCACCCTCCTTCAATCCCGGTCCATGCTCCGGCGACCAGCCGTCGGGCGTAATCAACGCTCCGCCCGGTCCAGCCACCAGGTGTTCCTCCCAGAAGCCGACGAGTTCCTTCATCATCGGATAGGCCACTTCACGGAGGAACGCCTTGTCGCCATCGAATGCATAACGCTCCCAGAGATGCCGGCACAACCACGCGCTGCCGGGCCGGTGAACGGCCCAGCCGGAATTGCCGCAGAAGATGTTTTGGGTGCAACTGATGATCCAGCCGCTCTTGCACTTGTACTTTTCACGGGTCATCGGCGTGTACACCTCGCGAAGATTGCGGATGTAGTTCACCAGCGGCTCGGTGCATTCCGGCAACGCCGTCGTTTCCGCCAACCAGTAGTTCATCTCGATGTTGATATCGGTGGTGTACTGGCAATACCACGGAGGCTTGAGCTCTTCATTCCAGATCCCTTGCAGGTTGGCGGGCAGGCCGCCTGGGCGCGAACTGCTGATGAGCAAGTAACGGCCGTATTGGAACAGCAACACTTCCAAATCCGGATCGGCGGCGCCGGTCTTTGACCTGGCCAGTCGCTCGTCGACAGGCAAGTCCTCCGCCTTGGCCGTGAGCTCCAACTGTACGCGATTGAACAGCTTCTGATAGTCGGCGACGTGCGTCTTGCGAAGCTCCTCGAACGACTTCTTGGCAGCCGTCTCAATTCGCTGCGCCACCTTGGCATGCGGATACTCGCCGCGCCACCGCTGCTTGGGATCGTTGGCAAAGGATGTTCCGGCCGCCATCAGGACCGTCACCCGGTCGGCGTTGCTCACCCGAAGGCCGTTGGCTTCCACGGAGGTCTTTCCTCCCTCGGCGATGACGCGAACGCGGGCTTCGTAAGCAAGCTGGTTCGAAAGCGCCCCCGAGAAGCTCAGTTCGTTCCCCTTGACCTGGAGCTTGCCTTTGTGGGCATCGGTAAGCCGGATCAGCCCGCTATAGGCGCCCGGCTTGTCGGCGGTGAAACAAAGCGCCATGACCTGGTCGGGATAACTGCAAACGTACTCGCGGCGATAGGCAATGCCATCGGCCCGGTAGCCAATGCGGTGGACCGCGTCGCGCAGATCGAGCTCCCGGCGAAATGGCTCCGGTTCGCCGTGCGACCATTCGAAGAACAGGTCGCCAAAGGGCTGATAGCCTTTACCCATGTTCGTCTGGCTGCCCTCGCAG